>JANXVW010000090.1 GCA_025351455.1 Betaproteobacteria bacterium | reverse complement strand
GGACGCAAAGGGATCATCAGATAGCAGATTCGCAAAATTCCCGAGCCAGGGACAGTCGTCCAGAGAATGTCCGTCAACTAAGCGAATTTGATTTCCGTACCCGCTCTGAATTTTCTTTGCGTTCCTTTGCGTACCCCTCAAGGGGGTATTAAAAAGAATCTTTGCGGTGAAACATTCCCTGGAAGTAGAAGAATGCCCAAGCGCCCCACTCCACCGGAATCACCGGCCCCGCACGATGCGGACGAGGAAGCCTTGTTGCGTGATGCGCTGAAAGGCGTCGCGCCGCTGCGCGATTCCGGCAGGGCTGACCTGCAACGCCCGCCGCCGGCACCGATTCCAGTGCAGGCACTGCGCGACGACGCGCAGGTACTGCAGGACAGCCTGTCCGATCAGTTGCCGATGGAAGTCGGACTTGAGACCGGCGAAGAACTCGTGTTCCTGCGCAATGGCCTGTCCAACCTGATCCTGAAAAAGCTGCGCCGCGGTTTCTGGGCCACGCAAGACCACCTCGACCTGCACGGCCTGCGCACCGAGGAAGCGCGGGCGCTGCTGGTAAGCTTTCTCAACGACGCACTGACGCACGGGTTCCGCTGCGTGCGCATCGTTCACGGCAAGGGATTGCGCTCCAAAAACGCGGAACCTGTCCTGAAAAGAAAAGTGGGCAACTGGTTGGGCCAGCGCGACGAAGTCCTCGCGTTCGTGCAGGCGCGACCCGAGGATGGCGGCGGCGGCGCGGTGATGGTGTTGCTGAAAGCGAAGAGGGTGAGGGGTGAGGGGCGAGGCGGAAGGCGAGTCTGACCCCGATGTCTGCGACACAAGCTTGCACCGCCCGCGCAGGCTCCGCTATCTCTCAATTTACCCAGAACGCCCACTGGAACCACTCGCCATGACCACAGTACAAATCGAACTTCCCGAAGAACTTGCACGCAAGTCCTGAAAAGCTTGTCTGCTTGCGCCCGAGTGGAGCGAACGTGCACTAGCGCGAGGCTTTGCGGCGCGAGGCGTTTGAAGATCTGCGTTCGGGCGCCGAGCGAGTCGAAGCGGCAGGCATCTCTGTTCGATGTCGATGGATGAGATCAACGCAAAGATTCAGGCCTATCGGTGCTGGGCTTTTTCTGATCGGGGCACCGGCTTGATTACGCCTCGCCCCTCACCCATCACACCGCCGCCTCATCCGTCTCGCCGGTCCGGATGCGGATGACCTGCTCGACGGTCGTCACGAAAATCTTGCCATCGCCGATCTTGCCGGTGCGCGCTGCCTTCACGATTGCCTCGATCGCCTGGTCGGTGAGCTTGTCCGGCACCACGACTTCGACCTTGACCTTGGGCAGGAAGTCCACGACGTATTCCGCGCCGCGATAGAGCTCGGTATGGCCCTTCTGCCGGCCGAAACCCTTGACTTCCGTCACCGTCAGTCCGGTGACGCCAATCTCGGAGAGCGCCTCGCGCACCTCGTCGAGCTTGAACGGCTTGACCACCGCTTCGATTTTTTTCATGACCCCTGCTCTCCTGTAGTCTGAATACCCGCCGCCTGAGCGGCGACCCGGATGTCCAGTATAGACGGCCAATCCGGCATCGGGGAAGCAGGCCTTGTCCAGCGCTTCCCTAGAGCCCGCCGCGGTATTTGTTGGTGATGGGGTAGCGCCAGTCCTTGCCGAACCCGCGCGGGGTGATGCGGATGCCCACCGGAGCCTGGCGGCGTTTGTATTCGTTGATATGAATGAGCCTTACGATCTTGTCAACATCCTCGCGGCGGAATCCGGCCACGACGATCTCCGCCACGCTCTGGTCCTGTTCCACGTAGCGTTCGACGATCGCATCAAGGACGTCGTAAGGCGGCAGGCTGTCCTGGTCAACCTGGTTGGGACGCAGTTCGGCGCTGGGCGCCCGCTCGATGATGCGCGCCGGAATTACGGCGGAAACGGTGTTGCGATAACGCGAGAGGCGGTAGACGAACTTCTTGGTGAGATCCTTCAACACGGCGAAACCGCCCGCCATGTCGCCGTAGAGCGTGGCGTAACCGGTGCTCATTTCGCTCTTGTTGCCGGTGGTCAGCACGATCGACCCGTGCTTGTTCGACAAGGCCATCAAGAGCGTGCCGCGGATGCGTGACTGCAGGTTTTCCTCGGTTGCGTCGAACGGGCGGTCGCCGAATTGCGGGGCCAGCGACTGCATGAAGGTGTCGAACATCGGCCTGATCGCGATTTCGCTGTAGCGCACGCCCAGGCGTTTGACCATTTCACGCGAGTCTTCGATGCTGATGCCGGCAGTAAACTGTGAGGGCATCATGACCGCGTGCACCTTGTCTGCACCGATCGCATCCACGGCGATGCACAACGTCAGGGCCGAGTCGATGCCGCCCGACAACCCGAGCAGCGCCCCGGAAAATCCGTTCTTGCCCAGATAGTCGCGCACGCCCAGGCACAGCGCCTTGTAGATACTCTCGTCGACGCTGGATTCAGGAACGATCTCCCCGGGCAGCGGACCGTCCTGGCCGACCTCGACAATGGCAAGCGCTTCCTCGAAGGCCGGCAACTGATGCGTCAGCTTGCCGCGCCCGTCCATGACGAAGGACGCGCCGTCGAATACGAGTTCGTCCTGACCGCCGACCAGGTTGCAAAACACCACCGCCATGCCGGTCTCGGCAGTGCGATCGCGCACCACCTCGTAACGCGTCCTGAGCTTGTTGATATGGAAAGGCGAGGCATTGAGGACCAGCAAGACCTGGGCACCGGCCGCTTGCGCACGTTTCGGCGCCTCAGGCTCCCAGACATCCGCGCAGATATTGATGCCGACATTGACGCCGACTGCTGCAGGAGCGGCGCGGGCCGTGCTCTCTCCTTCGGGACCCCAGACGTCCTCGCAGATGTTGACGCCGACGCGCACGCCGTTGACTTCCACCACGCAGGGACTGCCGTCGGAGTCGAAATAGCGCTCCTCGTCAAAGACCGTGTAGTTGGGCAGATCGCGTTTGTGATAGACCGCCGCGACGCCGCCATCCTGCAATACCGATGCCGCGTTGTAGAGCTTGCCGCCGACCTGGTGCGGATGGCCGACCACGACGCTGATGCCGCGGACTTTCGCGGCCAGTTCAGCGAGCGCGCGATCGCAGGCCTCGCGGAAATCTTCGCGCAGGAGCAGATCTTCCGGGGGATAGCCGCACAGGGACAGTTCGGGAGTCAGCAGGACATCGGCGCCTTGTTTTCTGGCCCGGTCCGCAAACTCGAGGATTTTTCTTGCGTTGCCGGAGAGATCCCCGACCGTGCAGTTGATCTGGCCAATCGCAATGCGCATGGCTGCTACTATAGCATCCGCCCCCGCTGAAAATGAAAACGCGCTCCGGTATCCAGATCGTAGATTCGCTTGCGTCGATTCCGGCTTCGGACTGGGACGCGCTCGCCGGAAATCATCCGCTGCTGTCGCATGCTTTCCTGCATGCGCTGCAGGAAAGCGGTTGCGCCAGCGCCGAAACCGGGTGGGCACCCTGCCATCTCGCGCTATGGCGGGAAGGCCGGCTGGCGGCAGCCATGCCGCTCTACCTGAAATCCCATTCCTACGGTGAGTATGTGTTCGACTGGGCCTGGGCGGATGCCTACCAACGCCACGGCCTGCAGTACTACCCCAAGCTGCTCAACGCCGTGCCCTTCACGCCAGTCACCGGACCGCGCCTGCTGGCAACGAAAGAAGCCGACCGGCACGCCCTTTTGAATGCGGCCCTGGCGTTCGCGCGCGATTCCGGCGTGTCTTCTCTGCACTGCCTTTTTCCGCCGGCACCGGAAGTAGCGGCCTTCGAGTCCGCGGGAATGATGCTGAGGGCGTCCGTGCAATTCCACTGGCGCAACGAAGGCTTCAGCGACTTCGAGGATTTTCTCAGGCGCATGAACCACGACAAGCGCAAGAAAATCCGCCAGGAGCGGCGCAAGGTGCGCGATGCGGGCATCGAATTCCGCTGGCTGCGTGGCAGCGAAGCGTCCGAGGCCGACTGGGCGTTCTTCGTCGAGTGCTATAACGGGACCTATCGGGCCCATCACTCGACGCCTTATCTGAATCTCGATTTCTTTCTGCGCCTGGCGCAGGCCATGCCCGGGAACCTGCTGCTGATACTGGGTTACCGGGACGGGCTGCCGGTGGCGTCCGCCTTCAACATCATCGGCAACGACACGCTGTACGGCCGCTATTGGGGCACGAAGGAATTCCACTCCGGCCTGCATTTCGAAGCCTGCTACTACCAGGCCATCGAATATTGTATCGCCGAGAATATCGGCTCATTCGAAGGCGGCGCGCAGGGCGAGCACAAGCTCGCCCGCGGCCTGCTGCCGCAACGCACCGTATCGGCGCACTGGCTGGCACATCCCGAATTCGCCGAGGCGGTGACGCGCTTCCTGCGCAAGGAAGCGAGCGGCATCGAGCACTATGTAGACGAACTGGCCGAACACAGCCCGTTCAAGCAAGCGGACGCAAGCCCGGAATAGCCGCGGCAGATTTGGTTAAACTAACGGCATGATCATTCATTCCCGCGCCTTTCCCGCCGCAGCCGTACTTGCCCTGTCGTGCGTGCTCCTCTTGCCGGCGCCCGCACCCGCCGCGCCAACCGAAATCGAAGTTGTGGACCGCATCGTCGGAACCGGCCCCGAACCGCACAAAGGCTGGTTTGCAATCATCCGCTACACCGGCTGGATCTATGACGAGCAGGCGGCCGACAAGAAGGGCAGGAAATTCATCAACTCGGACGACCGCGGCGCGCCGGTCTCCTTCGTCTACGGCTTCAAGCGCGCACTGCCCGGGCTGGAAAAGGGCATGGAGGGCATGAAAGCCGGCGGGCAGCGCACCGTCATCATTCCCGCGAAATTGGCATTCAAAGGGTCGCGGCAGGAAAGCCCGGACGGCGTTTCCGTCGACTCGAACCTGGTCATCGATATCGAACTGGTGGACGTGGTGCCCCAGGCGAATACCGCTCCATCCAACGAATGAAACGCATAACAATAAAAGGAGAACACGCATGATCGGCGATCCCGTTGCCCTGACTGTCCGCCGCAACATCGAGCGGCCCTCAAAGACCGTCATGAAAGCGTTTGCCGGCATGCCCACGGGCTTCGTCACCGACGCTTACAACGGCAAGGGTTGCCTGGACTATGCGATCAAGCCCCTGCTCCCGACCATGAGCTTCAGCGGCAGCGCCATTACCGCGTACTGCGGGCCGATGGACAATCTCGCGGCAATGGCGATTCTCGATTTCGCGAAAAAAGGCGACGTCATCGTGATTGCCACCACCGGCGACGATACGGCGGCGACCATTGGCGACCTGTGGGCATTCTGGGCGAAGAAAATCGGCGTCGTCGCCATCATTTGCGATGGCCTGGTGCGCGACGTAAGCGGCCTGCTGAAAGTCGATATCCCGGTATTCGCGCGCGGGATCAAGCCGAACTCGGCATTTAAGAATGGTCCCGGCGAAATCAATACCACGGTGACCTGCGGCGGCGTGGCGATTTCCGCGGGCGATATCATCGTCGGCGACCGTGACGGCGTGGTGGCGATCCCGCTCTCAGAGGCGGCCGACGTCGTCCAGCGCCTCGAACTCGTAAAAAAGAAAGAGGCGGAAGCGGAGGCCAAGGTCAAAAAAGGCGTCAAGCTCAAGTTCTGGGATCCGGAAGCGCTCGGCAGCCGGCTTCATTACATCGACTGAAAAAGTTGGTTTTCGACTACTACAAACGACTTTCCGCAAAGAGGCAAAGCATCTACCGGCAAAGCGATGCGATCATCGCGGTCAAATTGCCCGATGCCGGAATGCTGCGCGCACCGGCGCAGGCGCTGGTGGAGGCGCTGAAATTGGAAGACCGGACCACCGTACAGCGGTTGTCGCAGCAGATCACGGACGGCATCATTGGACAATTGCAGGTGCCGCCGCTGCGCATCCAGGTCCTGGCGGTCAGACCAAGCGACGACTGGGGCGAACTGCACGGCCTGTACCTTCCCGAAGAGGACGGCAAGACGGCGAAGATCCAGCTCTGGATGCGCACCGCGAAACACAAGCGCGTGGTTGCCTACAAGAGTTATCTGCGCACGTTGCTGCACGAGATCTGCCATCACCTGGACTACGAATTCTATAAGTTTCCGGAGACCTTCCACACCGAGGGCTTTTACAACCGTGAATCCAGCCTGTTTCATCAGCTCGTGCCGGGCGATTCGCCATAACCGGAAACATAAATGAAAATCGCCATCGCCTTGCTGGGCTTCCTCATCGTCGTGGTGGTGTTCGTGGCGTGGGTCCGCGCCTACAGGACAATCAAGGGCGACGACGGTCCGCTGCTTGCGAAGGGTAAGCGCAAGGCCAAGCAAGAGAACAATTCCCTCGAAGACTTCATCGCGTCGTACAAACGCGGCGAAGCCGTCGTGAATCCCGGCACGCCCATGGCGGGAAAGCCTTCGTCCACACCGCCTGCAGCAGCAGCGACCGCCCCCCTGCCCCCCGCAGGGCAGACTGCGCCGGTCAGGCGCGAAGCCTTCGTTGCGGGCGCGACCAAACTGGTTTACCTCTCCTGCAAGGCCGGCCTGCGCGACCACCACATTTTCGCGCATGTGCCCTTGTCGACCTTGTCGACCGGAGGCGCGATCGACCCGGCCCTGGCTCGCGCCAGCATCGACCTGCTGATCTGCAACGCCGCCACGTCGCCCGTTGCCGCCATCGACGTGATCGATGCAGGCAGCGGCGCTGCCAACGCGGCCAAGTCAGAC
>JANXVW010000081.1 GCA_025351455.1 Betaproteobacteria bacterium | reverse complement strand
CCCAGTTGCGCAGGATGTCCGGCACGAGTCCGAATTCCCGGGTTTTGTCGAGGCAGATTTCTGCGCCGGCCGCGAGGCTTGCCTGCATGTATTGCGGACTTGCGGAGTTGGCAAGCACGATCGTGCGCAGCTCCGGACGCGCCTGCTTCAGGCGAGTCAGCGCTTCGAGGTCGCCGCCTCCCATCGGTTGCAGACCGAGCAGCAGGGCTTCCGCTTCACCGCCCTGAACGGCATCCTTCGCCTCGTTGACCGTACTTCCCTCGCCGATCACATTGATGCCGGAAACCCTGCGTACCATGGCGACCAGCCGCCGCCTGATCTCAGGTGCGCCTTCCACGACGAAGATGTTCATTGTTGTGCGATTCATCGCGTTGCCGGCTGCCTGATCCATGCAGCGAATCTTGGGCAGGCGTACAGCATCGCGCCATCGGTGGATGCTGATTCGGAGGGGCGGGATAATCCGGTTTGAGATCGGAATAATCCTATCGGAGAGATCCGACGCCGGCCCAGACAGGTCGGCGTACGCCTTGGGGCGGCTCCTAGGACAATTCCTACGCCGGAAGGAAAGCAGCGGGAACGCTCTTGTTCGAGCCTGTGACGGGATCAGCGATCGCACAGGTCACTGAGACGAACCCCGGCCGCAGTTGATCGGCGCTCCGATGATCGCCCTTCGTGCGCAATGCGCTGTGCGGTAGCGAACATAGGCGGGCTCCGATCGACCGGTTCAGATGCCCGGAAGGCAGGTCGACCTAGGCCAGGGAATCCAGAAGGTTGTGCTCGAGCGCGTAGCGAACCAGCTCGGCTATGGATCCGAGCTTCATCTTTTCCAGGATGTTGGTCTTGTGCGTGCTTGCCGTCTTGACGCTCAAGCTGAGGCGTTCCGCAATACCGGTAACGGACTCTCCCCCGGCCAGCAGCATGAAAATTTCAAATTCCCGGTTGGTGAGTCGCTTGTGCGGTAAATCCTGCTCGGCCGACTGCAGTCCGAGCGCCAGCGCTTCGGCGACAGCGGCGGTGATGAATAGACCCCCGGAACCTATCTTGCGGATTGCGTCGCTCAGGGCCGCCGCCGCCGTATCCTTGGTCAGGTAGCCCGATGCCCCCGCCCGTATCGCCCTGACGGCATATTGCTGTTCGGCATGCATGGACAGCACAAGCACTTTGAGCCCGGGCCGCTCCTCCTTGACCCGTTTGACCAGTTCGATACCGCTGCGGCCCGGCATCGAGAGATCGAGCAGCAGCACCTCGAACCCGCCGGCACGGACCGCTGAAATCACTTCATTGGCGTCGCTCGCTTCACCGGTGACGACAAACGCCGGATCGGCCGCGAGGATGCGGCGCAGCCCCTCGCGCACGATCGCGTGGTCGTCCGCAATAAGGATTCGCGTCGTCATGCGTGGGCCCGGGCGACCGCGGCCGGCATCGGCAAGCGTACCGAAACCGTGGTGCCAGCAGACTGGTCGCCCGCAATACTCAAGGTCCCGCCTAGAAGTAATACGCGCTCGCGTATGCCGCGCAAGCCGAACGATCCCGGCTTCGCACGTGGATCCGATTTGATTCCGACGCCGTTGTCGGAGACGGTCAACACCGCGTACTCGCCCTCCATCAGCAGCCGAACGGCGACGTGGCTTGCCCGGGAATGGCGTGCCACATTGGTCAGAGACTCCTGCATGACGCGAAACAACGTCGAAGCGTACGGCTCGCCGAGCCCGGCGCAGGAAGGGACGATGTCGAGATCGAAGGTAATTCCCGTGCGCTGCGCCAGTCCATCGAGCAGCCATTCCGCCGCGGCGGCAAGGCCCAGGTCATCGAGCACGAGCGGGCGCAAATCGCTTGAAATCCTGCGCGTGGTGGCGACCGTCGAATCGAGCAACTTGTTCATCGAAGCGGCATGTTCCACCAGATCGACGCGGTCGCGGGGGATTTTCGTGCTGAACAGTTCCACGTCCATCTTGAGCGCCGTGAGAACCTGGCCCAGCTCGTCGTGCAGTTCGCGCGCGATGCGGGAGCGCTCCGCTTCGCGCACCTCGATCATCGCCAGCGACAGTTCGCGCAGCTCATCGTTGGCTCGCATCACTTCTTCCTGCGCCCTGGTTCGCTGCGTGATGTCGTGCAGAATTACCGTAAGCAGCTTCTGGCCACCGACGACCACCTGGGAAATCGATGCCTCGATTGGAAATTCGGTTCCATCCGTGCGCAATGCCGTCAGGACCGACCGCACGCCCATGCGCCTGGACGTTTCCCCGGTGCGCGAAAAACGCTCGACATGCTCGCGATGTCCCGCCCGCCAGCGCTGAGGGATGAATCGATCGAGCGAACTTCCCCTGGCCTGCGCGAATTCGCAGCCGAACATCTTCTCCGCCGCCGCATTGAACAGCACGATGCGTTGATCCGAATCCACGGTAATGATGGCATCCATGGCTGATTGCACAATCGCATCGAGCCGGCGTTCGCCGGCGCGCACCTCTTCGCGCGCCCGCTCGAGGTCCTGTGCCACGGTCGTGCGTTCACTGATGTCGCGCAGGATCACGGTGAGCAGATTGCTACCGCCGACTTTTGCATGCGAAATCGATGCCTCGATGGGAAACTCGGTGCCGTCCGAACGCAGCGCGCGCAGGGCGGACTGCATGCCCATGCGCCTCGAGGTGCTGCCGGTGTGCACAAACCTGTCGACGTAAGTATGGTGCGCGCTGCGAAACCGTTCGGGGATGAAGCCCTCGAGCGGCTTGCCGATTGCTTCAGCCCTGCTGCAGCCGAACATTTTCTCCGCGGCGGCATTGAAAAGAACGATGCGCTGATCCTGGCTCACGGTGATGATCGCATCCATCGCCGACTGGACGATGGCCTCCAGCCGCGCCTGGTGGCCGAGCAGACGTGCCGAGCGAATCGAAAAGATCAAAGCGACGCCAATTGCGATTACCGCAACGGCAAGCCACCAGATGCCCGCTCCGTGCGTTAGGGCCGCCGGCGCTTGGGCCTGTTGCGTCCATGCCGGCGCGACCGCCCCTGCGCAGAGAACGAGGAGCAGCATGGCGGCGACGCGGGCATGGGGCAGATGCATAGGCCAGGCAGAATCGAAAATCGCCATTGTCCGGGTTTGGCCCGCGCGCGCCAACTATTCCGGAGCTATTCCGGAGCGCGCGCATCTTGCCGGTTTCGTCCAGGTCACGTGCTTTGCCCCATTGTCTTGATCCAGATCAATCTTCCGCAAACGCGCAACCGTAGACTGGCCATTGTCGGGCAGGAAATCCCCTGTCTGGAATCCAGATACCCAGGAGACCCGCATGTTCGATTCGCCGCTGGTTTGGTGTGCCGTCGTCAGGAAATGGGTTGCGCTCGACGAGAGCGTTTCCGAGTGCATGCGCCTGCAATGCTGCAAGGTGACCGACTGTCCGATATCCCATCTCTTTGCGCCTCCCCCGCCCCTGGAGCAAAATTGCGTGCGTGTGCGGACAGCCGGGTCGTGCGCGCCCGACGCCGACCGGGCAAAAAGCGGCAAGGTCATTTTCTGAAACTGCATGCGATCGAACGCAATTTACGGGAATAACGGCGGCAGCCCGCTCAGCAGGCGAGTTTGAGTTTTATCCTTGATGCCTGGCCTGCGCCGGGCAACTTGCGAAAACCCAATTCTTCCGTTATGCCGAGCATATGCCGGTCTTCCGCGCCGATGTCGCCAAAGAGCCGGTTTATTCCGCGCTTACCGCAGTAGGTAATAAGGCGCGCGAGCAGTATCCGTCCGAGTTCCGTATTTGCCCAGTCCGGCCGCACCAGCACGCAGAATTCGGCCTGCCGGTTTCCCGGTTCAGTCACCACCCGCACTTCCCCCACCAATTCGCCCTGGTGAATGGCAATCAAGGCCATCTCGCGGTCGTAATCGATTTGCGTGAATCGCGCCAACTGCGAATGCGCCAGTTCGCGCGTCAGGTAAAAGTGGCGAATGTATGGCTCCGCCGCCTCCGCCGACCTCGACAGGAAAGACTTGAAGTCGGCCTCGTCCTCCGGCCGGATCGGCCTGATCAACACCCGCTGTCCCGCCACATCGAGCCGCTCTACCAGATGCTCCGGATAAGGCAGGATGGCAAAACGACCGGAACCTTTTTCCGTTGCCGGGACAACGCGCAGGCGGGCGTCGAGGGCAATGACGCCGTTTTCGTCGGCAAGCAGCGGATTGATGTCGAGTTCCGCAACCTCGGCGATATCCGCAAGCAGGCGCCCTATCCCCATCAGAACCGATTCAATCGCTTTGCCATCCGCCGCAGGCCGGTCCCGGTAACCAGCGAGTCGTTTCGCCACCCGGGTGCGGGAAATGAGGTCGCGGGCGAGATAGGCATTCAGCGGCGGCAATGCGACGGCCGTATCCGCAATTTGTTCGACCCCCGTCCCGCCCTGTCCGAACAGGATGACTGGCCCGAAGACCGCGTCAGTGGCCGCGCCGACGATCAACTCACACGCATGCGGGCGGCGGATCATGGTCTGCACCGAAAAGCCCTGCACCACCGCCTCGGGCCGCAACTCGCGCACGCGCGCGAGCATTTTCGTCGCCGCGTCGATCAGCATTTGCGGTGTCCCGATGTCGAGCGCAACGCCGCCGACATCGGACTTGTGCGAGATGTCGGGCGACAGGATCTTCAGGACGACCGGGAAGCCGAGCTGCGCGGCCGCGCCGGTCGCTTCGCTTATGTCGCGCACGATGCGTGTCTCGACCGTCGGAATGCCATACGCACGCAGCACTGCTTTCGCTTCGGGCTCGCTGAGCATCGACCGCTTCTCGAGCAATGCCTTTTCCACGATTGCACGCGCGGCGGCCGCATCGGGTGCCAGGGCATCGGTCGCCGCCGGCGGTGTTTCGTACAGGATCTCCTGGTTACGCCGGTACTGCACCGCCTGCAGGAATGCGGTGGCCGCGTCCTCGGGCGTCTCGTAAGTGGGAATGCCGGCTTCGACAAAGACCTGGCGCGCCCGGACCACGGCGTTGCCGCCGAGCCAGCACGAAAAAACCGGCAGGCGGCAATCGCGAAGCAGGGGCGCGCAGGCGAGCGCGATCGACGTGCTGTCCACAATGGCGGTGGGCGCATGAATGAACAGCAGCGCATCGGTTTGCGCGTCGGCCGCCAAGATCCTGATGGCATCCGCATAGCGCGACATGGGGGCATCGCCGATAATGTCGACGGGATTCGCATGGGACCAGGTGCCCGGAAGCACAGCATTCAGTCCGACGATCGTTTCCGCCGACAGCCCGGCGAGCGGCGCACCGCCGAGGCTGACGGCGTCCGCTGCGAGCACGCCGGGGCCACCGCCGTTGGTGAGGATGACGATGCGTTCTCCCGGCAGGGGCCTGGCGCACGCCAGCGTCTGCGCCGCAATAAAAAGGTCGCCGGTCGTGAGGACGCGCAATGCGCCGGCGCGCCGCAAGGCGGCATCATAGACGGCGTCCGATCCGGCGAGCGCGCCCGTATGCGTCGTGGCTGCCCTGGCGCCTTCCGGCGCGCGTCCCGCCTTGACGACGATAACCGGCTTGTTGCGCGCGGCACGCCGGGCCGCCGACATGAATTTTCGCGCATGTTTGATTGCCTCCACATACAGCAGGATCGCCTTGGTCTGCGGATCGTCGGCCAGATAGTCGAGCACATCGCCAAAGTCGACGTCGTCCGAGGCCCCGAGCGAGACGAAATGCGAAAAGCCCACCTGCCGCGCACGCGCCCAGTCGAGCAAAGCCGTCGTCAACGCACCGGACTGGGATACGAATGCCAGATTGCCCGGCAATGCCTGCTCGTGCGCGAAACTGGCGTTGATGCCCAGGTGCGGCGAGAGCAACCCGACGCAATTTGCGCCAAGGATGCGCAGCAGATGCGGCTTCGCCGCATCCAGCATCGCCTGCGACAAGGCATGGCCGGCACCGTCGGTCGCCTCTCCGAGTCCGGCGGTCAGGACGATGGCGGCGCGGGTGCCCCGCGCGCCCAACTCCGCCACGAGGCCGGGCACCGAAGCGGGTGGCGTGCAGATCACTGCCAGTTCCGGAACGATATCGAGGCTGCCCACGTCGCGAAAACACGGAACATCTCCCAAGCGTTCGTGCCTGGGATTGACCAGACGCAGCGCACCGGCAAATCCCTTGCCCAGCAGGTTGCGGGTCACGGCGGCGCCGACACTCCCTGGACGCAGGCTGGCACCGATGATTGCGATCGACCGCGGGGCAAAGAGATATTGGAGATTGCGTGTGGTCACTGAAGGGAATCCGCAGGCGGCGACGAAGCTGGCGGCCGACGTGGAAGCGGGAATTCCCAGGCTCGGCGCGCAACGTCCCGGCCTTTGTTCAACACGTTGGACATGGCACCTTGTAGAAGGTACGGGCAAGATAGGTCGCCACCGCATCGATGTCGGAGTTGCCCCACTTCAGCGACGCGTTGGTTTCCCAGCGCAGCACCTGTCTGCGGACTTCCTCGTAGTTCGTGCCGAGCTTGCTGTCGCGCTTGTAGAACTGCGTGCCATGGCACGAAATGCAATGCGTGTCATGCAGCATGCGGCCACGGTCCGCTTCGGCCGCTATCCCGGCCAAGGGTAGAATCGTCAACGATGTTGCCAATGCGATCCTTCCGGCCAGACACCAACCATGCGTTCGTCGGCAATCCATTCCCGCCTCCCTATTTGCGCGCTGAGCTTTGCGAATCCGTCACAGGTAAGCCCAATCGCCTGCTAATACTGAGGCGATTTGAAAAATCCCTCTTGATCGATATCAAGGATATGTCGAAAGGTTTGTCATAGCCGCAAGTCGCGACGGTCAATTTGACCATCGGAATCACTCGGATGAAGCGAACCATGAGTTGAGATACCCCTACGAGAAAAGCATTGAAGACGGGCAAATTCAATCTTTAATAACCGACTCACGTCTGCACTTTCGCAACGCTGATAAACTCTCCCCAATTCGTTCGCCAACAACTCCTTGTGGCACCAAACCTCAACCCTGCCAATTTCTCGCCAGTGATGCAGCAGTATTTGCGCATCAAGGCCGAGCATCCGGACAAACTGCTGTTCTTTCGCATGGGCGATTTCTACGAGCTGTTCTTCGACGACGCCGTGCGCGCCGCAAAACTGATGGATATCACGCTCACCCAGCGCGGCG
>JANXVW010000076.1 GCA_025351455.1 Betaproteobacteria bacterium | reverse complement strand
CGCGTGTCCTTGCCGTAAGACCCGGCTTCGGAACGGAAGCACGGCGAATGGCAGACGAACTTCAGCGGCAGTTTATCCATGGCAACGACTTCGTCGCGCACGATGTTCGTTACCGGCACCTCGGCAGTGGGAATCAGGTAGAACTTGCCCCCGTCCGCCCGCGGCACCGAGAACAGATCCTCCTCGAACTTTGGCAGCTGGCCGGTCCCGCGCATGCTGTCCGCGTTGACCAGATAAGGCACATACACTTCGGTATAGCCGTGCTCCGTGGTGTGCACATCAAGCATGTACTGCGCAAGCGCGCGATGCAGGCGCGCCAGCGGACCCTTCATCAGGGTGAAACGCGCGCCGCTGATCTTCACAGCGGCATCGAAATCGAGAAGACCGAGCCCGGCACCGATGTCGACATGGTCCTTCGCCAAAAAATCGAACTTGCGCGGTTCGCCAACGCGGCGGACCTCGACATTCTCATCGGCGGATTTGCCGACCGGCACGCTGGCATGCGGCAGGTTCGGGATTGCAAGCAGAAGATCCGTCAGCCTGGCCTGAATGCCTTCCAGCTCGGCTTCGATTGATTTCAATTCATCGCCGACGATCGCCATCTCCGCCATCAGCGCCGACGTGTCCTCCCCTTTACGCTTGAGTTCCCCGATCTGCTTCGACGACGCATTGCGTTTGGACTGCAGATCCTGCGTGCGTACCTGCGCCTTCTTGCGCTGTTCCTCAAGCGCGCGGAATGCGCCGGCATCGATCGTGACGCCGCGCGTCGCCAATCTGACCGCCACTCCATCAACATCATTCCGAATCAACTGGACATCTAACATCGCTTTCCTTTGCGTCCTTTCTTGATCTTCCCTTGCGTCCTTTGCGTCAACGCCTTTCAGTCTTTCTTTTTTGCCTTCAAGTCCAGTTCGCGCAACTGCGCGAGCTTCTCGGTAATCTTGCCTTCCAGCCCCCGTGGCGTCGGCCGGTACAACTCCGTGTCCTCGAGTCCTTCCGGGAAATAGTTTTCCCCCGCCGCATACGCATCCGTTTCGTCGTGCGCATAACGATAACTGCGGCCGTAGCCGAGTTCCTTCATGAGTTTGGTGGGAGCGTTGCGAAGATGCTCCGGCACGGGCCGGGACTTGTCGGACTGAACCAGCGAGCGGGCCTCATTATACGCAACGTAGGCGGCATTCGACTTCGCGGCGCATGCCAGATAAATGGTAGCCTGCGCCAGCGCGAGTTCGCCCTCGGGCGAGCCCAGCCTTTCATAGGTCTCGCAGGCATCCAGGCACAGACGTAACGCCCGCGGGTCCGCCAGGCCGATGTCCTCGATCGCCATGCGCACCAGGCGCCGTCCCACATATAACGGTTCCGCCCCGCCGTCCAACATCCTGACCATCCAGTACAGCGCGGCGTCCGGCGACGAACCGCGCACTGATTTGTGAAGGGCGGAAATCTGGTCGTAGAATGCGTCCCCGCCCTTGTCGAAGCGACGCAGGTTCTGTGCAAGGGTTGTTTGGATGAAGGGCTCGTCGACTTCGGCAATCCCCCGCGTCGCCGCCGCATTGCCGATGGCTTCGACCATGTTCAACAATCGCCTGGCATCCCCGTCGGCAGCGCCCCCCACCAATTCGCGTGCTTTTTCGGAAAACGCCAAGGCAGGAAACGCCTTAGCGAACGCGCGCGAGAACAATTCCGCCAGGTCTTCCTCGGCGAGCGGCTTGAGGACATACACCGCCGCGCGCGACAGCAATGCGCCGTTGACCTCGAACGAAGGATTTTCCGTCGTCGCGCCGATGAAAGTCACCAGGCCCCGCTCGACGTACGGAAGAAACGCGTCCTGCTGCGCCTTGTTGAAGCGATGGACTTCGTCGACGAACAGGATGGTCGCGCGCCCGGACTGCTGGAGGACGTTCTCCGCATGCGCGACCGCGTCGCGGATATCCTTGACGCCGGACAGCACGGCGGAGAGCGCGATGAACTCGGCATCGAACGCCTTCGCCATCAAGCGTGCCAGCGTGGTCTTGCCCACCCCGGGCGGACCCCACAGGATCATCGAATGCAACTTCCCCGACTCGTACGCCACGCGCAGCGGCTTGTCCGGTCCGAGCAGATGCCGCTGGCCGACGACGTCGTCCAGGTTCTGCGGCCGCATCAACTCCGCCAATGGCGCGGCCGGCTGCCTCGCTTCAAACAGATCTGTCATCTAGGGCAATTTGCACCGCAAAGACGCAAAGTAACGCAAAGGGAAAAAAATATTAGTCGCGAAAAGACTCATTTTAAATGGTACCGGTGTACTCATTAGCTTCGTCGGTCGACCACGATCCGAGAAAATTTCCACCCTTACACCGAGACCTTTTGGTTTGCTTTGCGTTCCTTTGCGTCTTTGCGGTGAGAATCCCCTCCCTATTCAGTCACGACGTCCGCGCCTTTGGGAACGGTGAACGTGTAGAGGTCGGGCGGGGTCCTGGGGTTGCGCTGCATGTTGGAGAAAGTGATCGTGGTCTTCTGTCCGAAATGATCGTGGAGTTCCATGACTTCCAGCGCGTTGCCGCGAAAACCCATGCGCACCTTCTCGAAGAGACTCTCCTCGTCGTAGGGTTTGACCTCGAGCCAGTCTAGTTTCTTCTTTACGCCGACCGCGTTCAGGGAAAAGTACCTGTCAACATCGTCCGCGCCGGCGAGCAACGCGGCCGGGCTGCTGCCGAGCGCCTTGTCGAGATTGCGCCTGGTCACCTGGTTCAGGTCCTTGTCGTAGATCCACAGCTTCTCGCCGTCGCCGACGATGATTTGTTCGTAGGGTTTGTCATAGGTCCAGCGGAATTTTCCCGGACGCTGAAACTGCACGGTGCCGCTCGCCTGTTGCTGCACGGAACCGTTGGAATCGATGACTTCCTGGCTGAAATTCGCTTTGGCGGAGCGGGTCTGTTCGATGAACGCATGCAATTTCTCGATCGACCCTGCCCTCGCCGGCAACGCGATCAGCGAACCGGTCAGCATCGCAAGCATCATCCAATGTATTCGCACAAGCATCTCCTCTGCTTTTTCGGACCCTTGCTCCTAGACCATTGCCACGCTGCGTGGTTCCAGGTCTTTTTTCGATCCACTCCGTGTCAGGCTTCGCTTCTGGACGGTGCGAGCACCTCGCGATTACCGTTGGCCTGCATCGTCGACACCAGCCCTGCGCGTTCCATTTGCTCGATCAGGCGCGCGGCACGATTGTAGCCAATGCGCAAATGCCGCTGCACCAGCGAGATCGAAGCCCGCCGCGACTTGACCACGATATCGACGGCCTGATCGTAAAGCGGATCGGCTTCCGCGTCGGCCTCGCCCGCCGCGCCGCCGTTCTCCGCGTCGGCCTCGCCACCCTCGAGCACATCGTCGATGTATTGCGGCTGTCCGCGTGACTTCAGGTAATGGACGACCTTGTGTACTTCCTGGTCGGAGACGAAAGCGCCGTGTACCCGCTGCGGATACCCGGTGCCGGGGGGCAGGTAGAGCATGTCGCCTTGCCCGAGCAACTGCTCCGCTCCCATCTGGTCGAGGATGGTCCGCGAATCTACTTTGCTGGACACCTGGAACGAGACGCGCGTCGGGATATTCGCCTTGATCAGCCCGGTGATGACATCCACCGAAGGACGCTGGGTCGCCAGCAACAGGTGAACGCCGGCCGCGCGCGCCTTCTGCGCCAGCCGCGCGATCAGCTCTTCCACCTTCTTGCCCACGACCATCATGAGGTCCGCAAGTTCGTCTATGACCACGACGATCAGCGGCAATTCCTTCAGCGGCTCGGGACTTTCCGGCGTGATGGTGAAGGGGTTCGTCAGCGGCTTGCCGGCTTTTTCCGCTTCCTTGATCTTCTGGTTGAACCCGGACAGGTTGCGCACGCCCAGGGTGGACATCAGCTTGTAGCGCCGGTCCATCTCGCCGACGCACCAGTTGAGCGCGTGCGCCGCCTGCTTCATGTCTGTCACCACCGGGGTGAGCAGGTGCGGGATGCCCTCGTAGACCGAGAGTTCGAGCATCTTCGGATCGACCAGGATCAACCGCACATCATTTGGGGTCGCCTTGTACAGCAAGGACAGAATCATGGCGTTGATCGCGACGGACTTGCCGGATCCGGTGGTTCCCGCAACCAGCACGTGTGGCATCCTGGCCAGGTCCGCGACAATCGGATTCCCGGCGATATCCTTGCCCATCGCCAAGGTCAGCGGTGACGCCATTTCTGCATAAATCTTCGAGCTCAGGATTTCCGACAAGCGCACGACCTGGCGCTTCGGATTCGGGATTTCGAGTCCCATGCAGGATTTGCCGGGAATGGTCTCGACCACGCGCACGCTCACGACGGACAGCGCACGCGCGAGATCCTTGACCAGGTTGATGACCTGGCTGCCCTTGACGCCGATGGCAGGTTCGATTTCGTAACGCGTAATGACAGGGCCCGGCTGCGCGGCCACCACTTTGACCTCGATGCCGAAGTCGGAAAGCTTTTTTTCGATCAGGCGGGAGGTGTATTCAATCGTCTCCGCAGACAGCATTTCCACGTCGGCGGGCGCCTCATCGAGCAGGTGCAGGGGCGGCAGCGGCGAATCCGGCAAGTCTTCGAACAGCGGCTTCTGTTTTTCCTTGATGACGCGGTCGGACTTTGTAATGACAATCTTCGGCGGCTCGATGCGTACCGGCTCGTGCTCCTCAAAGCGTTTGCGCTCGACTTCGACGATTTCCTCGCGTTGCACCGCCGCCTGCTCGCCGAACTTGCGATCCTGGCGCGTCTGCCAGCGTTCGCGCATCGCAACGTAAGCGAACTCGATTGCGCTTCCGAGTTTTTCGATGATGACCACCCACGAAAATCCCGTCAGCAGCGCGAACCCGATGCCCCACAGGATCATCAGGATCAGGGTCGCCCCGGTGAAACCGAATCCTTGGGACATCACGCCGCTGACCAGTTCGCCCAGCACCCCCCCGGGCCGGTGGGGAAGCTGTGCCTTCAGTGAGTACAGGCGCAAGTATTCAAAGGCACTGCTTGCGGTAATCAGGATGAAAAACCCTGTACAGGCCAGTGCCAGCGAGCGACGGTCGCTCTCGGCGACCACCTCGATGCGGCGATAGCCCCAGACGACCACTCCGACCAGGAACAACACGCACCACCATGCCGAAAGTCCGAAGATGTAAAGTGCCACGTCGGCAATCCAGGCGCCGGCCTTGCCGCCGGCGTTGACGACCTGCGAACCGGAAACCTGGTGCGTCCAGCCCGGGTCGGCCTTGCTGTAAGTGGCGAGAATCAGAACAAGATAGAGCGCCGCGCCGATCAGCAACAGCCACCACGATTCGCGCAACAGTGCCGCGATCTTGGGCGGGAGAGGCTTGCGCGATGTTTTCTGGACTGCGGACCGGGCCGCGGATGTTTTACGCAAGTGCGAATTACCTTTTCAGTTTCAAAGAATTATATCCCATGGGCAGCGCGCTCACGCAGCCCAATTTGATGCGTGGACACGGGCTTTGTGGCGCTGCTACAGTCTTGCTTCGTCGCGCATCCAACCTCATTTGAATATTCATGACCAGCAAAACAAAACATTCCCGGCTCCTGATCCTGGGCTCCGGCCCGGCCGGCTATACGGCCGCCGTCTACGCGGCGCGCGCCAACCTCAAACCCGTGCTGATTACCGGCATGATCCAGGGCGGCCAGCTCACCACCACGACCGAGGTGGACAACTGGCCGGCGGACGTCATGGGCGTACAAGGCCCGGAATTGATGGAGCGTTTCCTCAAGCATGCCGAGCGCTTCGATACCGAAGTTGTTTTCGACCATATCCACACTGTGAAGCTGGGTGAACAACCCTTCCAGTTGATCGGAGACCAGGCTACGTACACATGCGACGCCCTCATTATCGCGACGGGCGCATCGGCGAAATACCTCGGTCTGCCATCTGAAAGCGCCTTCATGGGCAAAGGGGTCTCCGGCTGCGCGACCTGCGACGGCTTTTTCTACAAGGGCCAGGATGTGGCCGTGGTCGGCGGCGGCAACACCGCGGTCGAGGAAGCTTTATACCTGTCCAATATCGCCAAGACCGTGACCGTGGTCCACCGGCGTGACAAATTCCGCGCCGAAGCCATCCTGATCGACCGGCTCACGGAAAAATCGAAAACCGGCAACGTGAAACTTGAATGGGACCACACCCTGGAAGAGGTGTTGGGCGACAAGAAAGGCGTCAATGGCATCCGCATCCGCTCGACCAGGAACAGCAACGCGCGGGAAATCGCGCTTGCCGGCGTGTTCATCGCCATCGGCCATTCGCCGAACACGCAGATTTTCCAGGGGCAGCTCGACATGGTCGATGGCTACATCGTCACCAAGAGCGGCAACCAGGGCGGCGTCACGGCCACCAGCGTCCCCGGCGTATTCGCCGCCGGCGACGTGCAGGACCATGTCTACCGCCAGGCGGTCACCAGCGCCGGCACAGGTTGCATGGCCGCCCTCGACGCGGAGAAGTACCTCGAAGAGCGAGGGCTCTGAGGATATTTTCACGACAGTCTCACCGCAAAGACGCAAAGGGCGCAAAGGAATCGTTCAGGAAGAAATTAGTGGGTTTCCCCAGTCCGTGACAGGCGTCCAGCGGACACCCCTTTCAACCAATGATTCCCATACCCCCTCGGTTTCTCTTTGCGTTCCTTTGCGCCTTTGCGGTGAAAAATTTCTGGAAGTAGATAATGCCCAAGGGCCCTGCTACACCGGAACCACCGGCCGCGGAAGATGCGGACGAGGAAGCCTTATTGCGCGATGCGCTGAAAGGCGTCGCGCCACTGCGCGATTCCGGCAAGGCTGCGCTGCAGCGCCCGCCGCCGGCGCCGATTCCGGTCCAGGCATTGCGTGACGATGCGCTGGTACTGCAGGACAGCCTGTCCGATCAGTTGCCCATGGAAGTCGGGCTCGAGACCGGCGAAGAACTGGTGTTCCTGCGCAACGGCCTGTCCAACCTGATCCTGAAAAAGCTCCGCCGCGGTTTCTGGGCCACGCAAGATCACCTCGACCTGCACGGCCTGCGCACCGAGGAGGCGCGCGCGC
>JANXVW010000018.1 GCA_025351455.1 Betaproteobacteria bacterium | reverse complement strand
CTTGCCGGCGTCGCCGTGGACGTGATTTTCGACAGCGTTTCAGTAGCTACGACCTTTCGCAAGAAGCTCGCGGAAGTCGGCGTGATCTTTTGTTCGTTCTCGGAAGCGGTGAAAGACCATCCGGACCTGGTGCAAAAGTATCTCGGCACGGTGGTGCCGGCCGGCGACAACTTCTATGCCGCGCTGAATTCCGCGGTATTCACCGACGGTTCGTTCTGTTTCATCCCCAAGGGCGTGCGCTGCCCGATGGAGCTGTCGACCTACTTTCGCATCAACACGCAGGAGACCGGGCAGTTCGAGCGCACCTTGATCGTCGCGGAAGAAGGCGCGCATGTCTCCTACCTGGAGGGCTGCACGGCGCCGAAGTTCGATACCAACCAGTTGCATGCGGCCGTGGTAGAACTGGTGACCCTGGACAACGCCGAGATCAAGTATTCAACCGTGCAGAACTGGTACGCGGGCGATGAGAACGGCAAAGGCGGCATCTACAATTTCGTGACCAAGCGCGGCCTGTGCAAAGGCGTGAATTCGAAGATTTCCTGGACCCAGGTGGAAACCGGTTCGGCGATCACCTGGAAATATCCGTCCTGTATTTTGCTGGGCGAGAACTCGGTGGGCGAGTTCTACTCGGTGGCGCTGACCAACCACCACCAGCAGGCCGATACCGGCACCAAGATGGTCCATATCGGAAAAAATACGCGCAGCAAGATCATCTCCAAGGGCATTTCCGCGGGCGTATCGAACAACAGTTATCGCGGCCTGGTGAAAATCGGCGTGAAAGCGGAGGGCGCGCGCAATTTCTCGCAATGCGATTCCATGCTGATCGGCGACAAGTGCGGCGCGAATACCTTTCCCTATATCCAGGTCAACAACAACACGGCGAAAGTCGAACACGAGGCATCGACGTCGAAAATCGGCGAAGACCAGTTGTTCTATTTCGCCAGCCGCGGCATCGGCGCCGAAGATGCAGTCTCCATGATCATCAACGGTTTCGTGCAGGATGTGTTCGTGCAATTGCCGATGGAGTTTGCGGTCGAGGCGACCAAGCTGCTCGGCCTTAAACTGGAAGGAAGCGTCGGATGATCAGGAATAACGCCCCGGTCCTGCTGGAGGTTCGCGATCTCACGGCGAAGATCGATGAGCGCGCCATCCTCAAGGGCATCAATTTCTCGGTGCGGGCGGGCGAAGTGCACGCCATCATGGGGCCGAACGGCTCGGGAAAAAGCACGTTCGCCAAGGTTCTGTCCGGCCACCCGTCCTACCAGATAACCGGTGGCGAAGTCCTGTTCGAAGGCAAGAATCTGCTCGCCCTGACGCCCGAAGATCGCGCGCGCGCGGGCATATTCCTCGGCTTCCAGTACCCCATTGAAGTGCCGGGAGTAACCAACAGTTCCTTCCTGCGCCTGGCATACAACACCGTGCAGGGCGCCCGCGGCGCGGATGAACTCGATCCGCTGGAGTTCGACGATTTCGTGCGCGAAAAAATGAAGCTGCTGGAAATGGATCCGGCTTTTCTCGATCGCAGCGTCAACGCCGGGTTTTCCGGCGGCGAGAAGAAGCGCAACGAGATCCTGCAAATGTCGCTGCTCGCGCCGAAACTCGCGATCCTCGACGAAACCGATTCCGGTTTGGATATCGATGCACTGCGCGTCGTTGCCAACGGGGTGAACAAGCTGCACACGCCGGATATCGGTCTCGTGCTGGTCACGCACTATCAACGGCTGCTCAATTACATTGAGCCGGATTATGTGCACGTGATGGAAGGCGGCCGCATTATCAAGACCGGCGACAAGTCCCTGGCGCTGGAGCTCGAATCCCGCGGCTACGATTGGGTGGCCGCTGAATTCAAAGGCAAGGCTGCCGCGTAATGCGTGTAGAGAGCCGCGACAGCTATCTGGACAGCCTGCTGGCGGGCCGCGAGGCGGTCGCGGATGCGGGCCGCGGCTGGATGCGCGCGCTGCGCATGCGGGCGGTCGAGCGCGCCAATGAATTGTCCGTTCCGACGATGCGCGACGAGGAATGGCGCTTCACCGACTTGTCGCCGCTGTACAAGATCCGTTTCCAGCCTGCTTCAGGCACTGGCAATCTGGATAAATCGCAACTGGATGCTTTCGCCCTTCCCGAAGCGCCAACCCGGCTGGTCTTCGTGGACGGACGTTATTCGGCGGCGCTGTCGCGCGTAGAGGCGAATGTGGGCGTGATGGTCGGCAACATCGCCGACGTTTCGAAAGCTTCCGACGCTATGCTGGAAACGCATCTGGCAAAGCTTGCCCTGATCGACAATGATGCGTTCGCCGCGGTCAACACCGCTTTCCTGCGCGACGGCGCCGTGGTCCATGTTGCCCGCGATAGAGTGGTGAGCGCGCCGATCCACCTGCTGTTCGTCGCGACCCGAAAGGACAGCGCGGCCTATCCCCGCGTGCTCGTTGTTGTCGAAACCGGGGCGCAATGCACGATCGTGGAAGATTTCGTCAGCGTGGCAGACGGGCCCTATCTGACCGACGCGGTGAGCGAGTTCTACGTCGCCGGGAACGCCCGCGTCTCCCACGTCAAGCTGCAGCGCGAAGCGGCAACGGCCTTTCATATCGCCAATACTTCGGTCAGGGTGGATCGCAGTGGGTATTACGCCACCTGGACGGTTGCTTTGGGCGCGCGCATATCCCGGCACAATCTGTCGATCGTGCAGGCGGGCGAGGGTACGGCGTTCTCGATTGATGGCCTGGCGCTGATCGGCGGCCGGCAACTGGCAGACATGCACAGCAGCATCGACCATGCGCACGCGCACGGCCAGAGCCGCCAGCTGCACAAGACGGTGGTCGGCGGCGGCGCGCACGCCGTATTCAACGGCAAGATTCTGGTGCGCGAAGGTGCCCAGCAGACCGACTCGGGACAGCAGTCGCGAAACTTGCTGATCTCCGACAAGGCGCACGTCGATACCAAGCCGCAACTGGAGATCTTCGCCGACGACGTCAAGTGCGCCCACGGTGCCACGGTCGGCCAGATTGAAGCCGAGGAATTGTTTTATCTCAAGAGCCGTGGGCTATCGGATACCGCCGCGCGCAACCTGCTGACTTACGCGTTCGCAGCCCAGGTCATCGAACGCATTCCGGTCAAGTCCCTGGTGGACCGGCTGGAAAAGACCGTCCTCGAACAAACGCAGACGAAAGAAACAGCATGAACGCCAGCAGTTCCGTTCTCCATGCGATCAAGCCTGACGGCGCATTCGACGTCGAGCGCATCCGCGCCGACTTTCCCATCCTGAAACTCAAGGTCAACGGCAAACCGCTGGTGTACCTGGACAACGCCGCCAGCAGTCAGATGCCGCAGCAGGTGATCGACCGCCTGGTGCGCTACCAGACCGCGGAGCACGCCAACATCCATCGCGGTGTGCATTATCTGTCGGAAACTGCGACGGCGGCTTATGAGGGCGCGCGCGTCAAGGTGCAGCGCTTCATCAACGCGAAGGAGGCGCGCGAAGTCATTTATACACGCGGGACCACGGATTCGTTGAACCTGGTGATGCACGGATACGGCCGGGCGTTCATCGGCGCCGGCGATGAAATCATTGTTTCCCAGCTCGAGCACCATTCGAACATCGTGCCCTGGCAGATGCTGTGCGAAGAAAAGGGCGCGAAGCTGCGCGTGATCCCGTGCAACGATGCGGGGGAGCTGCTGCTCGACGAATATCGCAAGCTGTTCAACAGCCATACCAGGCTTGTTGCCGTAACCCATGTCTCCAATGCGCTGGGCACCATCAATCCGGTAAAGGACATGATTGCCACGGCGCACGAGCATGGTGTGCCCGTACTGCTCGACGGCGCACAGGCGATCCCGCACATGAAGGTGGACGTGCAGGATCTCGATTGCGACTTTTATGCTTTCTCGGCCCACAAGATGTGCGGGCCGACCGGCATCGGCATTCTCTACGGAAAAGCCGCCCTGCTCGAAAAAATGAAACCGTTCGAGGGCGGCGGCGACATGATCCTGTCGGTGACTTTCGAAAAGACGACCTACAACGTAATCCCGCACAAGTTTGAGGCCGGAACGCCGCCGATCGCCGCCGGGATCGGTTTGGGAGAGACCATCGATTACCTGGAAAGCCTGGGCATGGACCGCATCGCCGAGCACGAACACAACCTGATCGTCTATGCGACAGAAGCATTCAAGGAATTGAAGGATGTACGCATTGTCGGTACTGCGCGGGAAAAGGCGGGAGTGCTGTCGTTTACCATGAAAGGCGTCCATCCGCACGACGTCGGCACCATTCTCAATGAGGACGGCGTCGCGGTGCGCACTGGCCACCACTGCGCGCAGCCGGTCATGCAACGTTTCGGTATACCGGCAACTGCCCGTGCTTCCTTTTATCTTTATAACACCATGTCGGAAGTCGATGCGCTGGTGGCGGGCATCCACAAGGTCCGGAAAATATTCGGTTGAAGCCCATCCGATCGACCCGGCCATGGATTCCAAGAACCTCTACCAGGAAGTGATCCTCGATCACAACAAGAAGCCGCGCAACTGGGGCAAGCTCGCCGACGCGAGCCACCAGGCCGAAGGCTTGAATCCCTTGTGCGGCGACCATATCTGGCTGTCGCTGAAACTCGATGGCGACAAGGTCGGCAGCATCGCCTTCGAAGGCGAGAGTTGCGCGATCTGCAAGGCATCCTCGTCGATGATGACCACGAACGTGAAGGGCAAGAGCGTGGAAGAGGTGGAGCAGATGATCCAGGAGTTCCGCGACATGGCCACCGGTAAGCTGGATACCGGCAGCCAGCCGAACCACCTCGGCCGTCTTAGCGTATTCGCCGGCGTGCGCGACCTTCCGTCGCGCGTGAAGTGCGCGATCCTGCCCTGGCACACATTGCACGCCGCACTGAACTCCGAAGCAACCATTTCCACCGAAGGCGACCGCGACCCGGTCGCAACTGAACGCTGATGCCCAAGATCGCCGATCTCGAATACACGCCGAATCCGAATGCGCGCAAGTTCGTCCTCAAGGAGCCGCTGACCAATGGACTGGCGCGCTCTTTCGAGAACTCGGAGCAGGCGCAGCGCGACGAGCTTGCCATGAAGCTGTTCGCCATCCCGCATGTGACCAATGTGTTTTACATCGACAACTGGATCACGGTCACCCAGGACGGCGAAGCCGACTGGCAGAACCTGTTGCGCGAAGTGGCGACGCCGATTCGCGAGGCGCCCGCAGCCGAAAAGGCTTCGGAAGAATTTGCCAAGGCGGCGGCGTGGCTGGCGGAGGATGAGGGCGGCGGTGCCGCGCTGTCCGACAGCGACAAACTCAAGCTCGAACAGATCAACGAATTGCTCGACGAAGAAGTCCGCCCTTTCCTGCAGGGCGACGGCGGCGACCTTTATGTCGTCGGCCTGGAGGGCAGCACGCTGAAAGTCCACTACCAGGGCGCCTGCGGCACCTGTCCGAGCTCGATCTCCGGCACGCTGGCCGGCATCGAAGGCCTGGTGCGGCGCATCGATCCCGAGATGGAAGTGATCGCCGTCTGATGACGGCGGTGAACGGTTAACAGTGAACAGTGAACGGTATGGAGCCAAAGTGAACCGTTGTCCTGATCCTTCCCGTTCACCGTTCACCGTTCACTGTTCACTGCCGTGAGCGGCTGGATCTTCGTCGCCGAAGCCGCGGCCATCAAGCCCGGCCACTACGAGACGGTCGATCTCGATGACAGCATCGCTGCCGTGTTCAACGTCAACGGCGAGTTCTACGCCATAGAAGATATCTGCACCCACGACGGCACGGTGCTCACCAGCGGCCAGCCGATCGAGGGCGACGAAATCGTCTGTCCCCGCCATGGCGCCCGTTTCTGTGTCAGGACGGGTGAGGCGCTCTCCGCGCCGGCCTACGAGCCTACCGCGACATTCCCCGTCAAAATCGAAGATGGCAAGGTGTACGTTCGCGACAACAGGTGGGACTGAGCGCCCGTTTCCGGCGCCAGATTTTCCCCTAGGAAAGTTCCTTCAGCACCGCGCGCACCTGCGCCGTGCGTGCTGTTACGTCGGGCATGGCTGCCTCGATGCGCAGGCGGTCCGGCCCACTCAATTTGAAGTTCTTGCGGGACTGGACAAGCCGGATTATTTTCGACGGATCGATCGGCGGGTTGGGAATGAATTGCAGGATCAGCGTATCCGTCCCCGCGTCGATGCGCGCGATGCCAAAGGCCTTTGAGGCAATGCGCAGGCGGTGGGTTTCCAGCAGGCATTTCGCCGGCTCCGGTGGCAGTCCGAAACGGTCGATGAGTTCCTCGTGCATGGCTTCCAGGTCTTCGAGCGTCTCGCAATTGGCCAGCCGCTTGTACAGCACCAGGCGCTCATGGATGTCGGCGCAATAATCCTCGGGCAACAGCGCCGGCGTGTGCAGGTTGATCTCGGTGCCGAGGTTGAAATTGCCTGACAGTTCCGGCTCCTTGCCGGCCTTCAGCGATTTGACCGCCGCGTTGAGCATTTCGGCGTAGAGCGCGAAACCAATTTCCTGCATTTCGCCGCTCTGCGATTCGCCCAGTACTTCGCCGGCACCGCGGATCTCCAGGTCGTGCATCGCCAGGTAGAAGCCGGATCCGAGTTCTTCCATCATCTGGATGGCCTCGAGCCGTTTCTTCGCCTGTCCGCCGACCGCGTCTTCTTCCGGGGTCAGCAGGTAAGCGTAGGCCTGGTGGTGGGAGCGGCCGACGCGTCCGCGCAACTGATGCAGTTGCGCCAGTCCGAACTTGTCGGCGCGATTCATGATGATGGTGTTGGCGGTTGGCACGTCGATGCCGGTTTCGATGATGGTCGTGCACAGCAGGACATTGAACCGGGCCTGGTAGAAGTCGCGCATGACCAGTTCCAGTTCGCGTTCGGGCATCTGGCCGTGCGCGATGCGAATGCGCGCTTCCGGCAGCAGTTTGGCCAGGCGTTCCTCCATGTGATGGATGGAATCGATTTCGTTATGCAGGAAGTAAACCTGGCCTCCGCGTTTGAGTTCACGCAGTACCGCTTCGCGAATGAGGCCGTCGCCGATCGGGGAAACAAACGTCTTGATGGCCAGCCGACGTTGGGGCGCGGTGGCGATGACAGAAAAGTCACGCAATCCTTCGAGCGACATTGCCAGCGTGCGCGGAATAGGCGTGGCCGTCAGGGTCAGCACATCCACTTCCGCGCGCAAAGCCTTGAGCTGCTCCTTCTGGCGCACGCCGAAGCGGTGCTCCTCGTCGATGATGGTCAGCCCCAGGTTCTTGAACTTCACGCCGCGCGAGAGCAGCTTGTGCGTGCCGATGGCGATGTCGACTTTACCTTCCGCCAGGCCTTCGAGCGCTGCCGTTGTGTCCTTGGCCGAGCGGAAACGCGAGAGCTCCGCGATCCTGACCGGCCAGTCGGCAAAACGGTCAGAGAAGGTCTGGAAATGCTGTTCGGCGAGCAGCGTGGTCGGCACCAGCACCGCCACTTGTTTGCCATCGGCAACTGCAACGAAGGCGGCACGCAGGGCGACTTCGGTCTTGCCGAAACCGACGTCGCCGCAGATCAGACGGTCCATCGGCCGGCCGCTCTGCATGTCGCCGATCACGGCATCGATCGCGGCTGCCTGGTCCACGGTTTCCTCGAACGGAAAACCTTCGCGGAAGGCCTCGTAATCGTGGGGCTTCAGTTTGAACGCGTAGCCCTGGCGCAATGCGCGTTGCGCATAGAGATTGAGCAGTTCCGCCGCGGTGTCGCGGACTTGCGCTGCGGCGCGGCGCCTGGCTTTTTCCCATTGCCCGCTGCCCAGCTTGTGCAGCGGCGCCGCTTCTTCCGAAGCGCCGCTGTAACGGCTGATGACGGCCAGTTGCGATACCGGTACATACAGTTTGTCACCGGCCTCGTATTCGAGTGTCAGGAATTCGGTTTCCCCATCGCCAAGGTCCATGGTGGCGAGCCCGAGATAGCGGCCGATGCCATGCTGCGAATGCACGACCGGGTCACCGACCTTGACCTCGGAAAGATCGCGCAACATGCCTTCGGCGGCCGTGCGGCGATCGCGCGTCGTGCGCGTACGCACCTGCGACGGGTAGAGCTCGTTTTCGGTGATGATCGCGATGCGGGCGTCGATATCGATGAAGCCCGCGTGCAGGGGGCCGACCGTCAGCATCAGCGGTTCGGCCGATTGCTCGAAGGCGGACCAGGATTCGCAGGCTACCGGCCGCACCTGATACTCGTGCAGCAGTCCGAGCATCGTCTCGCGGCGCCCCAGACTTTCCGCGATCAGCAGCACGCGTCCCGTGAAGCCTTCGCAGAACGAAGTCAAGGCGAAAAGCGGATTGGCTGCGCGGCGATCGACTCCCACCGGCGGCAAGGGCCCCGTCGAAGGCGACAACGCCGGTTCCGCAGCCGGGCCGGGGGCCATCAATTCGATGCGGGGGAAGGGTTTCAGGCCAGCGAAGAATTCATCCTCACGCAGGAAAAGGTCGGCAGGCGGCAGCAGCGGACGGTCAGGATCGCCGCGCAACAGGTTGTAGCGCGACTGCGTGTCGGTCCAGAACTGACCGACTGCTTGCGCCACCGCGTGATGCAGGCAGACATGCGTGCCTGCTGGCAGATAATCGAACAACGTGGCCGTCTGGTCGAAAAACAGCGGCAGGTAGTATTCAATGCCCGCCGGCAGGAAGCCCTGGCTGACGTCCTTGTAGAGCCGGCTTTTCGACGGGTCCCCTTCGAATTTTTCACGGAAGCGCACGCGGAAAGCCGTGCGGGCGGCGTCGTCGGAAGGAAATTCCCGCGCCGGCAGCAGGCGGACATCGTTGACTTTGTAGATACTGCGCTGGGTATCGACGTCGAAAGTGCGGATGCTGTCCACCTCGTCGTCGAACAGATCGATGCGGTAAGGCAGGGCGCTGCCCATCGGGAAAAGGTCGATGACGCCGCCGCGAATGCAGAATTCGCCCGGCGATACGACCTGGGAAACGTGTGTGTAGCCGGCGAGGATCAATTGGCTGCGCAGGGTTTCCGCCGGCAGCTTCGCGCCCTGCTTGAGGAAAAATGTGTGTCCGGCGATGAAGCTCGGCGGGGGCAACCGGTAAAGCGCCGTGGTGACCGGCACCACCGCGACATCGAAGGCGGCGTGCGTGATTTGATAGAGCGTCGCGAGGCGCTCCGATATCAGGTCCTGATGCGGGGAGAAACTGTCGTAAGGCAGTGTTTCCCAGTCCGGCAGCAGGAATACGCGCAGGTCGGGCGCGAAGAAGGCCAGCTCCACGCGCAGGCGTTCGGCGTCCTGTGCGGTCTCGGTCAGGACCAGCAGCGGCCTGACGCTGCGCAATAGCGTTGCGAGCGCCAGGGCATCGGCGGAGTCGTGCAGAGGTGGAAGTGTCGTGCGTGCTCCCGAAGCGGGGGCGGGGTGGGGCAGTTGCATCGTTGCGGCCTGGATATAAGGCGTAATTATAGTGGATGGGAGGGGCTTATCAGCCCCGCTGGGCCTGGAATCAGCCCGAATCACAACTGGCGCGGATTGCCGTGGCACCTCCGTGCCATGAAATATTCGTTATCAATTGAGTGCCAAGATGGCTTAACATCATGCGCACTCATAGTGACGGTGGTTGCCGGTGCCGGACCGGCAGCCGATAATTCGAACCTCTCGCCGATCCATGTCCCGCTATCTCGCCGTCATTCCTGCAGCCGGCACCGGTACCCGTGTCGGGGGATCGTTGCCGAAGCAATATCTCGAGATCGGCAGTCGTCCACTGCTCTATTTCGCCATCGCCCGCCTGTGTGGTCACGCCGTCATCGATCGCGTCTGCGTGGTGCTTTCGCCGGCCGACAGGCACTACGGCGCCTTCGACTGGAAGCCGTTTGCCGCCAAATTGTCGCCACTTTACGTGGGCGGAGAATCGCGAGCCGCGACAGTACTCAATGCCCTGGAGGCACTGGCGGGACAGGCGCATGCGCAAGACTGGATATTGGTGCATGACGCGGCCCGACCCTGCCTGAGCGCGAGCGCGCTCGACAGGCTCATCAACGAAGTCGGGGAGGATCGCACGGGCGGCCTATTGGCGATCCCGGTCGCCGATACGCTCAAACGCGCCGGCGATGAGGGGCGTTCGATTCGAACCGAGCCACGCACCGGACTATGGCAGGCGCAGACGCCGCAGATGTTCCGTTATGGTCTGTTGCTACGGGCATTGCGTTCCTGCGACCTGGCGCAGGCAACCGATGAAGCAGCGGCGGTCGAAGCGCTCGGCCTGCAACCCAGGCTCGTGCAGTCCGATGCAACCAATCTCAAGGTCACGCATGCGAAGGATCTTGCGTTGGCGGAACTGATTCTGAACCAGGCAGCGGGGTAAAAATGAGGATAGGCCAGGGATTCGATGTCCACGCGCTGGTGACAGGCCGCGCCCTGATCATCGGCGGCGTGACGATTCCTTTCGAGAAAGGTCTCGACGGACATTCCGATGCCGACGTGCTGTTGCATGCGGTATGCGACGCATTGCTCGGGGCCGCGGCGCTCGGCGACATCGGCCGCCACTTTCCCGACACCGATGCCCGTTTCAAAGGTGCGGACAGCCGGGCTCTATTGCGCGAAGTGGCGAAGCTGCTGGGCGACGGCGGTTTTCATGTCATCAACCTCGATTCAACCATCATCGCGCAGGCACCGAGGATGGCGCCGCACATTCCTGCAATGGTCGCAAACATCGCAGCCGACCTTGGCGTCGATCCGGAAAGGATCAACGTCAAGGCAAAGACGACCGAGCGGCTTGGATTCACCGGACGCGGCGAGGGCATTGCCGCGGAAGCGATCGCATTGGTCGAATGGCGGCGGGCGGCGGAGTTAGCCAGGCGCTGAGTGCCGGCTCCCACAGGCTTTTCTTCGCGCCTTCGCGCCGCCTGTGACGCTGGTCAGGAAGGCGCAATGCGCGCCGCTGCCGGATGCCATGATGCCCGTTGCCTGGCGGGTCGGCGCATTCGCGCTGATCCACTCCCAATTTCATTGGGAGCCCCCCGCTATAGGACGCGTGGCGCCTGGCCGCTCAAGCAGGGGACCTAGGCGGCCTTGGGAACGACCGGAAGTTCGACGCGGGCTTCCAGGCCGCCGCCTTCGCGCCCGAGCAGCTTTACATTGCCGCCATGCATGCGCGCCGCCCGTTCGACAATCGCCAGCCCCAAACCGGATCCCTTGCCACCGGCGCGCGAGGCCTCCATGCGCGTGAAAGGCTGCATTACGCGCGAGAATTCGTTGTCGGGAATGCCTGGGCCGCGATCGAGCACCCGCACGATGGCGCAGTCGCCGATGTGCTCGGTCTTCACTTCGACATCGACAACACCGTAGCGCACGGCGTTGTCGACCAGATTGGTCACCATGCGCTGCGTCGCGGTCGGTTTCAGCGCCAATGGCGGCAGGTTGCCCAACTCGGTCCGGATCAGTTGGCCGCTGCGCGAGAAACGTTCGCACACGCTGGACACGATTTGATTCAAGTCCTCGCCGGCGCGGGAGGGTTCGTTGCCGCCTTCCCGCGCAAAATCCAGGAACTGGTTGATGATCGCGTCCATGTCCTCGATGTCCTGGATCATCCCCGGTTTGAGCTCGTCGTCCTTTGCGCCGTCGAGCATTTCCACGCCGAGGCGCAGGCGCGACAACGGCGTGCGCAAGTCATGCGATATGCCCGCGAGCAGCAACGCGCGGTCGGTATCGAGCTGTTTCAGGTTTGACGTCATCTGGTTGAACGCATGCGAGAGCGTGCGAATCTCGGTCGGGCCGTTTTCGTCCAGCGGCGACGGCGTTTTGCCCGCGCCGATTTCCCCGGCTGCGGCGGCCAGTGCGCGCAATGGTCGATTGACCCGTAACATGAGCAGATAGCCACCGGCAATCGCCAGGGTCAGGCCGAAAATACTCCAGCCCGTCCAGGCCCATGCCGACGCGGAACCGCGCGACTCCGGCGGAAAGACCACCCAGTACGCCTGATTCTTGACCTTGATCTTGATCCACAAGGCCCGGGTTGCATCCTCGAGCATGACCAGCGCCTGCGCGTCGCCGGAGAAATCGCGCTTGAGGTGGTCGCTGATGCTTTGCAGCAGCGGCGATTCCGGCAAGGCAACCTCTTCGTCGTCCCATGCGGTGGCCGGAAGCAGGCGGATGTTCTGGTGGACGGGCAGTTTTTCGCTGAACTTGCGGCGCGCGGAGGCGGGCATGGCCTCGAGCGCCACACTGACGGTGCTGATTACGCTGGCGATCTGGCTCGCAAGATATTCCGACTGGGTGCGGACGTTGTAGGTGCGATACAGCCCGAACCAGATCAACTGGCTCAGCACCAGCAGGGCCGAGATCAGCAGGACGGAACGGGACAGCAGCGACTGCGGAAACCAGTTCATGCTTCAGGTGGGCTACTTGGCGTCGTCGGGCACGAACACGTAGCCCACGCCCCAGACCGTCTGGATGTAGCGCGGGTGGGCGGGATCTTCCTCGAGCATGCGCCGCAGCCGCGAGACCTGTACATCGATGCTGCGATCGAACACGCCGTACTCCCGGCCGCGGGCAAGTTCCATGAGCCGGTCGCGCGAGAGCGGCACGCGCGGATGGGTGAACAGCGTCTTGAGCATGGCAAATTCGCCCGTCGTCAGGCCCACCTGTTTGCCGTTGCGCGTAAGCGTGCGCGTAGCCAGGTTGATTTCGAATGGACCGAATGTGACCGGCTTCAACGTGTCGTCCGGCGCGCCGGGAGTCGAGGTCACCGGAGACTGTCGCCGCAGCACGGCATTGATGCGTGCGACGAGTTCGCGCGGGTTGAACGGTTTCGGCAGGTAGTCGTCGGCACCGACATCCAGCCCTGCGATGCGGTCCGCTTCGTCGCCTTTGGCCGTGAGCATGATGATGGGCGTGCGCCGGCCCGTTGCGCGCAGTCTGCGGCACACGCTCATGCCGTCCTCGCCGGGCAGCATCAGGTCGAGGATGATCATGTCGACGTCTTCCTTGCCCATCACCATGTCCATGGCCGGCGCGCTCGCCACCGCTTTCACGCCGAAACCCTGCTCGCCCAGATAACGGTCGAGCAGGTCGCGCAGGCGCTGGTCGTCATCGACCACCAATATGTTCGCGGATGGCTGGTTCATGGATGTTCTTGCGGTCCGGGTAAGACCGGATTATGAAGCACATGGTTCGGCCCGGGTGAGCGCGGCGCGTTGCGATGGGGTCCCCCATGGACCATGACCGGCAAGGGGGAGATCCAGACTGCAGCGATCGCTTGCCGGAATTACTTGAGCAGCGCGGCGAAACGCTTGGCGTCGACGGGGCGTCCGCCCAGGTAACCCTGGTAGGCCTCGCAACTGAGCGAACGCAGGAAATCAAGTTGCGCCTTGGTTTCCACCCCCTCCGCAATGACGACCATGCGCAGGCTCTTTGCCAGATTGACGATCGCCTGCACGATCGCCGAGTCGTTCAAGTCCTGCGGCAGGTCCTCGACGAAGCTGCGGTCGATCTTCAGTTTGTCGATGGGAAAGCGTTTCAGATAGTTCAAGCTGGAATAGCCGGTGCCGAAATCATCGATCGACAGGCTCACCCCCATCTCGTGCAATTCGTCCAGGGTCTTCGCGGTTTCCTTCGGGTCTTGCATGATCGCATTCTCGGTCAGCTCGATCTCGAG
>JANXVW010000332.1 GCA_025351455.1 Betaproteobacteria bacterium | reverse complement strand
CAGCGTGGCCCGGGCAGTCCACGTGGGCATAGTGGCGGTTGGCCGTCTCGTATTCCACGTGCGCGGTGTTGATCGTGATCCCGCGTGCCTTTTCTTCCGGCGCCGCATCGATCTGGTCGTAGTTCTTCGCTTCCCCACCGTATTTCTTCGACAGCACGTGCGTAATCGCCGCCGTCAGCGTCGTCTTCCCGTGGTCCACGTGCCCGATCGTCCCTACATTCACGTGCGGCTTCGTGCGCTCAAACTTTCCCTTTGCCATCGCTGTTCCTTCCTGCTTACGCAGCTTTCTTATTGATCACAGCTTCCGCGACAGTCTTCGGAGCTTCGGAGTAGTGCTTGAATTCCATCGTGTAAGTAGCACGCCCCTGGGTGGCCGAACGCAACGAGGTCGAATAACCGAACATTTCAGCCAGTGGCACCTCAGCCTTGATCACCATCGTTCCGTGCACTTCTTCCTGCCCCTGGATCATGCCGCGACGCGAAGACAGATCGCCAATGACATTACCCATGAAATTTTCCGGTGTTTCCACTTCCACCGCCATCATCGGCTCGAGCAGCACCGGGTTAGCCTTGCGCATGCCGTCCTTGAACGCCATGGACGCGGCCATCTTGAAAGCATTTTCGTTCGAGTCAACGTCATGGTAAGAACCGTCGAACAAGGTGACCTTGACATCTACGACCGGGAAGCCGGCGAGCACACCGTTCGGCAGCGTTTCCTGCAGCCCCTTGTCCACAGCCGGAATATATTCGCGCGGCACTGTGCCGCCTTTGATCGCGTCGACGAACTCGTAGCCCTTGCCCGCCTCGTTCGGCTCGACCCTGATCCAGACATGGCCATACTGGCCGCGGCCACCGGATTGCTTGATGAATTTACCTTCGACTTCGACCGATTTCTTGATCGCTTCCCGGTAAGCCACTTGCGGTTTGCCGACATTGGCTTCCACGCCGAACTCGCGCTTCATGCGATCGACGATAATTTCGAGGTGCAACTCGCCCATGCCGGAAATGATGGTCTGGCCGGATTCTTCGTCGGTGTGCACGCGAAACGACGGATCTTCCTGCGCAAGGCGGTTTAGCGCGATGCCCATCTTTTCCTGATCGACCTTGGTTTTCGGTTCCACAGCCTGGGAAATGACAGGCTCCGGGAAGATCATGCGCTCAAGCATGATGATCTTGTCGGGATGGCACAGCGTTTCGCCAGTCGACGCTTCCTTCAGGCCCACGGCGGCCGCGATATCGCCGGCGCGCACCTCCTTGATTTCTTCGCGCTGGTTGGCGTGCATCTGCAGCAGCCGGCCGATGCGCTCCTTGCGTTCGCGCACCGAGTTGTAAACGGTGTCGCCCGAATTGAGCACGCCGGAATAGACGCGGATGAAAGTCAGCTGACCGACATAAGGGTCGGTCATGATCTTGAACGCCAACGCCGCGAACGGCTCGCTGTCGTCGGCCTTGCGCGTTACGATTTCACCCCGGTCGGTCTCACCGGAAACCGGGGGAATGTCGATCGGGGAGGGCATGTAGTCGATCACTGCATCGAGCATGGCCTGCACACCCTTGTTCTTGAACGCTGAGCCGCAAAGCATCGGCACGACTTCGTTCTTGATGACGCGGATTCGCAATCCCTTCTTGATATCCTCGATCGAGAGATCGTGTCCCTCGAGATACTTGTTCATCAGTTCGTCGCTGCCTTCCGCCGCAGCTTCAACGAGCTTTTCGCGCCACTTCTTGCATTCCGCGAGGAGCTCGGCTGGAATTTCGCGTTCTTCGTACTTCATGCCCTGGGACGCTTCGTCCCAGTAGATAGCCTTCATCTTGACCAGGTCGACCAGGCCTTCGAATTTCTCTTCTGCGCCAATGGGCACCTGAATTGGAATCGGGTTGCCCTTCAGCCGCGTCCTGATGTGGTCGTAGGATTTGAAGAAGTCGGCACCCTGGCGGTCCATCTTGTTGATGAAAGCCAGACGCGGCACCTTGTACTTGTTGGCCTGGCGCCAGACAGTCTCCGATTGCGGCTGCACGCCGGCAACCGCGTCATAGACCATGCATGCGCCGTCGAGCACGCGCATCGAGCGCTCGACTTCGATGGTGAAATCGACGTGTCCGGGCGTATCGATGATGTTGATGCGATGCTGGGGTTGCGTGCCGTCCATTCCCTTCCAGAAGCAAGTCGTTGCCGCGGAGGTAATCGTTATGCCGCGTTCGCGCTCCTGCTCCATCCAGTCCATGATGGCGGCGCCGTCGTGGACTTCGCCGATCTTGTGCGATACGCCGGTGTAGAACAGGATGCGTTCGGTGGTCGTGGTCTTACCGGCATCGATATGCGCACTGATGCCGATGTTGCGGTAACGTTCGATGGGAGTGATGCGGGGCATGTGTTTTTCCGGAGATCTCGCGAGTTAGAACCGATAATGGGCGAAAGCCTTGTTGGCTTCTGCCATGCGGTGCACTTCCTCACGCTTCTTCATCGCGCCGCCACGGCCTTCGGCCGCTTCGGCCAACTCACTTGCCAGCCGCGCATCCATCGACTTTTCGGCGCGCTTGCGTGCGGCATCGCGCAACCAGCGCATCGCCAGCGCATTACGGCGCACCGAACGCACTTCAACCGGAACCTGGTAATTCGCGCCACCGACGCGGCGGCTCTTGACCTCGACCATCGGACGCACGTTATTCAGGGCGAGCGTAAAAACTTCCAGCGGATCCTTGCCAGTCTTTTTATTGATCTGGTCGAGCGCGCCATAGATGATTCGTTCTGCGACGGACTTTTTGCCGCGGGTCATCAACACGTTGATGAACTTGGCAAGCTCCTGGCTGCTGTATTTCGGATCCGGAAGCGTCTCGCGCTTCGGTACTTCTCTGCGTCGTGGCATAAGTCCTCAGTCCTTCAGATTTTTTCCCGCACGTCTTCAGGCGGCTTTCGGCTTCTTGGCGCCGTACTTGGAACGGCTTTGCTTGCGATCCTTCACGCCCTGGGTATCCAGGCTGCCGCGCACCATGTGATAACGCACGCCGGGCAAATCCTTGACCCGGCCGCCGCGAATCAGCACGACCGAGTGTTCCTGCAAATTGTGGCCTTCACCGCCGATGTAGCTGATGACTTCAAACCCGTTGGTCAGGCGGACTTTTGCAACCTTGCGCAAGGCCGAATTCGGCTTCTTCGGCGTCGTGGTGTACACGCGGGTGCAGACGCCGCGCTTCTGCGGCGACCGCGCCAGCGCGGGCACCTTGCTTTTCATTTTCGGCGAAGTCCGAGGCTTCCGGACTAACTGGTTGATTGTTGGCATTATTTACAGTCCTAGAAAAACCCGGGACGGCGTTGCCGCCGTCCCTTGTGTGTGCTGCATTCGCCACCGCTCCGGGATTGCCGCCGGAACGGCGGGTAAAAAGACGGCAGATTCTATGTGCCGTCGCCTGTAGTGTCAAGCAACCTGCTCGTCTCCCGCTGCTTCCGCGGTAACCGGTTCGGCCATCAGGTTATCCGCTCCGAACTGGTCCACCTGATCTCGCGTACGGCGATTCTTGTGATAAGCCAGGCCGGTCCCTGCCGGAATCAGTCGACCAACGATGACATTTTCCTTGAGGCCGCGCAGGTCGTCCTTTTTGCCCATGATTGCCGCTTCGGTCAGTACCCGGGTGGTTTCCTGGAAGGATGCCGCAGAAATGAACGAATCGGTTGAGAGCGACGCCTTGGTAATGCCCAGCAACAGGTATTCGTAAGTCGCAACCTTTTTACCCGCCGCCGTAAGCTTGTCATTGACCTCCAGCACTTCGGAGCGCTCGACCTGCTCGCCAATGATGAACTCCGAGTCGCCGATATCCACGATTTGCACGCGGCGCAGCATCTGCCGCACGATCACTTCGATGTGCTTGTCGTTGATCTTGACGCCCTGCAAGCGATAGACATCCTGCACTTCGTCGGTGATGTAGCGCGCGAGTGCCTCCACCCCGAGCAGACGCAGGATGTCGTGCGGATCAGCCGGGCCGTCCACGATGACCTCACCCTTGTTCACGACCTGACCGTCGTGGGCCATGACGTGTTTGTCTTTCGGGATCAGGTATTCGTGGGCAACGGCGTCCGGATCGGTAATCACCAGGCGTTGCTTGCCCTTGGTGTCCTTCCCGAAAGAAACCGACCCGGTGACTTCCGCGAGTACGCCCGCATCCTTCGGCGACCGTGCTTCGAACAGCTCGGCCACCCGCGGCAGACCCCCGGTGATATCGCGCGTCTTGGACGTCTCTTGCGGAATGCGCGCAAGCACTTCGCCCACGCCCACCTGCTGGCCGTCCTTTACCGTAATAACGGAGTGGATCTGGAAGGTGATGTTGACCGGCAGATCGGAGCCCGGCAGTTTGACTTCCCGGCCCTTGTCGTCGATCAGCTTGACGCTCGGACGCAGTCCCTTGACCTGTGCCGAACCGCGGCGCTTGGGATCGATCACGACGAGCGTGGACAGCCCGGTCACATCGTCGATCTGACGGGCAACCGTGACGCCTTCCTCGACGTTGTCGAACTTCACGCGGCCCGCATACTCGGTAATGATCGGTCGGGTATGCGGATCCCATGTCGCCAGCACCTTGCCGGCCTTGACCGGGCTGCCGTCGACCACGAGCAGCGTAGCACCGTAAGGCACCTTGTGGCGCTCACGCTCCCGGCCGTTGTCGTCCAGGATCAGCACTTCACCGGAACGCGAAATCGCGATCTGTTCGTTGCGCGCGTTGGTGACATAGCGCATCAATGGCGATAATCGCGCCGAGCCATTCGACTTGGACTCGATCTGGCTCGCTACCGCGGTACGCGATGCCGCACCCCCGATGTGGAAGGTACGCATTGTCAACTGCGTTCCAGGTTCGCCGATGGACTGAGCCGCGATTACACCAACTGCTTCGCCGACGTTGACCATCTGGCCACGGCCCAAATCCCGGCCGTAACACTGGGCACACAAACCGTAGCGCGTATCGCAGGTGAGCGGCGTGCGCACCTTGACCTCGTCGATGCTGCGCGCTTCGATCTGCTCCACCGCCTCTTCGTCGAGCAGCATGCCGGCCGAGAAGATGACCTGGCTGCTTTCCGGGTCGATGACATCGTTCGCTGCCACGCGGCCGAGAATACGGTCGCGCAATGGCTCGACAACTTCGCCACCTTCAATCAGCGCCTTCATCGCCACGCCCTGCGTCGTGCCGCAATCGTCCTCGATGACCACCAGATCCTGGGTCACGTCGACCAGACGCCGTGTCAGGTAGCCGGAATTCGCCGTCTTCAACGCGGTATCGGCCAGGCCTTTGCGCGCGCCGTGTGTCGAGATGAAGTATTGCAACACGTTCAGGCCTTCGCGGAAATTCGCGGTAATCGGCGTTTCGATGATCGAGCCATCCGGTTTCGCCATCAGGCCACGCATGCCGGCCAACTGGCGAATCTGCGCCGCAGAACCCCGCGCGCCGGAATCGGCCATCATATAAATGGCGTTGAACGATTCCTGGGAAATCGGGTTGCCCTTCTTGTCCTTCATCTGCGCCCACTCGTCCTTCTTGGTATCCCATTCCATCACGGGTTCCTGGCCGAGCCGTTCCATCATCGCCTTTGCGACCATGTCGCCGGCGCGCCCCCAGATGTCCACTACCTTGTTGTAGCGCTCGCCTTGGGTAACCAGTCCGGACGTGTATTGCGACTCGATGTCCTGCACTTCCTTCTCGGCCGCGGCAATCAACTGCCCCTTCTCCGGCGGGATTTCCATGTCGTCCACGCAGATCGACAGACCGGCGCGGGTCGCATAAGTAAAGCCCGTATACATCAGCTTGTCCGCAAAAATCACCGTTTCACGCAGGCCGCACCGGCGGAAGCCGGCGTTGATCAGCTTGGAGATCTCCTTCTTCTTGAGTGCCTTGTTGATCAGCTCGAACGGCAGCCCGGGCGGCAGGATTTCTGACAGCAGCGCACGGCCGACGGTTGTGTCGTAACGGTTGATCTTCTCGGTAACGTTGCCTTCCGCATCCTTGTAGAACTCCTTGATGCGCACCAGGACGCGGGCGTGCAACTCAGCCTGCCTGTTGTCATAGGCGCGCTGCACTTCGGCTACGTCGCTAAAAATCATGTTTTCGCCGCGCGCGCCGATTTTCTGGCGCGTCATGTAATACAGGCCCAGCACGATATCCTGCGACGGCACGATGATCGGCTCGCCATTTGCGGGCGACAAGATGTTGTTGGTCGACAGCATCAAGGTGCGCGCTTCCATCTGCGCTTCCAGGGAAAGCGGCACGTGGACCGCCATCTGGTCGCCGTCAAAGTCGGCATTGAAGGCCGCGCAAACCAGCGGATGAAGCTGGATTGCCTTGCCTTCAATCAACACCGGCTCGAACGCCTGGATGCCCAGACGGTGAAGCGTTGGCGCGCGGTTCAACATGACCGGATGTTCGCGGATGACCTCTTCGAGAATGTCCCAAACCACCGGATTCTCGTTTTCCACTTCGCGTTTGGCCGCCTTGATCGTGCCGGCGATACCCATGATTTCGAGTTTGTGGAAAATGAACGGTTTGAACAGTTCCAGCGCCATTTTCTTTGGCAGCCCGCACTGATGCAATTTGAGTTGCGGGCCGACCACGATCACGGAACGGCCGGAATAGTCGACGCGCTTGCCCAGCAGGTTCTGGCGGAAACGGCCGCCCTTGCCCTTGATCATGTCCGCAAGCGACTTAAGCGGACGCTTGTTCGCGCCGGTCATCGCCTAGCCGCGACGACCGTTGTCGAGCAGCGAATCCACCGCTTCCTGCAACATGCGCTTCTCGTTGCGCACGATGATTTCCGGGGCCTTCAGCTCCAGCAGGCGCTTCAACCGGTTATTACGGTTGATCACGCGACGATACAGATCGTTCAGGTCGGAAGTTGCAAAGCGGCCGCCATCCAGCGGCACCAGTGGGCGCAACTCGGGCGGCAGCACGGGCAGCACTTCCATGACCATCCAGTCGGCCTTGATGCCCGATTTCTGGAAGCCTTCCATGACTTTCAGGCGCTTGGCGATTTTCTTGATCTTGGTCTCGGAATCCGTCGCTTCCAGATCTTTGCGCAGCGTGTCGATTTCCTTGTTGAGATCGAGGTGGCGCAGCAGTTCACGCACACCCTCGGCACCCATGGCCGCCTGAAACTCGTCACCGAATTCCTCGACCTTCTCGATGTAGGAATCTTCCGAGAGCAGGTCGCCGCGCTTCATCGGCGTCATGCCCGGATTGGTGACCACGAACGCTTCGAAATAAAGCACACGCTCGATGTCGCGCAAAGTCATATCGCGCACCATGCCGAGCCGGCTCGGCAGGCTCTTCAGGAACCAGATGTGCGCGACCGGCGAAGCCAGTTCAATGTGGCCCATGCGCTCGCGGCGCACTTTGGATAACGTGACTTCCACGCCGCATTTTTCGCAGATGACGCCGCGGTGCTTCAGGCGCTTGTACTTGCCGCACAGACACTCGTAGTCCTTTACCGGACCGAAAATCTTGGCGCAGAACAAGCCATCGCGTTCCGGCTTGAACGTCCGGTAGTTGATGGTTTCGGGCTTCTTCACTTCCCCGTAAGACCACGAACGGATTTTTTCGGGCGACGCCAGGCCGATCTTGATGGCGTCGAACTCTTCTTCCTGTGTGACTTGCTTGAACAAATCTAGCAATGCTTTCATTCACGACTCCTTAGCAGTGGGGATGGGCTACTGCCGGATCAATAACGGTCTAGGTCGATGTCGATCGCGAGCGAGCGGATTTCCTTCACCAGCACGTTGAAGGATTCCGGCATACCGGCGTCGATCTTGTGTTCGCCTTTGACAATGTTTTCGTACACCTTGGTGCGACCGCCCACGTCGTCCGACTTGACGGTGAGCATTTCCTGCAGCGTGTACGCAGCGCCGTATGCTTCGAGCGCCCACACTTCCATTTCGCCGAAGCGCTGTCCGCCGAATTGCGCCTTGCCGCCCAGCGGCTGCTGGGTGACGAGCGAGTACGGTCCGGTGGAACGCGCGTGCATCTTGTCGTCGACCAAGTGGTGCAGCTTGAGGATGTGCATGTAACCCACGGTGACCGTCCGGTCAAAGCTTTCGCCGGTGCGCCCATCGAACAGCGTCACCTGTCCCGACTTGGGCAGGCCCGCGAGTTCGAGCATGGTCTTAATCTCTTCTTCTGTTGCGCCATCGAACACTGGCGTAGCGAATGGCACGCCGTTTTGAAGATTGGTCGCGAGATCGATGATTTCTTCGTCGGACAACAGGCTCAAGTCTTCAGCTTTTCCGCTGGAGTTGTAGATCAGCGTCAGCGCCTTGCGGATGTCGGCGATCTTGGCCTGCGCCTTGAGCAATTCCCCGATGCGTTTGCCCAGTCCCTTTGCAGCCCAACCAAGATGGGTCTCCAGGATCTGGCCGACGTTCATGCGCGAAGGCACGCCAAGCGGATTGAGCACGATATCCACCGGGGTACCGTCTGCCATGTGCGGCATGTCTTCGATCGGCGTGATCTTGGAGATGACGCCTTTGTTGCCGTGGCGCCCGGCCATCTTGTCGCCGGGCTGCAGCCGGCGCTTGACCGCCAGATACACCTTGACCATCTTCTGCACGCCCGGCGGCAATTCGTCGCCGCTGGTGAGCTTGCGTTTCTTTTCCTCGAAGGCAGTATCGAAGGATTTGCGCGTCTGCTCCAGGCCTTCCTGGAGTTGTTCGAGTTGTTGTGCCGACTCTTCGTTGGCCAGGCGGATGTCAAACCAGTGATAACGATCATTCTCCTGCAGGTAGGCTTTGGTAATCTTCGTGCCCTTGGCCAGCTTCTTCGGGCCGCCGTTGGCGGTTTTGCCCGTCAGCAGGCGTTCGATACGACCAAAGGCGTCGTCCTCGACAATGCGCAACTGGTCCGCCAGATCCTTCTTGTAGCGCTTGAGTTCAT
>JANXVW010000329.1 GCA_025351455.1 Betaproteobacteria bacterium | reverse complement strand
AGAAGAAGGAGCGACAGTTAAGGCTGGACAGTTAATTGCAATTTTGGATAGTCAAGGACGCTTACAATCGGCGGTAAATGAAGCTCAAGCCAAAGTCAGCGTTGCCCGATCTAGTCTGGTAAAAGTCAAAGCTAGATGATCACCAGCACGACGATGGTGGCGATGTAGGGCAGCATCGACAGGAACTCTGACGGAATCGCCACGCCGAAGCCCTGTGCATGCAGTTGCAGGATGGTGACACCGCCGAACAGATAGGCGCCGAGCACCACACGCCAGGGTTTCCAGGTGGCGAAGACCACCAGCGCCAGCGCGATCCAGCCGCGACCGGAAGTCATGCCTTCGACCCACATCGGCGTGATCGCCTGCGACAGGTAGGCGCCGGCCAGGCCGCTCATGGCACCGCCGAACAGGACCGCGAGGTAACGGATGAGGATGACAGGGTAGCCGATCGCATGCGCCGATTGCGGCGACTCGCCGACCGCGCGCACCAGCAGGCCGGCGCGCGTGCGATTGAGGAACCATTGCATGACGATGAACAGCGCGAGCGAAGCATAGACCAGCACGTCGAAGCGGAACAGCAGCGGCCCGATCAGCGGGACATCGCTGAGCCAGGGGATCGCGATGCCCTTGAGTCCCTCGATGGTCGTGCCGACAAAACCGCGGCCGATGAAAGCCGACAGGCCGACGCCGAACAGGGTCAGCGCAAGGCCGGTGGCAACCTGGTTGGTCTGCAACGTCAGTGTGAGGAAACCGAAGACCAGCGCCAGCGCCATCCCCGCCAGCATGCCGGCAATGAAACCGAGCGTAAGGCTGCCGGTCTGGCTGGTGACGGCGAAGCCCGCGATCGCGCCGCCGAGCATCATGCCTTCGACGCCAAGGTTCAGCACGCCCGCGCGCTCGACGACAAGTTCGCCGAGGCTCGCATAAACCAGCGGCGTGGCGGCGCCAACCGTGCTCGCGAGGATCGGGATCAATTGTTCCGCGTTCATGCCGCTTCTTTCGAGGCGACCGATACCACGGGCGCCGCGATGGTGGGCCGTTTCTTCCAGCGCAGGCGGAAGTTGATGAACAGATCCGCCGCCAGGAGATAGAACAGCAGCATGCCCTGGAACACGCCGGTGACCGCAGCGGGCAGCGCCATCTGGATTTGCGCCGTTTCGCCGCCGATGTAGAGCAGCGACATGAGAAGACTGGCGAGCACGACGCCGAATGGATGCAGGCGGCCGACGAACGCAACGATGATGGCGGCGAAGCCATAACCCGGGGAAATCGACGGCTGCAACTGGCCGATCGGCCCGGCGACTTCGGCGATGCCAGCCAGTCCCGCGGCGCCGCCGCCGATCATCAATGCGAGCCAGACATTGCGCTTCTCGCTGAATCCCGCATACGACGCCGCGGCAGGCGCGAGGCCGGCGACCTTGAAGCGAAATCCGGCAAAGGTTTTTTCCGCGAACACCCACGAGATCGCAGCCAGCACCAACGCGATGAGGAAGGCGATGTTGGTGCGCACGCCTTCGACCAGCAGCGGCAACAAGGCCGCCTCCTGGAACATCGGCGATTGCGGGAAGTTATAACCCTGCGGATCGCGCCAGGGTCCGTGCACCAGCCACGACAGCAGCAGCCTGGCGACATAGACCAGCATCAGGCTGACCAGGATTTCGTTGGTGTTGAAGCGCGTGCGCAGGAACGCCGGGATCGCTGCCCACGCCATGCCACCGAGCGCGCCGGCGATCAACATCAGCGGCAACAGCAGCCATGCGCTTTGCACGTCATGCAACCACAGCGCCACGCCGCCGCCGACGATGGCCCCGAGCGTGAGCTGGCCTTCCGCACCGATGTTCCAGACATTGGCGCGAAAGCCAAGCGCGAGCCCGAGCGCGCACAGGATTAGCGGCGTAGCCTTCAGGCAAAGTTCGCCCAGGCCATAGGCGGTCGCCACCGGCTTGATGAAGAACACCAGAAAGGCCTGCACCGGATCCTTGCCGAGGAAAGAGAACAGCACAAAGCCCGACAGCAGCGTCAGCGCCACCGCGAGCAGCGGCGAGGCGTACGACATGATGCGAGAAGGTTCCGGACGGGATTCGAGCTTAAGCATGCGCAGCTTCCGCGGGGCGATCGGACGCGGGGCTATCGGACCCGGCGTCGGCGAACTGGCCGCCCATCCATGCGCCGATTTTTTCGATGCTGGTGGCGGCGGACGGCACGGCCGGGGAGAGCCGGCCTTCGGCGATGACCGCGATCTGGTCGCAGATCATGAACAACTCGTCGAGCTCTTCGGAAATCACCAGCACGCCGACACCGCGATCGCGCAGATCGATCAGCGCCTGGCGGATCAGCATCGAGGCGCCCACGTCCACGCCCCACGTTGGTTGGGCGACGATGATAACTTTGGGATCGAGCATGGTCTCGCGGCCGACGATGAATTTCTGCAGGTTGCCGCCGGACAGGCTGGAAGCGGCCGCCTGTTCGTTGCGCGCCTTGACTTTGAATCGCCCGATCACGTCGCATGCGAAACGGCGCACGACCTTGTGTTTGATCAATCCGTGTTCGACCATGCCGCCGTTGACCATCTTGCAATGGCTGCCGGTGAGCAGCGCGTTTTCCGCCAGGCTGAGCGCCGGCACCGCGCCGCGTCCGAGACGTTCCTCCGGCACGAAGCCCAGCCCGATCACGCGCCTTTGCGCCGGATCGAGATGGCCTGCCGCGGTCTTGCCGAGCATGATCGATTCCGGATTTCCGCTTGGCATTTCGCCGGACAGGGCTGCGAGCAATTCCTTCTGGCCGTTGCCGGACACGCCTGCGATGCCGACAATCTCCCCGCTGCGCACCGCCAGGCTGATCGAATGCAGGTTAATGCCGAAGGGATCGCGCGTCTTCAGCGTGAGCCGGTCGACGCGCAGCAGAGTTGCGCCGGGTTCGCGTGCTTGCAGGCGGCATTCGGGCAGGTCGGAGCCGATCATCATTTTCGCCAGGCTCGCGGCCGTTTCCTGTTTCGGTTTGGCGGTGCCGGTCACCCGGCCGCCGCGCAATACCGTCGCGCTGTCGCACAAGGACTGGATTTCGTCGAGTTTGTGGCTGATATACAAAATGGAGCAACCCTCGGCGGCGAGCCGGCGCAGCGTTTCGAATAGTTTCAGCACCGCCTGCGGCGTCAGCACCGAGGTCGGCTCATCCATGATCAGCAGCTTCGGATTCTGCAGCAGGCAGCGCACGATCTCGACGCGCTGGCGCTCGCCCACGGACATGCTATGCACCAATCGTTCCGGATCGATCGGCAGGCCGTAGTTTTCGGAAACTTCGCGGATGCGCGGGGCCAGTTTAGCCGGCTTGATGCGCTCGTCGAGCGCCAGTGAAATATTCTCGGCCACGGTCAGGGTTTCGAACAGCGCGAAATGCTGGAACACCATGCCGATGCCAAGCCGGCGCGCTTGCGCCGGGCTGGCGATCTGCACCGATTGGCCTTCCCACAACACTTCTCCGGAATCGGGGCGGGTCACGCCGTAGATGATTTTCATCAGCGTGCTTTTGCCGGCGCCGTTCTCGCCCAGCACCGCGTGGATTTCTCCCGGACGCACCTCGAGGTCGACGCTGTCGTTGGCCACGACCGCTGGATAGCTCCTGGTGATGCTGCGCAACTCCAAGCGCGGCATGGAGAGCCTGTCGTTCATGCGCTCGCTCCTGCCAGCGCTGCGGTGGACTGCGCAGCCGCCGAAGTTGTCAGCGAGGTGAGTGCGCGCAGGATGGATTCGGGCGTGGCCGGGGCCATCAGCACCGGCATTGCGCCCGACTCGCTGCTCGCGCAGGCATCGCGGATCGCATGCAGCACCGAAATGGCCAGCATCAGCGGCGGTTCACCGACCGCCTTGGAGCGGAAGATGGTGTCTTCGCGGTTCGGCGCGTCCGCGAGCAGGTGCACGTGAAATTTCTTCGGCCAGTCCGCCGCGGTCGGAATCTTGTAGGTCGACGGCGCATGCGTCTTGAATTGGCCGCGCGCATCCCACACC
>JANXVW010000047.1 GCA_025351455.1 Betaproteobacteria bacterium | reverse complement strand
GGCGGTTGTCCATCATTTCGATTTCGGTGGACATGCTGGTGTTTTTCTTGCTGACGAGGCCGTGTTCATTGCCCCGCGCTTTGGGTGCCGATTCCTGTGCCTGCTCGCCGCCGCCGCGAATTGATGCCGGTGCTTGCGTGTAGCGCGTGACGAAGCGGGAATGCAAGTCCGCTGCGGATTTGTTGTACCCGTTTTCGGAAATCGGCTTGGAGAACAGGCCGGAAAACGTGCTCTTGAGCTTGCCCAGTTCGATGCGATCCTGCGGGCGCTTCGGGCCCGCCAGGCTGGGCGTGATCGAAGACAGGTCCAGCGAGAGTTCCTTGCTATAGTCGATGTCGCCTGCCTTCGGCACGCCATACAAGCCCTGCGCTTTGAAATAGGCGGCGAAAGCGTCGATTTCTTCCTTGGTGCGGCCGGTGCCTTTGAAGTATTCGATGGTGACATCGTCCACCGGGAAGAAGCCCATGGTGGCGCCGTATTCCGGCGCCATGTTGCCGATGGTCGCGCGATCGGGCAGCGCGAGGCTGGCGGTCCCCTCGCCGAAAAACTCGACGAATTTGCCGACGACTTTCTGCTGGCGCAGCATTTCGGTCACCGTAAGCACCAGGTCGGTGGCGGTGACGCCCTCGCGCAGCCTGCCGGTGAGATTGACGCCGACCACATCGGGCGTCAGGAAATAGACCGGCTGGCCGAGCATGCCGGCTTCCGCTTCGATGCCGCCCACGCCCCAGCCGACTACGCCGATGCCATTGATCATCGTAGTGTGCGAATCGGTCCCGACCAGCGTATCGGGATAGTAGACGCCACCCTTCGAGTGGACGCCGCGTGCCAGATACTCGAGGTTCACCTGGTGCACGATGCCGACACCGGGAGGCACGACCTTGAATGTATCGAAGGCCTGCATGCCCCATTTCATAAACTGGTAGCGCTCCTTGTTGCGCTGGAATTCCAGTGCCATGTTCTGGCCGAGCGCTTCTTTCGTGCCGTAATAATCGATTTGCACCGAATGGTCGACGACCAGGTCGACTGGAACCAGCGGCTCGATGACTTTCGGATTCTTGCCCATTTTCGCGGCGACGCCGCGCATCGCCGCCAGGTCGGCCAGCAAGGGCACCCCGGTGAAATCCTGCAGAACGATGCGGGCGACCACGAACGGAATTTCATCGGTTCGCGAAGCATTGGGCGCCCAGGCCGCGAGCTGCCGCACATGCTCTTCGCTGACTTTCTTGCCGTCGACGTTACGCAGCACCGATTCAAGCACGATGCGAATCGAGACCGGCAGACGGGAAATCTTGCCGATGCCGGCTTTCTCCAGTGCAGGCAGCGAGTAGAACTGGCCCTTCTTGCCGGCACCGGGAGAGAACTCTTTGAGCGTGTTGAACAGGTTGTGGGTCATGGGGGAATCTCCAGAAATAATATTCGTCAGTTGGCGCAGGGGCCGAGCCTCAGCCCGTTGATGATGTCCAATATCGGGGCCGCCGCAGTGTCGCCTTCCTTTTTTACGTTCTGCGTGTCGGAGTAGGTGCCCGCGGCCGCCACGATGCGGCCGCTGACCTGGGCGGGTTTCCCGCCTGACTGGCATGAGCCGGAGTACAGCCCACGCTCGCCATGCCATTCGACTTTCCAGCCTGTGCAGGCGCTTTTCTCTTCACGCGAAAGGAAGCCGTTGACGGGAGACATGGCATCCGCGATGTCCGCCGCGGTAATACAGTAGCGGCCGATGAGGTTTGCCGCCATGCCACCCGAGCGGGTGAATTCCCAGGTGCCCGGCTGCATGGGATTGGAGTCCGCGCGCGCCGGGAGGGTAGCGAACAGTCCGAGCAGCATCACGGCGGCAGCGCGCATCGAAGGTCAGATGACCATCATGTCGACGAATTCGTTGACCGATGTTGCCGCCAGCTTTTTGGGATCCAGGCACAAGTCGAGGATCGCCTTCTGCTGCTTGACCGGAAAACGCCGCGCCAGGTTGGTCTTGAATTTTTCGACGAGGACCGGCATGCCTTCCTTGCGGCGGCGCTTGTGGCCGATCGGATACTCGACCACGATTTCCTTGAGTTTTTTGCCGTCGGTGAATTCGACCGTCAGCGCATTGGCGATTGAGCGTTTCTCGGGGTCGTGGTAATCCTTGGTGAATTGCTTGTCCTCCACACAGACGATTTTGTCGCGCAGTTTGTCGATGCGCGGATCCCTGGCAATCGCGTCTTCGTAATCGCCGGCGGTCAGGCGTCCGAACAGGATGGGAACCGCCACCATGTACTGGATGCAATGGTCGCGGTCCGCCGGGTTGTTCAGCGGGCCTTTCTTGTCGATGATGCGGATGCAGGCTTCGTGCGTGCGGATGGTGATCTTCTTGATGCTTTCCGGACCTTTGCCGGACTTCTTCAGTTCGGCGTGAATCTGCATCGCGGCCTCGACAGCGGTCTGCGAGTGAAACTCGGCCGGGAAGGAGATCTTGAACAACACATTCTCCATCACGTAGCTGCCGTAAGGCCGCTGGAACTTGAAGGCATTGCCCTTGAACAACACGTCGTAGAAGCCCCAGGTTTTCGCGCTCAGCACCGACGGGTAGCCCATTTCACCGGTCTTCGCAATTAACGCCAGGCGCACTGCACGGCTGGTTGCGTCACCGGCCGCCCAGCTCTTGCGCGAACCGGTATTCGGTGAATGACGATAGGTTCGCAGGCTCTGCCCGTCCAGCCACGCCATCGAGACGGCATTGATGATTTCGTCACGCGTCAGGCCCAGCATTTGCGCTACGACGGCAGTGGATGCAACCTTGACCAGAACGACATGGTCGAGGCCAACCTTGTTGAAACTGTTCTCCAGTGCAATGCAGCCCTGGATTTCGTGGGCCTTGATCATGCCGGTCAGCACGTCCTGCACAGTCAGCGGTTTTTTGCCGGCGGCGACAGCATTGCGCGAAAGCCAGTCGGCCGTGGCGAGGATGCCGCCGAGATTGTCGGACGGATGACCCCACTCGGCTGCAAGCCAGGTGTCATTGAAATCCAGCCAGCGGATCATGGTGCCGATGTTGAATGCCGCCTGGATCGGATCGAGCTGGAACGGCGTTCCGGGCACCTTTGCGCCGTTCGGTACCACCGTGCCCGGGACTACCGGACCCAGCAGCTTGGTGCACGCAGGGTACTCGAGCGCCTCGAAGCCGCAGCCGAGCGTATCGATCAGGCAATAGCGCGCCGTTTCATAAGCCTCCTTGCTGGCGATCTTGTATTTGGTGACGTAGTCGACAATATCGACCAGAACCTGGTCGGGCTTCGGGCGGATGTTGGAGATATGCGCGGACATTGGTTTTGGATCCTGTAGCTGGGATTTGGCGGGAATCGGATTGTCGGTGAGATCGTTCGTTGGTGAGGAGATAGGGGTGAGGGGTAGAAGCCTTCCTCCTATCTCCTCACCCCTTACGCATTTTTACTTTCTTTTCTCTATCGGAACCCATTTGAGGTTTTCCGGACCGGTGTAGTTGGCGCTGGGACGAATGATCTTGCCGTCCTGGCGCTGCTCGATGACGTGCGCCGACCAGCCCGACGTGCGGCTGATGACGAAAATCGGCGTGAACATTGCCGTCGGTATACCCATCTGGCCGTAGCTCACCGCGGAAAACCAATCCAGGTTAGGGAACATCTTCTTCTCGCTCCACATCACCGATTCGATGTGCTCGGCGATGTCGAACAGGTGCTTGTCGCCGGAGTGATCGCACAGTTGCCGCGCCACTTTCTTGATCGCCTCGTTGCGCGGATCCGCGATGGTGTAAACCGGGTGGCCAAAGCCAATGACGATCTCCTTGTTGGCGATGCGCCGC
>JANXVW010000300.1 GCA_025351455.1 Betaproteobacteria bacterium | reverse complement strand
GCCCGAGGTCGATGATCCAGTCCGCATCCGCCATCACGTCCAGATTGTGTTCGATGACGACGACGGTGTTGCCGGCATCGACCAATCGATGCAATACCCGAATGAGCTTCTCCACGTCGGCCATGTGCAGGCCGACGGTCGGCTCGTCCAGCACGTAAAGCGTTTTTCTGCCGCCCGCACCCGCCCCGCGTTTCGGCAAATCGTGCGTCGTGCGAACTTTTGACAGTTCGGTGACGAGCTTGATCCGTTGCGCTTCGCCACCCGACAAGGTCGGGCTTTGCTGGCCGAGCGTCAGATAACCCAGGCCGACATCCTGCAAAAGCCGCAGCGCATGATGAATAGCCGGATGCGCGGAAAAGAAATCCACCGCCTCGTCCACGCTCATTTTCAGCACGTCGCCGATCGACTTTCCCTTGTAGTGCACGGCCAGGGTTTCGGGATTGAAGCGCGCGCCATCGCACACGTCGCACGCCACTTTCACATCGGGCAGGAAGCTCATCTCGATTTTCTGCATGCCCTGCCCTTCGCAGGCATCGCAACGCCCACCCGCCGTATTGAAGGAGAAGCGGCCCGACTCGAAACCGCGCATGCGCGCTTCCTGCGTGCCGGCGAAGAGTTTGCGGATCGCATCCCAGAAGCCGACATACGTCGCCGGGCAGGAGCGCGGCGTCTTGCCAATCGGCGTCTGGTCGACTTCCAGCACGCGGTCGATCGTGTCCCAGCCTTTGAGAGACTTGCAGCCGGCCGGCTCGAACGTGTCCTTGTTGCGTTTGTTGCGTTCGCCCACCAGCGCGGCCATGTTGTCGTGCAGGATGTCGCGCGCGAGCGTGGATTTGCCGCTGCCGGAGACGCCGGTAACGACTGTCAATCGCGCCAGCGGAAAGCGCGCATCGACGCGCTTGAGATTGTGCAATTGCGCGCCGGCCATCTGGATCGCCGGTGTACGCAGGTCGGTCGGACGCCACGGTTGCAGCGGGTGCAATAACGGATGCCGCAGGAACTTCCCGGTGAGCGAGGTCGGCGAGCGCATCAACTGTTCGACGTTGCCTTGCGCAATCACTTCGCCGCCGAGGCGGCCCGCCCCCGGACCAAGATCGACGACATGGTGCGCACGGCGGATGGTGTCCTCGTCGTGCTCGACGACCAGGAGCGTGTTGCCCTTTTTCTCCAGCTTCTCCAGCGTGTTCAGCAGGATCTGGTTGTCGCGAGGATGCAGCCCGATGGTCGGCTCGTCGAGGATGTAGCACACCCCGCGCAGGTTGGATCCGAGCTGAGCGGCCAGGCGAATGCGTTGCGCCTCGCCGCCGGATAACGTCGGTGCGGAACGGTCCAGCGTCAGGTAGTCGAGGCCGACTTCCGACAGGAAGCCGAGGCGGCTTCTCAGTTCCGCCACGAGGTCGCGCGCGATTGCGAGTTCGCGGCCTTCGAGTTTCAATGTTGCAATCAGGTCCGCGAGTTTGGCGACCGGCAGCATGCCGTAGTCGGCAATCGACCGATCGCGCCACAGCACGGCCAGCGCTTCGGGATTGAGCCGCCTGCCTTCGCACTCCGGGCAGGCTTCGTCGACCTGCAGCCACTCGATCCAGGAATCCAGCACGTTGTCTTCGGTTCCGGTACGCGAGCGCTCTTCGTCCCAGCCCACTTCGTCGATCTGCAATCCCGTGCCGTAGCACGCGGCGCACCAGCCGTGCTTGGAGTTGTAGGAAAACAGGCGCGGATCGAGTTCCGGGAAACTACGCGCGCAGGACGGGCAGGCGCGCTTGGTCGAGAACACGGTCTCGGTGACGTTGCCCTTGCCCTTCATCAGGCCGTCGAGCGGCGAGATCACGTGCGCCACGCCTTTGCCGTGTTCCAGCGCCAGCTTCAGGCCCTCGCGCAATGTCTTCTCGTCTGCGGCGCTGACATGCAGGTCCGCGACCGGCAACTCGATGGTGTGTTCCTTGAACCGATCAATGCGTGGGAATTTCTGTGTCGGCAGGAATTCGCCGTCGACGCGCAGAGCCGGAAAGCCCTTGTTGCTGGCCCACTTCGCGAGATCGGTGTAGACGCCTTTGCGATTCACCACCAAAGGCGCCATGAGGCCGATATGCCGGCCTTTGTAGTCGCGCAGGATGCGTGCCGCGATCGCGTCCGGACTTTGCGGTTCGATCGGCACCCTGCAGTCGGGGCAATGCTGCGTGCCGAGTTTCACGAACAGCAGGCGCAGGAAGTGATGGATTTCGGTCAACGTGCCCACGGTGCTTTTGCGGCCGCCGCGGCTGGTGCGCTGCTCGATGGCCACCGTCGGCGGGATGCCGTAGATCGCATCCACGTCCGGACGTGAAGCGACTTGCACGAACTGGCGCGCATACGCATTGAGCGATTCAAGATAGCGGCGCTGGCCCTCGCCGAACACGATGTCGAATGCCAGGGTGGATTTGCCGCTGCCGGATACGCCGGTGATCACGGTGAACTTGCCGCGCGGCAGCGAGAGATCGATGTTCTTCAGGTTGTGCTCGCGCGCGTTGTGGATTTCAATTGAGGGGTGAAGGGCGAGGGGCGAGGGGCGAGGGCGAAGATCCAGGGCCGACTTCGCAAAGGCGCCCTTGTCGATGGCGTGCTCGTATTCCTTCAACGCAACGCCGGTATGCGATCGGGTGTCGGCCCTGATCTGTCCTGGCGTGCCCACGAAAACGATTTCACCGCCGGCTTCGCCGCCTTCCGGGCCGAGGTCGATGATCCAGTCGCACGCCGCGATCACGTCGAGGTTATGCTCGATCACCAGCAACGAATGTCCCGCTTCCACGAGGCGGCGGAAGGAACGCAACAGTTTCGCGATGTCCTCGAAATGCAAACCGGTCGTGGGCTCGTCGAACAGGAACAGCGAACCTTTGGTGCGCGATGCATGCGGGGAGGCCGCCAGTCGCGCGGCTTGCGTCAGATGCCCTGCGAGCTTGAGGCGTTGCGCTTCGCCGCCGGACAAAGTCGGCACGGGCTGGCCGAGCCGCAGGTATTCGAGGCCGACTTCGGCGAGCGGGCGCAGGGTGCGCAGGACTTCGGGATAGGCAGCGAAGTATTCGACCGCCTCCGACACCGTCATGTCGAGTACATCGGCGATGCTTTTCGCCGGCATGCCGTCGGGGGCAATCGTGACTTCGAGCAGTTCCGGCCGATAGCGGCGGCCGTCGCAATCGGGACAACGCAGGTAGACGTCGGACAGGAATTGCATCTCGACATGTTCGAACCCGTTTCCGCCGCAGGTCGGGCAACGGCCGTCCCCGGAATTGAAACTGAACATGCCGGGTTTGTAGGCGCGCTCTTTCGCCATCGGCGATTTCGCGAACAGGTCGCGGATCGCATCGAAGGCGCCGACATAGCTCGCGGGGTTGGAGCGCGTGGTCCGGCCGATGGGCGTCTGGTCCACCATGACCACGTCGCCGATCAGGTCCGCGCCGGCCAGCGCTTTGTGTGCCCCGGCGGTTTCCGAAGGCTTGCCTTTGTGTTTCAGCAGCGCCGGATGCAGTACGTTCTGCACCAGCGTGGATTTACCCGACCCCGATACGCCGGTTACGCACACCAGCCGGTTGAGCGGAATCGCGATGTCGATATTCTTGAGGTTGTGCTCGGTCGCCCCGAGGATTTCCAGGCGCGGATCTTCCGGCCTCACCGCAAGATGCTTGAGTCCCGCATCGGCTCGGCGCCGGCCGGCCAGATATTCGCCGGTCAAGGAATTGGGGGTTGCCGCCAACGCGGACGGCCGGTCGAAGAAAACGATCTCGCCACCCTTCTCGCCCGGCCCCGGCCCCATGTCGAGGATGCGGTCGGCCGCGAACATGATCTGCGGATCGTGTTCGACCACGACCAGCGAATTACCGGCATCGCGCAGTTTCTGCATGACGGCGATCACACGGCCCATGTCGCGCGGATGCAGGCCGATCGACGGTTCGTCCAGAACGAACAGCGTGTTGGTCAGCGACGTGCCGAGTGCCGTGGTCAGGTTGATGCGCTGGACTTCGCCGCCGGAGAGCGTGCGCGACTGGCGATCAAGGGTCAGGTAGCCGAGGCCGACTTCCTGCAGATACGACAACCTTGTGCGGGTCTCGCCGAGCAGCAGACCGGTTGCTTCATCCAGCGCAACAGATGGCAAATGGATCGATGCAAAAAACTTCGCACAACGATCAACCGGCAACTGCATCAGGTCGTGAATGGTCAGACCAGGCACTTCGTTCAGTTGCGCCTCGTCCCACCCGACATCCTTCGGCCGATAGCGCATGCGCGGCTCGAGCACCGCATCCGCATCCTGTTTGTTGCCGGCACGCCACAGCAGCGCGTCCGGCTTCAGGCGGCTGCCTTCGCAGGCCGCGCACGGCGTGTACGCGCGGTAGCGCGACAGCAACACGCGGATGTGCATCTTGTACGACTTGCTCTCCAGCCAGTCGAAGTAATGCTTCACGCCGTACCAGACGCCGGGCCAGGATTCTTTCCAGCTCACCCATTCCGGTTCGCCGTCAATGACCCAGCTCTTTTGCGCCGCGCTCAGGTTCCGGAACGGTTTATCGAGCGGGATGCCGCGCTTCTTTGCGTACTTGACGAGATCGTCCTGGCATTCCTTGAAGCTCGCCGTCTGCCACGGCTTGACCGCCCCGCCGGCGAGCGTTTTCGATTCGTCGGGTATCACCAGCCCGTAGTCCACGCCGATGACGCGGCCGAAACCACGGCACACGTCGCACGCGCCCACCGGCGAGTTGAACGAGAACGTGCTCTGGCTGGGTTCGCGGTAATGAATGTCGCAGTCGGGGCAGTGAAGCGCCGTGGAATACTTCCACGGCGGGTGAGGAGTGAGGAGTGAAGGGTGAGGGGTGGCCACGCCTTCGCGCGGCGTGTCGCCTTCGGCGAGCGGATGTACGCTTACGTGTCCGTTGCCGACGCGCAGCGCGGCTTCGAGCGCTTCGATGACGCGCGCGCGTTCGGCGGACGAAATGCGGAAGCGATCCTGCACGACTTCGAGCCGGTCTTTCGATTTCGAATGGATGCGGGTATAGCCCTGGCCTTCGAGCAACTGCAGGATTTCCGTTTCCGCAAAATTCTTCCGGATGTCGACCGGGAAGGTCACGATCAGCCGCGGATCGCCGGCTCGTTGTGCCCTCGCCTGCAGGTTGGCGTAAATGGAATCAGGGTTATCGCGGCGCACGGGCCGGGAGCATCCACGGCAATACAGTTGCGATGCGCGCGCGAAGAGCAGCTTCAGGTGATCGGCCAGTTCCGTCATCGTGCCGACGGTGGAACGCGAGGTACGGACAGGGTTGGTCTGGTCGATGGCGATCGCCGGTGGAATGCCGTCGATGCGGTCGACCTGCGGTTTGTCCATGCGGTCCAGAAACTGACGGGCGTACGGTGAAAAGGTCTCCACGTAGCGACGCTGGCCTTCGGCATACAGCGTGTCGAACACCAGCGAGGATTTCCCGGAGCCGGAGACGCCGGTCACCACCAGCAATTCGTTCAGCGGCAGATCGACGTCGAGGTTCTTGAGGTTATTCTGGCGGGCGCCATGAATATGGATGGCTTCGGAATGCTTGTCGGACATGGACGGTATATTGGGAAATAGGTCGGCAAAACAAGGGAGGACTGCCCGCCGCAGAGGAGCGGCAGGGCGCTATTTTACCGGCCTGAAATGCGGACGTGGCGATGATTGCAGCAACTCCGGCGTCGTTGTGGTCTGTCGGTATCGAGCGTTCGTTTTTGCCGGCCGAAACCAAAACCTGATATAACGCCGCGCATGCTTCTCATGTCACGAATGAGATCGAAGCTGATTGCGGCCGGCGCCGTTGCGGCATGCCTGCTGGTCGCACCGGTAAGCCAGGCGCAATCCGTCAGCGCCAACAAAAACGCTGCACGAGTTAACGCTGCACAAGTTGAAGCCGAGTTTCGCGGCTGCGAATCGGCGGGCTGGTGCCGGTTCCGCATCGAGGCGCCGGATCGCTTGACGCAATGGCTGATTCGCGTTCGTCCTGACGGCGTCCCGCGAGCCTCCGGCGAGGACGCGACTTCAATCGCGGTGCGCAATCGCCTCAATGCGCTGCTCTCGAACATGATTCATCAGGCCAAGCACATCGTATTGCATGACCTGCATGAACTGGACGATGGGACATTCACGGCCACGGTGACGGTGACCGGCGTGAACCTGGCAGCGGATCCGATCCTCGCTGAATTGCGCGAAAGGGCCGACCGCGCGACGCGTTAGAAGGCGAGCGTGCTCCCGCGCAGCGGAATCCGGGCAAAAAAAAAATCCCGGCGGCCTTTCAGCCGCCGGGATCGAACTGAACCAGCCTGTTACTGCTTCGTGATCGCCCAGACAACGGCGGATTTCGGCGTCGTGTAGAACGGCGATTCCATCTGGTAATTCACGTACAGTTCGCCGTAATCGGCGACGTACATGGTCTTGCCATCGGTGCTGAACTCGACGTCGTTGGTGCGCTCGAAGCCGCCCCGGTTTTCCTTCTTCTGGTAGGCGTTGGGGCCCGGATCGATGTTCTCCGCGAAGATCGACCACTTCACGCCGGCCGGGTTCAGCAGCTCGATGCGAACGATGGCCGGCCACATCGGACGCAGGCTTTCCGGCCCGTTGTCGATGATGCCGAACACCGCGGTGTAGATTACGTCGCCGCCTGAATCGAACGCCTTCGGCGCCCAGGCCAACCCGTCCATGGGATTGTTCGTGTCCCACTCCATGATCGGGTTGACGTAGCCGTTCGGATTCGGGTTTGCCACGATCAGGGGCGTGCCGCGCACACCGATGGAGTGGTCAATGAACCGGTACGGTGGCAGCGTCGGGATGAACGGCTTGTCGCCGATGTTGAGCTGCGGGTTCGGCCGGGTCGGGTCGAACTTGTTGCCCCGATACACGTCAGGCCCATAGCGCTTGATGTTGACGAAATTTTGGCCGTCCTTGTCCGGGAAGCCCCCGTCCTGGCCCTTCTCGGTAAAGATGAACAGCTTCTCGCCGCCGTTGGCTACACGCCGGTTGCCCTTATCGTTCATGCCGTTATCGGACACCGCCAGGGCCTTCTCGAAGCGCGAGCCCTTTGGACCGAACGCCACGCCAGACGAGTTGCGCAAGCCCATTGCATACACTTCCCAGTCGGCGGTGGTGTAGTTGCTGTCGGCTTTCAGTTTGGCGCGGTGAATTGCGCCGCCGCAAGGCGTTTGCGCCTTGATCACCTGGCCCGGCTTGGAAGGCGTGCCCTTGGGCAGGTACGCGCCCGTGAGGTTGCCCTGGCTGTCGCGGATGTTCAGTCCCGTCAATACGATGTCACGGCAGGGCGGGTCACGCGGAAGCGCGGGCATGCCGTCGGTCGTGCGCTTTTCCCAGTAGGGATCGATCGCATCGGTCCAGCCGTGAATGTCGGGATCCGAGTAGCCGGAATTCGTAGGCGCGCCGACCGCGTAATACAACCAGCCGTCGCGGCAGGTGATGCCGCCAAGGGCGTGATCGCCGATCGGCACTTCGTTCATGATCAGCTTCGGTGTGCCGTTGACGCCGTCGATCTCCCAGATGCCGTAGCTGTAGTCGCCGACATAGGTACGACCGTTCTCCGGGCAGTAGCCGATTTCGTTCAGGGCGAAGGACTTGAAGATGCCCAGGCCGACGTTGTCCTTGATCAGCTTGCCGGACTTGTCGAAGATCTTGACGTGCGGCTTGTCGATCCCTTGCGGCGGGAAGCCGAAGGTGTTGCCGGAAATGGCGACCCAGACGTTGTCGTGCTTGTCGACCGTGATGGACGTGATCGTGTCGAGGCCGGCGGCGAACACGCTGACCTTGTAGCCCTTGGGAACCTTGATCTTGCTCGGATCAGGCGTAACGGGCGTGCGCGTGGACCATTTTCCCGCCGGGCCACCCGGTTCAGCCTTCGCGCGGTCCTGCGCGAAGGCGGACCCGGACAGGCCCCCCACCGCAAGCGCGACTACTGCTGCGTATTTTAGAATTTTCATTTCTTCTCCTCCTCCTGGTTAGAATTCCCTGACACGTGCTTCGTCAGAATTCCACTTCAACTGCGTTACGACGTACCTGCATACCCTGGCCGTTGGACCGGCCGGATCTTTCTTATCCCTAATGTTTTTCCGCCGAATTCGTCAACGTGCGGATATGGGCGACGAGGCTGGCGACCTGCTCGTCGTTGAATTTGTGCTCCCAGGCGGGCATGGCCGCGATCTTGCCCATGTAGGCGCCGCCCTTCTTGATGATCATCGCCACATAGTCATCGGGCACCGAATCCATGTATTCCTTGTTGGCGAGCGTGGCGATACGCGGCACGAACCCGGCCTTCGTCCCTTCCTGCCCGTTACCGTAGGTGCCGTGGCATCCGGCGCACATCTGTTCGAAAATTTCCTTGCCGGTCTCGGGCGTGGTTTGTGCCCGCACCGTGACGGGCGCAACAGCCAACAGCATGGTTATGATTGTTATCGCGTGCTTCATGCACATCCTTGGGGAAACCCGAAAGGTTCCGGGCTGGAGGACAGGGAATTACCACCGTAACACGTGTCGCAGGACGGCTCAAGGGAGCCTTTCCCGGTCTGTCACGCGCTATTTATTTTTGTGCAGCGCATCGCGGACGAAGTCGTTGGTGTATGCGTCGGCAGGGTTCAGCTCTTTGGCTTCCCTGACCGCCTGCTCGAAGCCGCTCAATACTTTCAATTGCGCCTGCGCTCCTGCCGGGGGGAATAGTCCATCCCGCGAATAGCTCTCGCTGTTCTTGCGATACGCTTCCAGGTAAAGCGCCCGATCGCCGAGCAGGTAATCCGGCGGAACGGTCTTCGCCACGTCATCGGGCGTCGCGGTCTTCAGCCACTTCAGCGCGCGCACCATCGCATTCGTCAGCGCCTGCACCGTGTTCGGATTGGCCTTGATGAATTCCTCGCGTGTGTAAAGCGAACCCGAAGGCAACGGGCTGCCGTATATGGCCCTGGCACCCTGCACGCTCACGGTTTCCACGACGACTTTGATCGTGCCGGATTTTTCCATCATGGTGATGGCGGGCTCGATGCTGGCAATGGCATCCAGATGGCCCGCCTGCATCGCGGCCACGGCAGCCGGCCCGGTGCCTACGCCGATGATGGAGACGTCGTCCGGGGCAAGTCCGGCTGACACGAGCAAGTGGTTGATGAAAGCATGTGTGCTCGAACCCGGGGCGGACACCCCGATCTTCATGCCCTTCAGGTCCTTCGCGGATTTGTATTGCGCGGCGCGCTCCTTCGCCACGCCGAGGGAAATGGCGGGAGTGGCCCCCTGCAACACGAAGGCGCGCAGGTTCTGCCCTCGCGCGCGCATGACCATCACGTGGTCGAATCCGCCGGAGACGACGTCGGCCCCGCCGCCCATCATGGCTTGCAAGGCTTTGGCGCCGCCGGCAAAATCCATTGTTTCGACCTGCAACCCTTCGTCGTTGAAGTAGCCGAGGCGCTCCGCGATCGTCAGCGGCAGGTAGTAGAGCGAGGCTTTGCCGCCGACGGCGATGACGACCTTCGTTTTTTCGGGCGGAGCGGCTTGGGAGGGCGCGGCAGCAAGCAGGCCGCAAAGCATTAAAACGGACGAGAGCATTTTCTTCATGACGTTTTTTCCGGCGTGCCTTTCGCGATGACGCGAATTGTAGCGCGGTCCTGACACCGGCGAGTCCGCGTTAAACTCGCGTTCCACCCATTCCTGAATTCGTGACGCCCCCGATGCTGATCGCCCTGAAAAATCTCTTTGCCGAACTCGCCGGCGGCGATGCCGCCATCTCCGCGATATCGGAACAACACAAACTGCGCACCGCCGTCGCGGGGTTGTTGCACGAAATGATGCGCGTGGACTCGAAGCAGACTGCGCAGGAAGCGCAGACCGCCATCGCAGGCCTGGTCGGCATGTTCGGGTTACCGGATCTCGAGGCAAAAGCATTGCTCGACGAAGCCGCAGCGCAGCGCCTGACGTCTTACTTTGATCCGGCCTCCACGATCAAGCGCCTGCTTTCGCTGGAACAACGCTGCGTCCTGGTGGAAAATCTCTGGCGGGTGGCCTTTGCCGACAATGAACTGGACGTCTACGAAGATCAGTTTGTCCGCAAGATCGCGGATCTGATCTATGTGCCCAATACGGAATGCATGCTGGCGAGGGGGCGAGCGAGAAATGCCGTGACGACGTGACGATCGTGACTACGTGACTGTCGTGAAAGGCCGCGAATGTCGTGAAATCGTAGCGTCTTTACTCTAGCGTACCTTGCTTTTACGACAGTCACGTAGTCACGATAGTCACGACCGTCACGGCTCTTTACGGCACTTTCCCCAATTCCGCCCGCAAATCGCGCAGATGCGCGGACGTTTCCGTGTCTTTGGTGCGTTTGATGGCGTCGTCGATCTTGGCGTACAGATGCGCTACACCGGAGCGCAGGGACGAGCGAAACTCGCTGGGCCGGCCGCGCTCGCGGCGGTATTCCTTGGCCACGTCGGCCAGTGGCGAACTCGCGGTACGCGTGACGGACAAATCGCGCCCGTGGCCGTGTATCGAGCCGTCGTCAAGCAACTTCTTCATGTCGATCGAACTGGATTGTCCCTGCGGATCGTTGGTCGCCCCGGTTGCCACCAGCAGTAACGTCACGTAGTTGCGCTGCAGCTCGCGCCGGTACAGGTCGACTACCGGCTTCTTGCCGGTCAGCTCCCTGAACAATCCGTCGTTCAAATCCACCAGCATGTCCATGCCGACATAGCCCTTGCCGGACGGCTGGGCATGGCGCGCCTCCGCCATGCGCTGGAACACGCCCGTATCGAGTACCTGCCGCAAGAGTTGCACGTTGGCGCCCTGCAATGCATCCGTGCCGCCCGACGGTCCGATTCGTCTCAATACTTCGGAATCGAGCAAAGGCTGCGGCGTCGCCCATGCCCTGTCGACGAGGAATTTCACCGCCGCGCGCTGGCGCTCCGGTTCAACCGGCTTGAACGGCGCCACGCCCCGTCCCGCCTGGTAACGTGTTTCCTCGACACCGCCGACGATTTTCGCGACCGCAGCCAGTTCCCGGTAACGCTGCACCATCAGCGCCTGGTACATTTCGCGCAGGCGCGAGTAGTCTCCTCCGAGCTTGGTCGTCGCCGTAATCAGCATCGGCACGACGCGGTCGATGTTGCGCAGGCCGAGATCGGCGGCTTCGATCGGGTCCCCACCGACGACATTGGTATTGACTTTCGGATCCAGGCTCGCATAGTCGTCTTCACCGCCGAAACGCAGCATCGGATCGTCTACCTGCTTCGAGGCCAGGTCGTCCAGGTGCGGCCATTCGTCGTCGCAGCTCATGCCGTTTGAAAAGGAACGGTATCCCCATTCGATCGCGAAATAGTCGTACGGTCCGAATTTCGGCAAAAGAAAGGCGCCGTCGCCGGGTTGCGCGACATAGTTGAGCCGCGCGTAGTCCATGATCGATGCCGACGTTCCCCACTTCTGCGTCCATTCGGGACTGCGCAGTTGCGCCACCGAATAGGCAGAGTGTCCCTTGAAATTGTGGCGCAGGCCGAGCGCATGGCCGATCTCGTGCGCGACGACATAACGCAGCATGTCGCCGATCACGTCATCCGGCAGCGGCACCTTCTGTGCCTTCGGATTCAGCGGCCCCACCTGCGTGAAATACCAGGTCTCGACGAGCCTCAGCACGTCGTGCCAGAAAATCGCGTGCGAGGATATGACTTCCCCGCTGCGCGGATCGACTACCGCGGGGCCCATCGCGTTCTGCCGCCCGCTCGGCGTCCACCGCACCACGTTGTAACGCACGTCTTCGGCATCCCAGTTGGGGTCTTCTTCCGGCGAAGGGGCGTCGCGCGCAAGGATCGCGTTGCTCAACCCCGCCTTCTCGAACACTTTCTGCCAGTCCTCGATGCCGTCCTTGATGTACGGGCGCCATTTTTCCGGCACTTCATCGCTGATGTAGAAAAGGATAGGCTTGACCGGGTCGGACAGCTCGGCCTCGGGATTCTTTTTCTGCAGGCGGTAGCGCTGGATGAAGGCACGCCGCACCTTGCCGTGGTCGTTGGTGCCGTAATCGTCGAATGGCACCGCGAAATAGCCAACGCGATCGTCCGCATAGCGCGGGTCCATCGGCTCTTCGGGCAGCAGCAGCCAGCTGGTATGGAAGATGAAGCCCAGCTGGGCCGGCACGCGATCGGATTCATCGTCCACGGTCTTTCTGAGTTCGACAGCGGAAGGCACCCAGGTCTGCTGGAAACGGATGTCTATGTTCTGCGGGAATGCCTTGACGCTCTCGATGAAGGAGCGCTTCGGGTCGATCGCGTTCATGTGGAAGTACTGCATGAACTCGAGCGCGAATCCGTCCGGCACCTCGCTGACGAACAAAGTCGTGATGTCGATCACCGGAGCGCTGGCCGGCCCTTCCATGATGATGTCGAACGCCTTGATGACCGTGCGCAGGGAAGCCGATTCCACGCCGCGCTGCAAACTGGACATGTTCTGCGCCCACATTTCGTAGCGCACGTTCTCGAGATAGAGCTTGTTGCCGCGGCGCACCCAGCGGATGACGCGATTGTCGACGACGGAGCCGGGGGCGACGAAGTCGCTGCCGGTGGACAACGCCGCGAACTCGGTGTTGACCAGCATGTCCCGGTTCAGCATCTTTTCCGGGATTTCGAACATGACGTGGTCGCAGATCACGTGGACCTTGAACATGCCGGTCACGGTTTCGACCTTCTGGTCCATGCCCGCGGGACAGGATGCCACCATCGCCGACGTCATGGCAAAAGTCGGGCTGCAAATCATTGCCGCGAGCAACACCAAAACCAGTAAGCACAACCTTTTCATCGCGTTCATTTCACCCCCGGATCATCCGGATGCAAGGCACTGTCAGTCCGAACAAGCTGGCTGGAAAAAGGCGGGCCGACGCGACTTGTTGACCCGCTTCGATCATCCACATCGCGGGTAGTTTCTCTACGACCGGGTCGGCCGATCGGATGCGGACCCGTGCCCCCCCTGAAACAACGAAGGACCAGAACGTCCGGTCCACGCAGAGCATTATGCCCAAGTTACGGGCGGCCCATCGGATACCGGGTGGATACCGGGCTAACAGAACCTTGGGACGCAGTGCCGGTTTCGCAAGGCAGCCATGACCTGAACGCCCCGCATCCGGCCTGTCGCCGCCATCCGCGGAATGCCGGGGCGAAGCGATACAGGCTTCAGTCGCCCCAGCGTCGCACGGTTGCGTCCGGCTTGAGCGCCTCATCGTCATCGGCGCATTTGCCATTCCAGCCCATCACAAACGCACGGCGCGAAGCATGGATCTCGGACAGGTAGCGGTTCTGGATTTCGTAGGCCTCGAGTTCCTCGGATATGCGCCGGCTGCAAAAGCTGGTGACCACCTCGAACTTGCCGGTGGTTTTCTGCAAGTGGTGCACCAGCTCGTGCAGCAGGATGGAGCGATCGAAGGGATCGCCCTGGAAGTCGAGCGTTTCATCGACGATGACGCCCGATTGCGGGTGGTAGTAGGCCTTGACGCGACAGGACCGGCCATCGCACAGCCTGCGCTGGATCTCGATTTGCGGCAACGAATGAACTTCGGGCAGGACCGCCGGGCTTGGATAGCCCGACACGAGCCTGATGGCCGCGAACAATTCCACCATCAGTGAAACCAGTTCCGATTGATTCAAGGTCACCCCCTGCGAGTGCCTCCCCCTGACGGCATTAAATCAGCCGTTGCGCGGGAGCGTCAATCGTCGCAGCGTGCCCGCCACGCATTGACATTGACCCGATGGGCGTCGTGCGCCTCCTCAAGGTATCGGTTCTGGATGTTGTATGCCTCGCGTTCGGCGGCGAACCAGCGGTCGCACTGCGAAGGTATCTTCTGGAACGTGCCGCTGGTCCGTTGGACATGATGGACCAGTTCATGCAGAAGCACGGAGCGCGCGAACTCATCGTTGGCGAGGTCGAACGCCTCGTCGATGTAGACCCCTTCGCCTGGCCGATAGAACGCCTGGGCGCTGCAAGTGCCGTTGCAGAATCGCTGCTGGATTTCGGCGAGGGGTGCCTGGTGAATTTCAGGCAGATCCTTCGTCGCCGGATAACCGGACAGCGAATGGATGGAGGCGAGTAACTGCAGCGCCAGTGATGCGAGAGAAAACGAATCCATGTCTTGCCCCTGGACCGGCGTTTCCTCCCGACCCCGCCGGGCCGGAAATAATCTCTTTTTACCTGCTGACTGCCCTTGATTGACCTGCTCTACGACCCCTACTTGTGCAAAATTCGGGCCATGGGCGGATGCCTGCAGGCTGGGGCCGTTTTCAGGCGAAAATGCACGATAACCGTGCGCATCTTGCGGGAGCGCACGGAAAATGTGTGTCATTTTTACCGGGAGCGCCGGCATCGGCCGTGCGAATCCCCTCCTCAAATCGCTTAAGCCACCGGCGACCCTACTCCCCCGCCAGCCAAACCACGCGGTGGCCGCCGCCCCCCTCGCGGGACAGCAGCGGTTGAAGCCATTTCAGCATCGAACGGGCTTCCGGCTCGAACCCGAAGGGAGAATTCACCACCAGCATGCCGCATCCGCGCATGCCTTCGCTGTAACCATCCTGGACGACGGTCATTTCCAGTTGAAGCATTTTTCCGATCCCGGTTGCGACCAGCCCGCGCTCGAAGGCGCGCATCGCCAGCGGCTCCATCAGCGGATACCAGAGCGCGTAGACGCCGGTGGCGAAGCGCCGGTGCGCCTCGACGAGGCCTTCGGTGAGCCGGTCGAATTCCCGGGCGCGGTCGAACGAAGAGTCGATGAAAATCAGACCACGCCGCTCTTTGGGCGGCAGGAATGCCTTCAGCGACTGATAGCCATCCATCAGATAGACCGTCGTCTGGCGGTCGCCGCCGTACAGGCCGCCGAGGTTCTCGCAGTCCTTCTTGTTGAGTTCGACCAGGACCATGCGATCGACCGGGCGCAGCAGGCGGCGCACGATGCGCGGCGAGCCGGGATAGAAGCGCAACTCGTTGCCGGCGTTCTCGCCCCGTATCGCCTCGAAGTAGGGAATGAATTCATCGGGGACATCCTTGCGTCCCCAGATCATCGCGATGCCGTCCCTGTACTCCGCGTTCTTCTGTGCCCATTCGTGGGTCAGGTCGTAGCGGCCGATGCCCGCATGGGTATCGAGGACGAAAAAGGGCTTGTCCTTTTTCTCCAATGCGAGAATCAGGCGCGTGAGCAGCGAATGCTTGAAGACGTCGGCGAAATTGCCGGCATGGAAAAGGTGGCGGTACGCGAGCATGGGTTCGAATCCGGATCAGGTACGCAGAAGCAGAAGGCCGGGGCCTTTCTGGATGAAGGTTTTGGGCGCCGTTGAAGTCGTGGGATAATCGGCCCGTTTTCCAACAGGAACCCACCGCAGGAATATTGTCATGGCCGCCGAGAATACACCCGAACTCAAGATGGACCCCGCGAACCTGTATCGCGAGGAAATTTTCACCGACCGCAAGATAGGCACCATCCGCGTAATGACCCCGGTCAAGAAGGACAGTTCAGTCGACGCAGCCCGCAAGGTGATCTATGTCGGCGAAACGCAGCTCATGACGCCGGTCGGCGCGTTGCCGCTGGCGTTCGAAGTCGAAGGCGACTCCCTCGGCCAGGCGGCGGAGAAATTTGCGGAAGCCGCCGCCGTCGCGGTCGAGCGCGCCGTCAAGGAATTGCAGGAAATGCGCCGGCAACAGAGCTCCTCGATCGTCATTCCCGAAACCATGCCCGGCGGATTCGGCGGGCCTGGCGGTCTGCCGGGAAAAATCAAGCTGCCCTAACGCGCTGCGGCCAACTCGCGGCAAGCTGAACAGAAGGCGTACCTGCTGACATTCACCGAGTCAACCTTCCCAGGATTTTCCGCAATGAAGCAGGATCCGCGCTTCCCGAATCTGTTCATCCTCGATCATCCGCTGATCCAGCACAAACTCACGCATATGCGGGACAAGACCACGTCCACCCGCACCTTCCGCGAGTTGCTGCGCGAGATCACCCTGCTGATGGGTTACGAGGTCACGCGCAATCTCCCGCTTACCACGCGCGCGATCGAAACACCGATGACGACCATGCAGGCGCCGGTCATTGCCGGCAAGAAGCTGGCGATCGTGCCTGTGCTGCGCGCGGGCATCGGCATGGCGGATGGCTTGCAGGAACTGATCCCGTCGGCGCGTATCGGACACATCGGGCTTTATCGCGATGAAAACCACCGGCCCGTCGAATACCTGGTGCGTCTGCCGGAGATGGACGGACGCATATTCATATTGTGCGACCCGATGATCGGCACCGGCTATTCCGCCGCGCATGCCGTGCAGGTCCTGAAGAAGCGCGGCGTACCGGCGAAAGACATCCTGTTTCTGGCCCTGGTGGCCTCACCGGAAGGCGTGACGGTCTACCAGAAGGCGCACGCGGATGTGCCGATGTTCGTCGCCGCGCTTGACGACCACCTCGATGAGCATGCCTATATCGTGCCGGGACTGGGGGATGCGGGGGATCGGTTGTTCGGCACCAAGAACTAGGAATTCGGTGATTGGTGATTGGTGATTGGTGAAATAGTGCCTCAAGCAGGAAATCCAATCACCGGTTATCAATCACCAATCGCGGCGAGGTCACTCACCATAGGTGAGTGACCTAGCCTTCCC
>JANXVW010000271.1 GCA_025351455.1 Betaproteobacteria bacterium | reverse complement strand
GGTACATATGAGTTATGCGACCATAGTCATCCCGTATCGCAGCCATCGCGGCTCTGCCCAAAATAGCAGGATTGTTCTCCCGCTACTCCTTCGTGTCCCTTTGTGTTTCCTTTGTGACCCTTCGTGTCATCGCGGTAAGTTATCGCAGTAGGATTTTGACGTATCGGTTCTCGACGCGACTTCGCGCGGTAGGGTAGCCTGCTGAAATGGATTCCCTGATCGCTGCTGCTGCGCGCGCGCTCGCCGCAGGTGATGCGCTCGGCGCCCTCAAGCGGGTTGCGCTGCGCGACGACCCGCCGGCGCTGGCTCTGCGCGGCACCGCCATGGCGCAGCTCGGTGAATATCCGCGCGCCCGCGAACTTCTGCGACGCGCCGCCCGCGGCTTCGGCACGCACGAGGAAATGGCGCGCGCCCGATGCGTCGTAGCCGAGGCCGAGGTGGCCCTGGCGATGCGCGATTTCGCCGGATCGCCACGTGCGCTGGTATCGGCGTCGGAGACACTCGATGCGCATGGGGACCGGGCCAATGCGCTGCAGGCGCGGCTGATCGCGTTGCGCCGGCTCCTGCTGATCGGCCGCCTCGAAGAGGCTGCGGATGCGCTGGCAACCCTCGATGCGCATGGCCTGCCGCCGTCGCTCGCGGCGGTGGCCGAACTGGCCGCAGCGGAGCTGGCACTACGCTCGTTGCGCATCGTCCCGGCGCGAGAAGCGCTCGCCCGCGCGAACGACGCGGCCGATCGTGCACGCGTGCCGGCACTTCTGGCCGAGGTGGCCGAGGGGAAGGCCGCGCTCGAACGCCCTGCCGCGCGACGTGGCGGGCAGACGCTGCGCCTCGAGGAAGTTGCAGCACTTCTGGATTCCGGCGCGCTGGTCGTCGACGCGTGTCGTCGCGGTCTGCGTGCCGGTGCTACGTGGCGGCCGCTTGCGCGCCGGCCGGTGTTATTTTCGCTGGCGCGCGCGCTTGCCGAGGCGTGGCCCAATGACGTCGATCGGGAATCTTTGATCGCGCGCGCGTTCGGCGCCCGCCGCCCCAACGAGTCGCATCGGGCGCGCTTGCGCGTCGAGATCGGCCGTCTGCGCGCGCTCGTCGCAGAGCTGGCACGCATCGCGGCGACGCCACGAGGCTTCGTCCTCGAGCCGCGTGGCGCGAAGGAAGTCGTGGTGCTGGCACCCCCGATCGACGGCGATCAGGCGTCACTGGTTGCGTTGCTCTCGGATGGCGCAGCCTGGTCGACCTCCGCCTTGAGCGTGGCCCTGGGGGCGAGCCAGCGTACCGTGCAGCGCGCGCTCGTCGAACTCGAGGCAGAGCGACGGGTGCGTTCGATCGGGCGGGGCGGGCGCAGCGCTGGCTGTCACCGGCCCTGACCGGATTCACGACGATCTTGTTACTCCCCGCTTCGCTCCCGTTCGAATAAAGTGGTTTTCGTCGCGCCCATCCAGGGCGCCAGAAGGAGACGGTGATGACGCGTAATTCGGGAATGGACGAACCGCAGGCAACGGTACGTGCGGCCGAGATCGTGCGCGAGTACGGATTTCCCGGCGTCGACAAGATCCACGGTGTGACGCACGACGGCCGGCATGTCTGGGCCGCGACAGGGGCAAAACTGATGGCCTTCGATCCCATGAGCGGCGACCCGATCGATACCCTCGACGTCCCTTGCGACGCGGGCACGGCCTTCGATGGGAAATACCTCTACCAGATTGCCGAGGCGCGCATCGACAAGATCGATCCCGCCACCGGCAAAGTGGTGGCGTCGATCCCGGCGCCCGGCAAAGGCAGCGACTCCGGGATGGCCTGGGCCGAGGGCAGCCTGTGGGTCGGGAACTATCGCGATCGCAAGATCCACCAGATCGATCCCGCTACCGGCGCCATCAAGCGCAGCATCGAATCCAATCGCTTCGTCACCGGCGTGACCTGGGTCGACGGCGAGATGTGGCATGGCACCTGGGAAGCGGAAGAGAGCGATATCCGCCGCATCGATCCCGACAGTGGCGCCGTGTTCGAGCGGCTGCAGATGCCGAAAGGGGTGGGCGTCAGCGGGCTCGAATCCGACGGCAAGGATCTCTTCTATGCGGGCGGGGGACCGAGCGGAAAAGTCCGCGCCGTGAAGAGGCCGAAAAGGCCGTGAATGCCGTGAGAAGGCCGTGACTGTCGTGACTATCGTGACGGCGTAAACACAATCGGCTTCGCCGTAATCTGACCTGATTCATTGCGCCTTCTATTCGAGGGCGCGGGTTCTTACACTTGGGAAAAAGGCCCGCGGCGAAAAGCCGGGGCAGGGCGTTCGCTGGTTCCTGGCCACAAAAGCCTCCGGACGCTGACTTGCCTTGAGTTTTGCGCGAGTTGTTGGAAACGCGGACGTACAAAGGGCGCGACTTGCGTCACGCCCTTTGCGTTTGCTTCGGCACACCCGAAGAGATAACCCTCAAACACGGGTCCTAAAGTGGTCGCCACCCTGTCCGCATCAGGCACACCGCGAGAATCGCGACGCGCGCAACAGCGAACGCTCCGGGCAACAACCGTATCGTCATGCCTTGGGCTTGAGCATCCACCCCGGGCAGCGTACGGAAGCGAATCCAGTAAGCGCCCATCGCGCAACATAGTCAAGCGAATTTCAGGTGACTTCGGGAATCGAAACGCAGGGCATTCGGCTCATTGTCTTTCGCCCGCTCCCTGCCGGTCATGGGAACGCGCTATGCTTTCGCACGCCGTCCAGCAGCTTCGGATTGACTCTAAACGTGAGCTTGGAATTTCCGTCCTTGACCGGTGAAGCGCATTTGTCCAGCCTGCCAAGCCTGACCCGGTCGGTTAACAGATGCATCGCCATCGGGGTAATCATTTTTCTCGGAGTCGCACCCCCGTCTGTGTCTGCGGCCGTGGACGAGAACACCGCGACGCGACAGTTGCATGTACCAAAGCAAAGCATGCACCCCAATCACCTCATCGACTCCAACAACCCGTACTTGCTTTCGCACGCGCACAACCCGGTCGACTGGTATCCCTGGGGGCCGGAAGCCCTCGCCAAGGCGAAGCGGGAGAATCGTCCGATCTTCGTGTCCGTTGGTTACAGCACCTGCTACTGGTGCCACGTCGCCGAACGGACCATCTATTCCGATCCGGAAATCGCCAACCTGATGAATGAGTGGTTCGTCAACATCAAGGTCGATCGCGAACAACGCCCGGACCTGGACAACATCTACATGCAGGCGACCCATTTGATGACGGGGCGGGGAGGGTGGCCCAATAATGTTTTTCTCACGCCGGACTTGAAGCCTTTCTATGCCGGAAGCTATTTTCCGCCCGCTGACACGGAGTCCGGCCGGCCGGGCTTCCCCTCGATTCTCAAAGCACTGCACGAGAAATGGACGAACCGGCGGCAAGAGGTGTTGGATCAGGCAGACCGCGTCTACCAGGCGACGTTGAAAGAGCGCGGCCAGCCTCCAACGGGGACGATTGCATCCATCAAGCCGGCAGATTGGTTAAGTGGCGCGCGCGAGGCGATTCTGCGGGAGTACGACGCGACCAATGGGGGCCTCGGCCGTGGCCCCACGAAATTTCCCCGCGAGCCCGCTTTGAATTTGCTGCTGGCCGGCCGCGATATCCGCAATGACCCTCAGGCATTGCAGGCGCTGACGAGCACACTGGACGCGATGGCGTTCGGCGGCATTCACGATCATGTGGGGGGCGGTTTCCATCGCTATAGCACGGAGCCCAGTTGGTCGATTCCGCATTTCGAGAAGATGTTGTACGACAACGCCCAATTGCTCGGGATCTACGCGCAGGCATGGCGCATCACGCAAAACCCGCTCTACCGGCAAGTGGTGGAGGACATCGCCGACTATCTGTCGCGGGAAATGATGGCCGCCGATGGCGGTTTCTATGCGGCGCAGGATGCCGAGGTGGCGGGTCACGAGGGCGTCAGCTATCTTTGGAGCCGGAGCGAAATTGAATCGATCCTCGGCGTGGATGAAGCCGGGCGTTTCTTCCAGGTCTACGCGCTGACACCGATTCCCGACCAGGGCGGCGAGCGGCTCGTCGCCGACGATGAAATGGGGGTGCTGCGCGTACGCATGCCCATTGCCGAGACCTTGCAACGTGCGGGCGGTAGGGAAATCAGTCTGCTGCTGGCCTCGCTGGCATCGGCGCGCGCCAAGCTGCTCGAAGCGCGAAATCAGAGAACACAGCCTGCCCGTGACGAGAAGATTGTCATGGCGTGGAACGGCATGACCATCGACGCGCTCGTGCAAGGCGGGATTCTTTTGCAGGACAGGCACCTCATCGCGCTGGCGGAGCAGGCGGCCAATCGTCTCTGGCGAGAAGGCTTCGATCCGAAGACCGGCGAACTGAAACACGAACTCTTCGGCGGACGCGCCCAGATTCACGGCTACCTGGACGACTACGCTCTGCTGGGCATTGCTTTTCTGACCCTGGCGGACGCAACAAAACAGACGGTATGGCGCGAGCGCGCGGCGCAACTCAGCAAATCGATGCTGCGCCGTTTCTCCCAAGGCGACACCCTGATCACATCGGAGGCTGCAAAAGATTTGCCCCTCCCGCCGCTGGATGATGGCGACAATGCCGCGCCCAGCGGCACATCGGCGGCGATCGAGTTGCTCGCGCGAATGCACAAAGTGACAGGCAAACAGAACTACGCGAAGGCCGCACTGCGCATCGTGACGCCTTTGAGCAACAGGCTGCAACAAAATCCAGATCAATGGCCCGCCGCCGTGGCCGCGCTTAGCCGCTATCCTCTGCCGTTGAGCACGACTCCCGCGAAGTCGGACAGTCGATCTTCAGCGGCCCGTTCCACGTTGCCTGGCACAGCAGAACACGTGCACGCGCTCGGCGAGATACGCCAGAGCGGCGATCACGATGAATTGAGGGTCACTGTCGTGATCGACCGGGGCTATCACGTCAACGCCAACCCCGCATCCTTCGACTATCTGATCCCCACCAGCCTGTCGGTCGAGGGGGTTCCTGATCTGCGAATCGAATATCCCGCGGCAACCTTCTTCGAGCCGCAATTTGCCCCCGACGGACTCAAAGTCTACGAAGGCAGGATAGCGTTGATCGGGACGGCGCCGAAAGGGGCGCTGGTGCAGCGTAATTCGACAACTGCCGCATTGAGAGTCCAGGCTTGCAATGACGAAACCTGCCTGCCGCCTGCGACTTTGTCGTTCAAGGCCAAACGCCGTTGAAGAGCGATAACGAATTTGCACTTGATAGGCTAGAATTTCTTTCATTATTCCAACAGGGGGTCGCCTCAATGAAAAAAATTCTCATCGCTTTGTTCTGCGCCATGCTTTCGACCCATGCCCTCGCAGGGGGAGGGCTCGACGGTTTCTTAAGCAAGCTCAACGCGCAGGCCAAGAGCGACCTTGCCAATTTTTCAGCCAGGATCAGCGCGCAGTTCGGCGTTCCCGAAGCGCAGGTCAAAGTGGTGATCGGCACGGTCAAGGAGCCCGCCGATGCCTTCATGGTATTCCAGTTGGGCAAGATGGCCAGCCAGCCGACCGAGAGGGTGATGGACGTCTATCAGTCCGGGCAGGGAAAGGGCTGGGGCGCGCTGGCAAAGGAATTGGGGATCAAGCCGGGGTCAGCGGAATTTCATGCGCTCAAGCGCGGCGACTTCCGGCTCGAGGGGGCGTCGAATGACGGTCCTGGCAAGGGCAAAGGCCGCGGGAAGGACAAACACTAGGGCGATTGATGTCGCCGTCCCCACGCTCGCCAACAGCCTGCCAACTTTCTTAAGCTTGGCGAGGTCGGTCGCTTTCTGAATCCTCGCTGCTTTCAGAAAGGGACCAGACCCCTTTTAGAGTCCCCGCCAGGCGATCCTTAAAGCCCTCTCCTTCAGGCGAGGGTAGTCCACGGATTGAGCGTTTCCCCTTCCTCATCAATTATCAAACGCTCGCTGGTGACTGCGCCGGCACCTCGGAGATCCATAGTGAAAAAAATCAATAGCGAAAGATCCAGAGGCGTCGTCGGGTCGGCATGTGTGCCGATCGAGCTAGCGCGTTCAAGGCCATATGGCGCATGGTGGGGCACCAGGGTGTGCGCAATCTTTAGGTGGCCGCACTGACTAACTGGAATCTTGAATACTTTTGCGTTGCAAAGAGTTGTCGCCGCGAAACAACACAAACCATGTAAGTAATGCAAATATCCATTGACTGTACCGGTGACTGGTCTTGAATGCGCCTCACATCCGCGGAGCATGGCGGGCCGACGTGGCGCGCACGTATCGTTATCTGGGCGGCAGCAAGCTGCGTCGCCTGATCAATTGCGCGCGCGCGCCAGGGGTGCAGGTGGTGGTTGTCCTGCGGTTCGGACAGTGGCTGCAGACCCGATCCATTTTGCTTCGCGTACTCCTTGAACCGGTCTATTTCGTGCTTAATGGCTTGATGAAGATCCTTTGGGGGATCGAACTGCCGCGTTCGGCGCGATTCGGTCCCGGCCTGTATATCGGGCATTTCGGCGGCATAACGGTCTCTGGCGGAACGGTCATTGGCAACAACTGCAACCTGTCGCAGAACGTTACCATCGGCGAAGCGGGATCCGGCGAAACGTATGGCGCGCCGGTCATTGGCGATAATGCGTACATCGCAGTGGGCGCCCGACTCTTTGGCAGGATCACCATTGGCAACAATGTGAAGATCGGTGCCAACGCGGTGATCTACAAGGATGTGCCGGACAACGCGATAGTCACGCTTGATCCGGGATTCCGCATCGTTTCACTCAAGGGAAATAGTTCGAATGTTTCCGCAACACCCGCCGGGGCGCGTAATGCAGAGCCTCGAGGGCCGGGAAACGAGGCTAGCTCAGCCTGAGCCCGGGGTTCCTGCAAGATGCGAAGATCCCCTTCACGACTTGTTTCCGTCTTGTTGCAACAGCTCGCGCTTCAGTCACGCCATTGAGGGGCGAATCGAGCGGGGGCGGTCGGTCATGGCCGAACTCCTGCGCTAGCCACCCCAATTCAATCGGCTTGTTCAGCCCGGACTGACAGGCAATATCCGCACGCGGGATTCATTATTTCTTGTTGGTCGCTGCCCTGAGTTTTGCGATCATGTCAGCAACCAGATTGTGGCTCACTTCACGCGCATCCCGAAAGCCATGCAGTGTCGAATCGTGCCATTTTCCAGTAATCAACAGATCCCCCGATTCGGCATCGAAGATGTTTATGGAAAGTGCCCGAAGGTACATCACGAGATCCCATCGCCATTGGTCGGAATATACGTATATGGCATCTACATCAGGTGACTTTCGTGTTTCCGGAGGAAGGACGGACTTCACCTCGATACCCTGGGCGGCGAATGCGTCATCGACATTTTTATTCATGTCGGCGGCGTCGCTGTCGCCGGGGGAACGGGCGATGGTCTGGACCATTTTGGTGGGGTTGTTCTTGGCGAGCAGGATTTCTTGTGTTGTCGAACAGCCGGACAGGATGACTAAAACGCAGATCAACGCAAAGGCGGAAGCTTTCATTGAACGACTCCCTCGGGTTAATGGCGGGAACGCCGCAGAGGATCAATCGGTGGTGCCGCGAGCATCCTGCAGGTACTGATTCAATTTATGCCCTTTTGTTACGCCAACGCGCTGCTCAGGGAAAAGACGGGATCGTGGGCTCGATTCCACCCATCATGGCCTCTGGATGCCGGGCGTGCACGAGATCGGAAATTTCGCGCGCGCGTGTGAAGGGCACGTCCACCATCATCAGGACTTTTCCATCGGCTATGCGCTGTTCAAACATCGCGAGTCTGGAATTCGGGACCGACGTGGCCACCATCGTTGCGGCCCAGGCGCCGAACGCGGCGCCGACCAGACTGGTGATCAACACGGTGCCGATAGGCAAGGCGCCGCCCGGCGGAAACGTCACGAGCAGCACCCCGGCAGCGATACCAAGCGCGCCGCCGAGCGCGATGCCGGTCCCGGCTCCATGGACAAAGTCAGTTTTTTGCAGAAAATTGGCTTCGGGCAGTTCGCCCATCGGCAGGTCGCGTCGGGCCAGGCAATGAATATGGCTGACTTTGATGCGGGCAAGCAACAGATCGTGCAGGGTCTGCTCGGCGCTCGCCACGTCCGGCAGGACGAAATACAGTCTCCTTCTCATAGGGCACCTCCACTGAAAAAAAGCGCATTCGAACGCGCGGCACGGAAAGTGATCCTTCGTCGATTATTCTGAACCTTGTGGCGCAGGCGTCAATGGGATTGTTCGGCGGTTGGCACGACGGCTTACCGAACGAAGGCTATGGAGCGGCGCGCCCGAAGGGCATCTTGTTTTCATGGGACGCTTGGAACCCACTTTGGGCTGGAGAAGGGGACTCCAAGGGTTCCGAAAGGCTATATTCCGAGCGTTTTTTTGGGCGGTCCAGAGTGTTGCGGTGGTCCGACCAGTATCCGAACCTGCCTCGGCCGGCAAACCCGCGCTAGAATCATGGTCCGGGCGGAGGCAGTGAGCGCGGCCCCAGCGACAATAACAAGCGATCGGAGGATAAAATGCTGCGAAGCGTGGTACTCGCGTCGATTGTATTGGGGTGCGGTCATCTCATTGCGGGCGTTGCACGGGCAGATACGCCGCAGCAGATCCTGGCCGTGTACGCGGCGCAGGCGCGCACGCAGGTTCCATCGTTCGCCGGATTCTCCGCCGAGCGCGGCGAGGCGTTCTATAACGAGAAGCATCTGGTCAAAGGGGCCGGCATGGTGAGTTGCGCGTCGTGCCATTTGAAGGACGCGCGCTATTCCGTGTATGCGCATCAAACGGACATCCCCTGTCGCACCTGTCATGTCATCAACGATTGGGAGCACCCCGATCCGAAGCACGCCAAAAAGCGCCGTATCGAACCCTTCGCCCCTTCCGCGAATCCGAAGCGCCTCAGCGATCCGCGCTACGTCGAAACATTCCTGAGGCTCAACTGCCTGATGCTGTTGAGTCGTGAATGCACGACGCTCGAAAAAGGCGACGTGCTGACCTATCTGATGGCATTCGAAGGGGGCAGCAAGGGCGACCTGGTCAACGTCGGGAGTAGATTGGCGAAACGCGCCGCTGTACCGCAATGAACTTCTCCGCGTAAGAAGACGATGCGACTCTCCCGAGGTCATCGGCACTGGGTGTACTGGAGCGGCGCCGCGCTGTTCGTGACCGGTGCAATCTGGCTGGTGTACCGCTTCTTCCTGCGGGAGCATGGGGAATTCGGCGAACCGCCACATCCGATGGAGGAGTGGTGGCTGCGCCTGCATGGCACCGCCGCGGTGCTCATGCTCCTCATTGCCGGATCCCTGCTGCCGGTTCACGTGCGCGTCGGCTGGCATCAACGCAAGAATTTGCTCGCAGGCTGCATACTTGTCGCGTTCCTCGTGCTGTTGATTGTTTCAGGCTACGTGTTGTACTACAGCGACGAGGTAACGCGCCCTGTCGTCAGCATGCTGCACTGGATCATCGGGCTTGGCGCGCCGGTGGCGTTGATCTGGCATATCGTGCGGGGGCGACGGACGCATTCGACGCTTCCGGAAACCGATCAGGCGCCGACGCAACCTGCAGCCAGACGAACGGGAATATCGACGTAGCGGCGTACACATCTCGTACTGAAAGGAATCGACCATGCCCAGCACCATCCGTCTTCACCGCGTTCTCCGTGGCACGCCTCAACGGATCTTCCGCGCGTTCACCGATCCCGATGCCATGGCCAAGTGGCTTCCGCCGTACGGTTTCACCGGGAAGGTTCATCACATCGATCCAAAGGTAGGGGGCACGCACAAGATGTCCTTCACCAACATGACCAGCGGGAAGAGCCATTCCTTCGGCGGGAAGTATCTCGAGATCAAGCTGAACGAGCTCATCCGCTACACGGACAAGTTCGACGACCCGAACCTGCCCGGGGAAATGCAGGTGACCGTGACCCTAAAGAAAGTCTCGTGCGGGACTGAGCTGACCGTCGTGCAGGAAGGCGTACCCGACGTCATTCCGGCGGAAATGTGCTATCTCGGCTGGCAGGAGTCGCTGTTGCAACTGGCGAACCTGGTGGATCCGGAAATTCCGGATTAGTTGCGCCGCATTTTTTTCGGTCAGATTACGCTATGCGGCTGTGATGAGGCGACTGGAGATTGCGGCCTTACTCAGTCCTGAGTCCAGCGTCCTGAGTCCTACCTTCTGTCCTGAGTCCTACCTTCCGTCCTGAGCGTTTTACTCCGTTACCCGCACGGCATCGGGCTTGGCGCCGGCCGCGAGCGCGCCGCCGGTCTTGAGCACTTCCATTTCGTCGCCAAGAATGTTTACCGCTTCGTTCAACACGAAATCTTCAGCGCTCTTGCGTGTTTTTTCGGCGGCCAGCTCATTGGCGAAATTGCGTTCGCCGGGTTGCAGGCCATCGTCTGCGCGCGGATTACTCCCCCCGGGAGCGTTCTGCCCGCTTGCATCCTTGCGGTCCTCGCGGGCCCGCAGCCGGGTCTCCTGGGCATCGCGTTCTTTGCGACGTTCGGCCTCGTTCAGTGAAACCAGATTCTTGTCGCGCTCCAGCCTGGACAGGGCGAGGTCTTCCTGGAGGTACTGGAAGTTTCTGTCCTTCTTCACGCGAGCGTCATGCAATGTCGAAAGGATGGGCAGCAAGCCCTTCAGGTCGCCTTCGGGCACATAGTCCGCCGCCTTGATCTGCGTCCACGGCAGCGCGTTGTCGAAACTCGATTCGCCAAAATTTTCCGCGCCGGAAGTGGAGGGAAAGAGGATATCCGGCGTCACGCCGCGCAATTGCGTCGTGCCTCCGTTGATGCGGAAAAATTGCGCGATGGTCAATTTCAGCTCTCCGAACTGCGGCTTGCTGTTCTTGGCGACGCGGTCGAGATCGATCATGGATTGCACGGTGCCTTTGCCAAAACTCGGTTCCCCGATGATCAGCCCGCGCCCATAATCCTGGATCGCCGCGGCAAAAATTTCCGATGCCGATGCCGAACCCCGATTGATCAGAACGCCGAGCGGGCCGGCCCAGGTGACACCGGGGTCGGTGTCACTTTCCACGGAGATCTCACCGCTGGCATCGCGCTGCTGCACCACGGGGCCTTTGCCGATGAACAGGCCGGTCAGCTCAACCGCTTCGGCCAACGAGCCGCCGCCGTTATTGCGCAAGTCGATCAACACCCCGTCGACCTTGTCCTTTTTCAGCTCGTCCAGCAGGCGAGCCACATCGTGGGTCGCGCTCCGGTAATCCTTATTCCCTTTTTGCCGGGCTGCGACATCCTCATAAAACGAGGGCAGGGTGATCACACCGATGCGGCGGCTGACCTTGCCGTCAGTCACGCTCCGCACGGATGATTTGGCAGCCTGCTGCTCCAGACTGATCTTTTTCCGAATCAGGGTGACGCGTTTATGGAGGCCATCGGGGCCTGCGTCCGCGGGGAGCATATCGAGCACGACGACCGAGTCCGGCGCGCCGCGAATCAGCGCGACCGCGTCGTCCAGTCGCCAGCCCTGGACGTCCGTCATGGGGCCGCTTTCGCCCTGCGCTACGCCGGCGATGTGGTCACCGATATTTAGTTGGCCGGAGAGGCTCGCCGGCCCGCCGGGGACCAGCTCGCGGATGGTCGGGAAATCATCCGATTCCGTCAGAACCGCACCGATCCCGACCAGCGATAGCCTCATCGAGATGTCGAAATCCTCCGCCGCCCGGGGTCCCATGTAGTTGGTATGGGGCTCGATCGCGGTGGTATAGGCGTTCATGTAGGTTTGAAATGCATCTGCGCTCGTTACCTGGCCCAGGCGCTTGCGGAAACCGTCGAAGCGCTTATCGAGGAGGTCGACGATGTTCCGGTTGTCCTTCCCGGCAAGCTTGAGCCGCAGCCAGTCGTTCTTTACCCGCTTGCGCCAGAGCTCGTTCATTTCCGCTTCGGTCTTCGGCCAGGCTTCCTTGTCCCTTGCGAACTGGTAGCTTTCATTCTGCTGGAAATCGAACCCGGTTTTGAGCAGGGCCCGCGCATACGCAAAGCGCTCGGCTGCACGCTGCTCATAAAGATTGAACATGGCAAATGGGACGGACAGGTCCTCCTGCAGGAGGGCCACGCCGAGCCGGGCGCGCT
>JANXVW010000259.1 GCA_025351455.1 Betaproteobacteria bacterium | reverse complement strand
CGGCTCGGCAGCTGACCGCGATCCTGTTGAATCATGACGCCATCGTACTGGAACGACGCCTCTCGCGAATTGTCAGATCGTGACCCGGTCCTGCGGGTGTTGATCCGCAATCTCGTGGGCGCCCAACTGCAAAGCCGCAGTGACGCGTTCACGACCTTGGCTCGTTCTATTGTGGGGCAGCAGATTTCCGTATCGGCCGCCGAGAGCGTCTGGCAAAAACTGCTCGAATCGGTCGGCGCGCTCGGCCCCGCCGCCATCGTGCGCATGGATCCGTCGAAACTGCGCGCCTGTGGCCTGTCCAGTACCAAATCGACCCACTTAATCGACCTTGCCGAGCATTTCCTGGACGGTTCCCTCGACGCGACCAACTGGAGCGACCAGGACGACGAGCAATTGATCGCGGAGCTTACGCGGGTGAAGGGTGTGGGCCGGTGGACGGCGGAAATGTTCCTGATTTTTTTCCTGATGAGGCCGGACATCCTGCCCGTGGACGATGTCGGCCTGCAGCGTGCAATGGGCCTGCACTACAACGGCGGAAAGCCGCTTTCCAAACTCAAGATCCGGCAGATCGCCGGAACCTGGCAGCCGTGGCGGACGGTGGCGACCTGGTATTTGTGGCGATCGCTCGATCCAATCCCGGTCGAGTATCAGTGAGGGGACAGGAGTAAGGAGTGAGGGGTATAAAGTCAGTAAAGAATGACGACCTGAGTTGCCCTTCCTCCTAACCCCTCACCCCTCGCTCTTCACCGAGCCTTCCATCCTCCAGGCGCAGCGTACGCTGCATGCGTGCGGCGATCGCGGGATCGTGGGTTACCACTACGAAGCTGGTCGACAGCTCGCGATTGAGTTCCAGCATGAGGTCGAGCATACCCTCTGCGGTATGGCGATCCAGGTTGCCTGTGGGCTCATCCGCCAGCACGCACGCCGGTTCGGTCACCAGCGCACGGGCGAGCGCCGCACGCTGACGCTCGCCGCCCGACAACTCGCCTGGGGTGTGAGTCACCCGCGCGCTCAGCCCGACGCGGTCCAGAACGCGTTGCGCACGTTGCCTGGCTTCGTCGACGGGCATTCGGCGAATCAGCAGCGGCATTGCCACGTTTTCCAGCGCGGTGAACTCCGGCAGCAGATGATGGAACTGATACACGAAGCCCAGGCCGTGATTGCGCAACCGGCCTTTCTCCTTTTCATTCAGATCGTCCAGCCGGCGTCCCATGATCAGGATCTCGCCGGACGAAGCGGCGTCGAGCCCGCCCAGAAGGTGTAGCAGCGTACTTTTCCCCGAACCCGATGCGCCGACGATCGCGACGGTTTCGCCACGCCGCACTTCGATGTCCACACCGGTCAACACCGGCACGGCGTAGTCGCCCTGGCGGAATATCTTCTGCAAACCGCGGCAGGAGAGGACCGTATCCACGCTCACCTCACTCATACCGCAACGCTTCGGCGGGATTGACGCGGGCGGCGCGCAGGCTAGGATAAAGCGTCGCAGCCAGGCTCAGTGCAAATGACGTCAATGCGATTACGACCACGTCCTGCAGATGAGGGTCGGACGGCAGGTCGCTGATGTAGTACACATCCTTCGCCAGGAACTGCACACCGATGAGCCTTTCGATGGCCGGCACGACCACATCCACGTTCCACGCGGTCAGTACGCCGATGACGACGCCGACAAGGGTGCCGATCACGCCGATCAGCGCGCCCTGGATGATGAAGATCTTCATGATTTCACCGGGCGCGGCTCCGAGCGTGCGCAGGATGGCGATGTCGGCGCGCTTGTCGGTGACCGCCATCACCAGCGTCGAAACGATATTGAACGCCGCGACAGCCACGATCAGCAACAGGATGATGAACATCACACGTTTTTCGATCTGCACCGCCCGGAAAAAGTTGGCATGGCTGCGTGTCCAGTCGGCGACATAGACATCAGCGTCCAGGGTATGCGTAAGTTCGCGGGCCACGCGCGGCGCCGCGAACAAGTCCTTCAGCTTCAGGCGCACACCCGAAACTTTGCCGTCCATGCGATACAGCTTCTGCGCATCGTCGAGATGGATCAACGCCAACCCGGCATCGTATTCATACATGCCG
>JANXVW010000209.1 GCA_025351455.1 Betaproteobacteria bacterium | reverse complement strand
AGATCCTCGAGGTGATGCTCGGACAGGAAAGCCGACTCGTCGGCAACCCGGCCTTCCTCGTACGCGACCTGGGCGCCGAATACCACACCGCCGAAAGGTTGCGTGCGCCAGCCGCCTTCGAGGATGCCTTGCGTCGTGCGCGCGAAAAAGTGCTCGCCGTAGAGCCGCAGGTAAGGGATGGCGTCGACACGGATGCTGTTCGCGCCCTCGTAAGCTGGCCGCACCCGTGCGCCGCCGCCGATGTATTTTTCGTCATCCGTGTTTTGCGCGAGGACGGTCGCGCTCAACGATGATGCGAAGCAGAATAATACGAAATAAGCGCTTTTCATTTTTTCTCCCCGCGAGGAAGGCACGATAAATGACTTCCCCTTGCCGTTGAAAGTTCCCTTTTCTCTTTCCCGTGGTCTCTTCCGCTAGAGCATTTCCAGCGGGACAGATTTTTTCGGCGCAGGGAACAGCCGGTCGAGTTCCACGATTTGTTCCGGCGAGAGCTGGTGTTCGAGCGCGCCGGCATTTTCGCGCACGCGTTCGCGCCGCGCGGTCTTCGGAATCGCGATCACGTCGTCTTTGGCCAGCAGCCAGGCCAGCGCAGCCTGCGCGGGCGTCATGCCGTGGCGCTTCGCGAAATCCGTCAGCTTCGAATTACGCACGAGCTTCGCCTGCTCGATCGGGGAATAAGCCATGACCGGAATGCGATGTTCGCGCATCCAGGGCAGCAGATTCCATTCGATGCCGCGCCGGGTCAGGTTGTAGAGCAACTGGTTGGTGGCGGCTGCGGCTCCGCCGGCGGTCGACAGCCATTCCTGCATGTCGTCGAGATCGAGGTTGCTGACGCCGAAGTGGCGGATCTTGCCCGCCTTCCTGAGCGATTCGAAAGCATCGATGGTTTCGGCGAAGGGAACGCCGCCGCGCCAATGCAGCAGGTAGAGATCGAGCCGGTCGGTGCGCAGGCGCTTGAGGCTGCGTTCGCAGGCGGCGGCGACGCCTTTGCGCGAAGCGTTGTGCGGATACACCTTGCTGACCAGAAAAACCTCATCGCGGCGGCCGGCAATCGCTTCGCCCACCATTTCCTCTGATTTGCCCTCGCCGTACATTTCCGCGGTATCGATGAGTTTCAGGCCGAGGTCGAGCCCGAGGCGTAGCGTTTCAATTTCTTCCGCGCGGTCAGCGCGTGAGTCGCCCATGTTCCACGTGCCCATGCCGAGCGCCGGGACTTTTTCGCCGGATGGCAGTGTCACGGACTTCATGATTTCTTCGCCGCCGATGACGAATCGGATCCTGCACCAGGTTCGGTCAACGACAGGATGATGTCGGAGTACCAGGCGCAGTTGAGATTGAGCCTTTCGTCCTCCGACAGATCGCGATTGTTCACATCCATGCGCGAAGTATGAACGCCGAGCAGCCGCCATGGCATATCCGCGCGGCCGGAGCTGGGCGAAGGAGATCGGGCAACCACCGGCGCGCCGCTTGCCCCCCGGTGCATGCGCGCATCGGTCAGGAAATAGCCCTCGCCCTGAAAACGCAGGCCGAAAGACGAAGCGACGATCGCCTGCCGCGCGACCGGCAGATGGTGCAGGGCATCGTGGAATCCCAGCGGAAAGCCGACGATGAGGATGGAAGTGCCGACCTCGATTTCATCATATTGGCTGACGAGGTGGTCGGGTTTGAACACGGCCACAGAAAGCGTGGCCGGCAGGGTGGAGCGATCGAGCTCGACGACTGCGACGTCGACCTCGCCCGCGGAATCGGATCCCTCGCGCCAGAGCGGCATGGCGTTCCTGAACAACGGGATGGAAAGCCGCGTGACTTCTACCGCGTTGGCCGGGTCCACATGGAGTTCGATGAGCAAGCCGTCCGGATAGTGACCGCATTCTTCGTCCCGCAAGACGTGACGCGCCGTTACCAGATACAAGCGGTGGTCGCGTTCGAAGAAGAACCCGGTCGCATTGGTTATCTCTGCCCCGTTCAGCGTGGTCGTCACGTGGGTCACGGCGAGCAGCAACGATTCGATCAAATTTTTCTCCGGAGTTTGCCTGCATCATTAATCATAATTACCGATAAAGGCGTTTTGTCCTCCCGCCTGGATGGCGCCCGCTCCCTGGCTTGCGATTCGGAATGGTTGTCCAAAGTTCCCGGGACCATGCGGGATGGCACGCGACCCCGGACAGCATTGTCGCCGATCCGCCCGCATGCTAGCGTACGCCGTCATCTCGGCCTCCCGGATTATGCGCAAACGGACGATGTTTCGATGGTTCCTGACTGTGGTGGCCGTCCTGTGCGTCGGCTCTGCGATTTTTTACGCCGATCTGTTGCGCTCCGCCTTCCTGCGCAACCCGATTCCGCGCTCGGCGGACTCGATCGCCAGGGGACGCCAGTTATTCCAGAAGAATTGTGCCGTGTGCCACGGGGCAGAGGGGCGCGGTGACGGCATGGTCGCGGCAGCCTTGCCGCAGCGCCCGGACGACCTCAGCAAGATTGCCCCACCGCCGATTTTCCCAGACGGGGTCGTCGCCTATCGCATTATCAACGGCGTCAAGATGATGCCGGCTTTCAAGTCCACGCTGAGCGAAAACGAGATCTGGGATTTGTTGAATTTCATCAGGTCACTGGCGGTGAAGCCGCCGTGACCGGTGATTGGTTACTGGTAAATGGTGATTGGTGGCTGGCGAAAAGCGCGTCAGGTTCTTTACTAATCACGAATCACCAATCGCCGTTCTCAGGGCCTCACAAAGAACGACCCCGTCTGCTCCCCATCGCGGCTCAGGGATTCCACCCTGACGGCCGGGAAGGCCCGCAGATCTTCGGTCTGGATGCCGAGGAAAATCGGCCGGGCATTTTCCCGATGGATGTTGATCTTGGCGTTGTAGACGGTCCGCGTCGTGTTGTGCTTGTCGACAATGTGATAGCGGTTGACCATGTAACGGCCGCGGCCCAGGCTATTTCCCGTGAGATAGCAACGGATGTTGTCGATGCTTCCGCCGGAAATGTTCAGGCCATGCAGCTGGTCGAGGGTCGCCGCGGTATTCTCGACAAAATCCAGCGTGTCGTAGCGAATCTTGCGCCCGGTCTTCTCCTCAGTCAGTTCGATGCCAAAGTCGCCGAGCAGGATCTGCCCGGGCAGGGCGCGCTCTATCATGCGCGACAGGTCGATGGTGACCTGGCCGACGATGTAGCTGAAGGTGGTCGGGTTAAGCCCTTCGACCTGATGGAATTCGTAGTGTTCGCCGATGTGAAAGGCGGCGCGCAATTTCGGCACCCAGGAACTGCGTGCCTTTCGTTGCGCCACGGCATTGTCGGCCAGCACCATCATCATCAGCTTGTACAACTCGATGTTCGCCTCGGGCGTTGTCGCCCGGTTCCAGATGTAGAAGCCATCGCCGGTGGTGGTGCGGGCGAAATTGATCTTGATGTCCTTCTGCATCAGCTGCCCGTAACCGGAATTCACCGAGTAGGCCAGGCTGTTGAGCATGGCCATCTGGTCCAGCGGCGACCGCAGCGAGAATTCCACCGCGTCAAGCAGCACGACAGCCCGGCCGCGAACCAGGGAGACGCTGTAACGCCGCACCAGGCTGCTGATCAGTTCGATGTCCAGGTCGTATTCGATGCGGAAACTCACGTTGACGACTTCCGCGGCTGCGTTGAACACGCTGCACACCCGGTCGAACATCTCCGGCACCAGGAACTTCGGTCCGGACAGGATGCCGTTGATGAATTTCACGGTGTCCGTCATGCCTTCCCGCGGCGGTGTTTCGGCGTGGATGGATTCGGGAATGGCGTAGTGGCGGACGGAAAGGAAGCGCAGCTCCTGGGCCCTGAAGGTCCAGGCGAGAATGACATTGTCGCCAAGGTTCCACAGGGTATAGAGGGCATCGTCGAGCCTGGAGATTTCCTCGCGCGCCTGCGGTGCCAGCCCTTGCGCGCCGTTCTCGTTTGCCGCAAAGGCGTTGAACCAGCTACCGCGTTTCATGATTGTCTTTCCCGACGTGATGGAGTGGCGCGCCCGTGCAGCGCATCATTGTGCGCCGGTTAAAATACCATTATCGGCCAGGACGCACGGACCAGAAGTCGATACGGCACCCGCCCCACAACGCAGGGCAATGAGTTCCGTGCAGGCGAGAGCGGGGCGGCATGACCAGTCAGTGCCGGGCTGGGAAAAGCAGCCCGCTTTCCGTGAAGTCCTTTCGCCGGATGATCCGGCGCATGAAAAACGGGCGCCGGCGGGCGCCCGTTTGCTGCCCTCAAGCCGTCACGGCATCACTCAGGTTTCGTATTTGAACGACAGCAGAACCCGCGTGCGGAACGCAACGGCTTTGCCCTTGTCAACCTTCATGTCCATTTTCACTACTTCCGCAATGCGCAGGTCGCGCAGGGAGTGTGCCGCGGCTGCCACCGCGTTCATGGCGGCATCCTCCCAGGATACTGTGCTAGTTCCGATCACTTCGACGATCTTGTAGATCGGTTCCGCCGTGCTTTTCTTGGCCATGACAAGCTCCTCCGTCGGTTACAGCATAGATTGAACAAAAACAACGACCCCAGGCAATCCTACACCGGATCAGGCGGGATTTCCCGCGCCCTGACCCGCCTATGTGCGGCGTTTACGGCATCGCACTAAAGTCGGCGTATCATGTCCAAGCTTCTGTAGTGGCCTTCTCACGATCGTCTGCACCCGCGTCGAGCGTCTGGCTGCTGTGACTTTTACCCAACCCTCGGCCCATGAACGAATATCCGACCCAATCCGAACTTCTGAGTTGCCTGACGAACATTGCCAACGTGGCCGGCGATACCACCAACGTACCGTTTCGCGTGGACGTTATTCCCCTGCACGGCAAGCCGCCGATGTATTCGGTGATGATCAAATCGCCCGCGAAAGACCTGCTGCGCCGGCAGATCGGCCAGATTCTGTCCCGGCCTTTCGCGCTGGGCGCGACCTCATTCATGCTGACCGGTAGCGAGGCGGCATCGCTGGTAGGGCGCGACCACCCCAAGTAATCGGCTCCCGTGGGCGCGCGGAACGAACTGCGGGCGCCTTGCGGCGCCCGTCTTGTTTTGTCGGCATGAAGCGTCGTCGCGCCGCCAGACCCCCGCGGACCGCGGGCTATGAAGCCTGGCGCAGAGTGTCCGTGCGGACGCCGTGGCGTGAAAGGAAGGCGGCCGCGCCTTCCTCGCCCATGTAGCGGGCGAGTACGCGCGGATCGGAGGCACGCAGGTCGACCATGATCAGCCCGTCGAGGGCATCGTTGAAGTGCTTGTCGGCACTGAAAGCGAGCAACCGGCCACCGAGCTTCAAGTACTGCTTGAGCAGGATGGGCACCCCTTTGCTGTCGCGTTCGATCTGCCTGACCATGCGCGAAACATCTTCGATGTCGTTAAGTGCCGCGAATTCGGCGCGGTCGTACGCCGGGGTTGTGCTGTGTCGAAAAGGCCGCCGCGGCTTCACGTGCCGCGCGAGGTTCTTTTCGATGTTGTTCGCGTTCAGGAAATCGACAATCAAGCGGCGCGATGCCGGTTCGTAGTCGTTGCTGATGCTCACCGCTCCGAACAGCATCGCATACTGCGGATGCTGCACGATGAACTGACCGATGCCGCGCCACAGCAGCATCAGCGGCGCGAAACTGCGCTGATACTCCGCGCGTACGAAAGAGCGGCCGAGTTCGATCGCCGGGTTCATCGCCTCCAGCGCGCGATCCCCGTAGCTGAACAGCGATTGCGTGTACAGGCCGGGCTTGCCGTAGCGGGCGACGATCTCGTCGGCGAGGCCCATGCGGTAGGCGCCCACTATCGCCCCGGTCTTCGTATCCCACACGAACAGATGCAGGTAGTACGCGTCGAAATGGTCGACGTCGGACGCTTTGCCGGTACCCTCGCCGGCCGCGCGAAAGGTCAGTTCGCGCAACCTGCCGATTTCCTGCAGGCACCAGGGAAACTGTTCGGCGTGCGCGCAGTACACCGAAAACTGTCCACTGATGACCAGGTGCTGTTCCGCCGGCAGGGCTTCAACTTCGGCCTTGAGCAGGGCAGCCGGAACCGCCGGTCGGATTTCCGCCATGCCGCTCGCGGACGCTGGATCGGGAAGGAAAGGCCTCGGGCCGAATGCGGCGAGCATATCCCTGATGCGCTCTTCGAGGAGTTGCGACAGGCGGGACATCGGATAAAAGGAAAAGGCGCGGACTGGAACATGCGTCGGGCCGGAGCGTTTTTGCAGCATCTATGCACCCTCGTTCTGTTATGCGGTGCGGGGCAAAAATGTGCGCCCGCCACGCTGCTAAGGGTAAGACTAGATTCGCGCCCTTACCGGGTTATGAACGCTGTGTTGCGAATTAGTTTCCGTGCGCGCTGCGCCCGTGCGCCGATCCAGCGGCACTGGCGGCAATCCGGTTGTCCTGCCGCCGAATTCCGCGGGGGCGACGAGCGGCAAATGAAGCCCCATTGGCGGATTGTGCTCCACCGGCAGGTTGCGCTCGGCATAGTCGCGCATCGACAGCCCGATGATCCAGTCGGAAATGACCAGCGGAATGCGCGCGGGCGCGAACACCGGCAGCGTGCCCAGGAAGTGCAGCGTGCGCGAGACGCCTCCGGGAAGGATGCCCTTGAAGATGAGCCGCGCAAGAATGCCGCAGCGGTCGGACATGGAATAGCCGCTGCGGTAATTCGGTGCGCGCAGGTAGCGGACCTTGTTGCGGATACGGCGCGCGATTTCGGCATCGGTGAGCAGCCGGGCGTACAGGGCGCGGTAGCCCTGCGTCATCGCTTCCAGCGTCATGTTCTTCGGCACGACGTTCGTCCTGCCGCGTGTGTTCTCCGCCGAGTCCTCGCTTTCATCGAGGCGGCCTTCCTTTTTCAGCCGCTCGTAGAGCGGCGTGCGCGGCATCGCGGTCAGCATGCCGATCATGGCGGACTGAATGCCGGAGTCGGTGATGAACTGGTACTGCGTCTCGAAAGTTTTCATCGTGTCGTTGTCGAAGCCGATGATGAAACCGGCGAGCACGTCGATGTCGTGCGCGTAGATGCGCCGGATCGAGGTCAGGGTGTCTTCGGCGAGGTTCTGCGTCTTCAGCGTTTCCTTCAGGCTCTCAGGGTCGGTCGATTCGATGCCGATGAACACCCAGCCGAAATTTGCCGCGCGGAACAATTCAAGCAGCTCGCGGTTCTGTGCCAGGTTGAGTGAAGCCTCGGTGCCGAAGCTGAAATCGTAGTCATGCTTTTTCTGGTAATCGGCCAGGAAGCGGAGCAGGGATTTGGCCTGGGGGACGTTGCCGATCAGGTTGTCGTCGACGAAGAACACGCTGCGCATCCCGGCGGCGCGCAACGCGTCGAGCTCGCGCCCGATCTGTTCGTGGCTTTTCACGCGCGGCTTGCGCCCGAACATCACGATGATGTCGCAGAACTCGCAGCGAAACGGGCAGCCGCGCGAATACTGCAGGGTGACATTGGAATAACGGTCCAGCTGCAGCAGGTCGAAACGCGGCGTCGGCGAATCGGTCAGCGCGACTGTTCCGGTCTCGTGATACAGCGGCTTTGGTTCGCCGCACAGGAAGTCGACGCAAAATTCCTTCCAGATGTACTCGGCCTCGCCCGCCACGACCGTGTCGGCCAGGGGGGCGTATTTTTCATTGCACAGGGAAGTGTAGCTGCCGCCTGCGACGGTAAAGTAGCCGCGGCCGCGATAGTGCGCGAGCAACTCGCGCTGGCGCTGGAATTGCACACCCATGCCGCACACGCCCACGATGTCGGCCTCGGGATCGAGCGGGACGGGCTCGATATTTTCGTCGACAATTCGTACGTCCCAGTCGGGCGGGCACAGGGCGGCCAGCGTAGCCAACCCCAGCGGCGGGCAGGTGGTGCGCTTGCGGGGCAGAACTTCGTCGATCGCCCAGGTAAAACTCCAGAAGCTTTCCGGGAACTTCGGGTTGATCAGGAGCAGGCGCATCAAGCGGGACCTTTCGGGTTTCCCCTGTAAACCGCGAGTATCCTCCTATTGTGTCATTGCGTGCGTGTGACAAAGGTTTCTCGCAGGAGTTCCTTACGGGCGGGCAGGCGGCACGACAGCCTATGCACATGTACTTAACGCTCATGCCCGCCGCGGCGCGGCGCTACAATGGCTGGTCCAACGGAGCGGGCGGCATGCAGACACGGATAGGCAAATACCTCCTCAAGAGGAAGCTGGGCGCCGGCGCGAGCGGCAGCGTCTATCTGGCGCTGGACGAATTCTCCGGTCGGGAGGTCGCGCTCAAATTCTACGAAGGCGGAAAGTCCGCGGACTTATCGAGTTTTGCGCGCTCGCAATTTCTGACCGAAGCGGCGCTGGCGGGCCGGCTCTGGCACCCGCATATCGCCCTGATCATGGATGCCTGCTCGGATGACACCATGAGCTATGTCGTCACGGAATTCGTCTCCGGCGGCAGCCTGGCGCAATTCACCAGCCCGCGCGGCCTGCTTTCCGTGTCCGAGGTGGTGGAGATCGGCTTCAAGTGTTCCGGCGCGCTCGATTACGCATTTCGCAACAACGTCATCCATCGCGACATCAAGCCGGCCAACATCCTGCGCGCGGCGGACACACAGGTGAAGATCTCGGATTTCGGCGTGGCTTTCATCCGCAACGCGGCACACACGCATATCCTGGATGCCGGGTCGCCGCACTACGCCTCCCCCGAGCAGGCGACCGGCTCGGAACTGTCCCATCAGAGCGACATGTTTTCGCTCGGCGTCGTGCTCTACGAAATGCTGACCGGAAAACGCCCGTTCACCGGGGAGACCCAGGGCCAGGTACTGCACAAACTGGTGACGGTCGATCCCGAACCGGTTGCGCGCGTGCGGCCCGATTTGCCGGGCGCCCTGGGCGATATCGTCATGCGCGCCTTGCAGAAGACGCCCGGCGACCGCTACGAAAACTGGGCTGAATTCGCACTCGACCTGGCCAAGGCGGGGCGCCTGAGCCAGTACGATAAGACCATTCCGGATAGCGAAAAATTCACCGCCCTAAAAAGCCGCCCGATGCTGGCGGAACTCGACGATGCCGAAATCTGGGAATTTTCCGCATCCGGCAACTGGTCGCGATTGCCGTCCTACTCTACAGTGGTGCGTGAAGGGGAGCCAGGAGACAGCCTGTACCTGCTGGCCGAGGGTGAAGCCAAGGTCACGCTGCAGGGGCGGCTGCTCAACGTCCTTGCCGCGGGAGAATGGTTCGGAGAGCAGCCCTTCATCCATGGCCATCCCGTTGCGCGGCAGGCAACTGTTCAAACCACCGTCGATTCCGTCGTGGTCGAATTTCCGCGGGAGAAACTCGAGGCGCTCGGCGAGCGCTGCCAGCGTCGATTCGTCAAGGCACTGCTGCGCACGCTTGCGGACCGGCTGGCGCTGTCGAACGAACGCATTACGCGCATGGCGTAAAGGGTCGTGAATATCGTGAATGTCGTGAATGCCGCCAAGGCTTGGCTCTAGAGCGACATTCACGACATTCACGGGCTTCCCCTTTTCAGCTACCATCCGGGCATAAAAACACGAGGAGCGTGCGGCGCCCCCGCGCGCACATGCGATGAGTGAAACCCGAGACGAGCGCGTCAAACGCCTGGAAGCCGTGGCCCGGCAGGTGCGCCGCGACATCTGGCGTGCGGTGCGCGCAGGCGGCGGCGGACATGTCGGCGGATCCAGTTCCGCGGCGGACATCCTGACGGCCCTCTATTTTCATCGCATGAAAATCCGCCCGCAGGAGCCGAAGTGGCCGGACCGCGATCGCTTCGTGTTGTCGAAGGGTCACGCCAACGCCGGGCTGGGCGCAGTGCTCGCGCAGGCGGGCTTCATCGACGACGCCGTTCTCGACAAGTTCTACGCCTACGAATCGCCGTTCGGCATGCACCCGGACATCAAAATGGCCGGTGTCGAAATGTGCACCGGCGCATTGGGCCATGGTCTGGCGGTCGCCATGGGCATGGCGCTCGGCGCGCGTATGCAGAAAAAATCATTCCACACTTTCGTCATGATCGGCGACGGAGAACTGCACGAAGGGTCGAACTGGGAGGCCGCGATGGCGGCCGCGCACCACAAGCTGTCTGATCTCACGGCCATCATCGATGCCAACAGGATCTGCCAGAGTGGGCGCGTCGAAGAGGTCATCGGCGTCGATCCGCTGGCGGACAAATGGCGCGCGTTCGGGTGGGCCGTCCGCGAGATCGATGGCCACGACATGGCGGAAGTGGTCGACACGCTGGATGCGCTGCCGCTCGACCCGCAGCGCCCGACCGCGCTCATTGCGCATACCGTCAAAGGCAAGGGCGTGAGCTTTGCCGAGGACACTTACGTCTGGCACAGCAATTCGGTCAATGACGAAATCCTGGCAAAGGCGCTGGCGGAACTGGAGGAGAAATGAACGCACCCGATGCAGTCCAGCCCGAGTGGCGGGTGAAATCCGCAAACCAGACGCGCCTCGCGTACGGCCAGGCTTTGCTGGAACTCGCCGTGCGCGAATCGCGTACCGTCGTCATATCAGCCGATACCCAGGATCTGCTGGGCATCCGGCCTTACATCGAGCGTTATCGCGACCGCTTCATCGAACTGGGCATCGCCGAACAGAATGCGATCGGCGTGGCGTCGGGCCTGGCGACAACCGGCATGCGCCCCTACGTCTGCGCCTATGCGCCGTTCATCAGCGCGCGCAGCATGGAGCAGGTACGAAACGATGTCGCCTATGCCAACCAGCGTGTCGTCATCGGTGCGGCGGCAAGTGGCGTTTCTCTTGGTGTTGCCGGCGGAACGCATCATTCGCTGGAAGACCTTGCGGTCATGCGCAGTTTTCCGAACATGCACGTGATCGTTCCCGCCGACGTCAATGAAGCTTACAAGGCGACGCTCGCCACCCTCGACATCGACGGGCCGGTTTACCTGCGCCTGGGCGGGCGCACGGAAGAGCCGCCGGTCACGGATGCACACGCGCCGTTTCTCCTCGGCAGGGCCGCGCAACTGCGCCCCGGCAAAGACGTGGCCGTACTGGCCTGCGGCGCAATGGTGGATTTGGCAGTTCGTGCTTCCGACACGCTGAAGAAAGAGGGCATTGGCGTTCGCGTGCTCAACATGAGTTCGATCAAACCCTTCGATCGTGACGCGGTGCTTGCCGCGGCAGCCGAGACGCGCGGGATCGTCACCGCGGAAGAGCATCACCTGAGCGGCGGACTCGGCGGCATGGTCGCCGAGCTGCTGGCGGTGGAACACCCGACCCGCATGCGCATGGTCGGCATGCCCGACGCCTTTGCCATGGTCGGGCCCACCGTTCCGATACGGGTGAAGTACGGCATGAGTGCGGAAGCAATCGTCGGCGCGTGCCGGGCCCTGCTCGCCTGAGAGGTCTCGTTCCTCTCGCCTCTTTCCTCGTCGCCGAATAAACTTCTATCCAGCCCGCTGGCCACGCAGCAGCCAAACCAATAATTTGACCCCGGAGGAACCATGCTTTTCGATGTTCGCACCTACACTTGCCGTCCCGGCACGATCAAGAAACACCTCGCGCTCTACGAGAAACTCGGCAAAACGCCGCAGACCAGGCACCTGGGCCAGCCGTTCGCCTACCTTGTCACCGAAACCGGCAACGTCAACCAGTACATCCATATCTGGGCCTATGAGGATGCGGCGGATCGCGCGAAGCGCCGTGCCGCGATGATGGCCGATCCGGACTGGATGACGTTCATGGAAGAAAGTGCAAAGCTCGGCGCGCTGGAACACCAGGAAAACCGCCTGATGACACCGGTGTCGTTTTTCCCGATCAAGCGATAGGCGCGTTCACGCAGGGTAAAGAGGAAGGGTAAAAGGGGAAAGAGGAAAGCCCTCCGGCCTCATGTAAAACGGGCGCCATTGGCGCCCGTTTTTTAAGGGAAAGGCTTCAGCTCTGGCCGGGCCCGCCGGGTTTTTTGTGGAATTTGCGGGGGGGCTTTTTGCCCTGCTGGCCGCCGCCGCCCGGCCTGTTGTTGCGCCTGGACTGGTTGTTGTTGCTGTTGTTCGAAGGGGCATCCCACCGGGCGTTCTGGTCCGGAGCGTCTTCCCGGTTAGCGGAGGCCAGCTTGATTTCAAGTTCATTGATTTCGTCCCACTGCTCGTCGGTCCGCTGGCGCTCCGGTATGGCGAGGAGCTCCTGCAGGCGGCGGCGGGGAGAAACGGGTTCTGGGGTATTGTTCATGGCAGTATTCTCGCATCCTTCCAAAGGTGGCGCATAGCGGGCGGTAGAATGACCTGCGGCGCGATGCCCCAATCGTAACGAAAATCGGACGGAGTCTGCATGCCCCGCCGCTGGATAGCCCACCTGGACATGGATGCATTTTATGCGTCCGTGGAATTGTTGCGCTACCCGGAGTTGCGCGGCCGCGCCGTTGTGGTCGGCGGCCGGCGCACGCATCAGCCGGTGCCCCAGCCGGACGGGTCCCGACGTTTCTCGGCCCTGCGCACTTACGCCGGCCGGGGGGTGGTTACTACGGCCACCTATGAGGCCCGCGCGCTGGGGGTGCATTCGGGGATGGGCCTCATGAAGGCCGCGGCGCTGGCGCCGGATGCCGTGGTGCTTCCGGCGGATTTCGACGAATATCGCAAATATTCGCGGCTGTTCAAAGCCGCGGTCGCCGAAGTGGCGCCGCTTGTCGAAGACCGGGGCATCGACGAGATCTACCTTGACCTGACGGACGTGCCGGGCGCGCAAGGCGGGGAGGAGGACGATCCGTATGCCGGCATCCGCGCAATCGCCGAGCGCATCAAGGCTCGTGTTTATCTCGCGACCGGGCTCAGTTGCTCGATGGGCGTCACCCCCAACAAGCTGCTGTCGAAAATAAGTTCGGACCTGGACAAACCGAACGGGCTTACGATCCTGACACACGATGACCTGCCGTCGCTGATCTGGCCGCTGCCGGCCAGGCGCGTTAACGGCATCGGCCCGAAAGCCAGTGCGAAACTCGAGGCGCTAGGAATCCGCACAATTGGCGAGCTCGCGGCGGCGAATTCGCAGTGGTTGTCCGCACAGTTCGGCGAGAACTATGGCAGCTGGCTGAACCAGGCTTCCCATGGCCGGGACGACCGCCCCGTTGTGACCTACAGCGAACCGAAATCCATCAGCCGCGAGACCACGTTCGAGCGGGATCTGCACGCACGCGAAGACCGCGCCGCGCTGGGGACGATCTTCACGCGGCTGTGCGAACAACTGGCCGCCGACCTGCAGAGGAAGGGCTATCTGGCGAAAACAATCGGCGTGAAGCTGCGCTACGACGACTTCCG
>JANXVW010000196.1 GCA_025351455.1 Betaproteobacteria bacterium | reverse complement strand
CTTCCCCTTCAAGGGGAAGGCCGGGATGGGGATGGGTCAATAGCGTCCTCGCCCTTGCGAAAGTCACGACCGTTAGTCATCACGCTTTCACCCGTCACGGCTCCGCTCCGTACCGCCGCCCCAGCAGCAAACCGACACACTCCTTCCCCTTGAAGGGGAAGGCCGGGATGGGGATGGGTCAACATTTTCCCGCCTCGCACTCACATCGGAGGCAGACGGAACATCAGCCTCAAGGCGCACGGGTTTACGGATCCTGGCGGGAATAAATACCGCTTCGCTGCAAAGTCAGAAGCTCACTTTCGATTTCAGCAGGAATTGAACCGATTTGATATTGGGGTCGTGGTTAAGCGGAAATGCCACGTCGGCGTGCAATATATTGCCAAACGCCGAGCGCGCGCTGAGCAGGCGCAAGCCGAAACCGGCGTCGCTGAGCCAGCCGGGATTCGCCGTGTTCTGGTTCTCCCCGCCCCACGCCCGGCCCACGTCGAAAAACACGGCCCCACCGACGCGGAACAGCCTGAAGGGATACCAATCGGTATAAACGCGCTGCTCGAGTGTGAATAAGGCCCGCCGGTCTCCGCTCTGGTAGCGCAGCGGGTAACCGCGCAGACCGTTGTCCCCGCCCAGCAGCAGTTCATCGGAAATGTCCCCGTTCCGAACCGCGTCCGCGGAAGCAGCGACATAGAACAGCGCGCGCTTGCTCTGAGGTATGTAGTAACGCACGGAACCGCCCAGCAATTGGTGCTCGCCGCCGCCGTCGCCATATTGCCCGGAAAGGGATGCCGTCCCGAGCAAAGTGTGATCGCCAAAAATATCGCGGCCGTCGCTGACGGAGCCGGAATACAGCCAGAGATCGCGGGAGGAGCCGAGGCCGGTGAATGCATGCCCCAGTTGCAGCTTCGAACTGAAGCCGGTCAGGAAATACTCGGGGCGTTCGATCTGGTTCCTGTTCTTGAATTTTTCGTAACTGTCCTCGATGACTTCGTAGCGCACGAACGGAGAAACCAGGGTCTGATCCGCAGGAATCTCCGGCGGCGGCGTGCGCGCCGGGTCCTGTGCATAGGCGTCATCCCGGTAACTCAGTCCCGCGGAGTAACGCTGCGTCCACCCGTCGAGCAATCCCTTTGACCAGCCGCCGAAGATCTCTGCCGTCTTCTGCTGGTGCCGATACTGGCCGATGATATCGCCGCCGTTGTAAACCGAGTCGATGCGGTCGTCCTTCGCCGCGGTCACCCCTGCCGCCCACCGCGTATCGAGCGCATAGAAAGGCCGCGTCAATCCGACGGATTGTTTCTCGCCATCATTGAATGTGGCGTAGGAATAGCTGATGGCGGTCCACCCGTCGAAGAGGTGGTTGTTCGACACATTGAATTCGGTGCCGCTGCGGTCGACGTCCGAGGAACGGGAAATACCGAGTGTCGTGCCCGTGCCCAGCAGGTTGTACTCCTTCAATGACACGCCGCTCGAATTGGCGCCTCCCGCGCGGCTAAAACTCACGCCCGGATCGAGCGTCCAGGTGTCCCGTGTCCTGACTTCGATGTCGACGATTCCGTCATGCCAGGCGACCGGCCGGATCTCGACGTCATAGATGTAGCGGTTGTTGCGTAACAGGCGCTCCGATTCCTCGATCAGGCGCACCGAAAGCGGCTCGCCGCTCTTGAACAGCAGCGTGTGCCGGATCACATTGGGTCGCGTGCGAATGTGCAGGGCGTTGGCGGCCCGGAATAAAAAATTATTTTCCTTGGGGTCATCCAGGTCGAAAATGTTGTCTGTGACGACGCGGATCTCGCCGATGATGGCGCCGGCTTCCTGGAGTTGCGCGAGAGAGGGGATCTCGCCGACCGTGGGCAGATCGTCGGCCCGCGAAGGCGCGGACATCACGAACAGGACGAACGCGCAGCCCAGCAGGCTAATTGCCTTACTGCTGGAACAGCCGTGACTATCGTGACTACGTGACTGTCGTGACTGTCGTGAAGGCGGAACGGCCGTGCGCCGCGAGCGGCACACACCCCTCACGGGTGCATATGAGGGTTCCCTTGATGTCGTGAATGCGTGCGCCACGAGCGGCACAAGTGTTCCCTTGATGTCGTAAATCCGTGCGCCACGAGCGGCACAAGTGTTCCCTTGATGTCGTAAAGGCCGTGACTGTCGTGACTGTCGTATATCTCCAGGGCCTAAGGCTTCTACCGACAGTCACGTAGTCACGACAGTCACGGCTCTTCTACGATAGTAGCGGCTTTTACGACAGTCACGACAGTCACGTAGTCACGACAGTCACGGCTCTTCTACGATAGTAGCCGCTTTTACGACAGTCACGACAGTCACGACAGTCACGACAGTCACGGCCGTTCCGGCCCTTCGGGCCTAGCGCGGCTGGTCCAGGTCGAAGGTCTTGTGCAGCACCCTTACCGCGAGCTCCATGTACTTTTCATCGATCACGACGGTAATCTTGATTTCAGACGTGGAGATCATCTGGATGTTGATGCCTTCTTCCGCCAGCGCGCGGAACATCTTGCTCGCCACGCCGACATGCGAACGCATCCCCACGCCAACCAGGCCGACCTTGCAGATCTTGTCGTCGCCGATGACTTCGCGCGCACCGACGTGCTTGCGCACCCGCTCCAGGATATCGAGCGTCTTCTTCAGGTCGTTGCGGTGCGTCGTGAAAGAAAAGTCGGTCAGCCCGTCGCGGCCGATGTTCTGCACGATCACGTCGACCTCGATGTTCGCCTCGGCGATCGGGTCGAGGATCTGGTACGCAATCCCGGGCGTGTCGGGCACGCCCACGACCGTTACCTTTGCTTCATCGCGGTTGAAGGCGACTCCGGAAACCAGCGCCTGTTCCATATCTGCGTCTTCCTCAAAAGTGATCAGCGTTCCCGACACGGCTTCTTCAGCGATCGGGAGTTCAGGCGGCGTCAGGCTCGAGAGCACGCGCAGCCGCACCTTGTACTTGCCGGCAAATTCCACCGAACGGATTTGCAAAACCTTGGAGCCGAGGCTGGCCATTTCCAGCATTTCTTCGAACGTGATGGTCTTGAGCCGTTGCGCCTCGGGCACGATGCGCGGGTCGGTCGTGTAAACCCCGTCCACGTCCGTGTAGATCTGGCATTCGTCCGCCTTCAGCGCGGCGGCGAACGCTACACCCGACGTATCCGATCCACCGCGGCCCAGCGTGGTGACGTTGCCGTCGCGATCCACGCCCTGGAAACCCGCCACGACCGCGACATAGCCGTCCTTCAGATCGCGGCGGATATTGCTTTCGTCGATCTCCAGGATGCGCGCCTTGTTATATGCGTGGTCGGTCAGCACGCGCACCTGGCTGCCCGTGTAGCTGCGCGCCTTGAGCCCGAGTTCCATCAGTGCCATCGCCAGCAGGCCGATGGTGACCTGCTCCCCGGTGGCGGCGACCACGTCGAGTTCGCGCGGATCCGGATGCGGCTGGATTTCCTTCGCCAGCGCAATCAGCCGGTTGGTTTCGCCGGACATGGCCGAAACCACCACGACCATGTCGTAGCCGGCGGCTTTCCATTTGGCGACGCGCTTCGCGACGTTCTTGATGCGCTCGGTCGAGCCGACCGACGTGCCGCCGTATTTCTGGACGATCAATGCCATGAGTGAAGCAGTGCGGATGTTTGGAAAAGGGGGCGATTTTAGCTGAAAAATCCGTGACTATCGTGACTACGTGACTGTCGTGACTATCGTAAAAGCCGTGAATGTCGTGAATGCCGTGAATGCCGTGACTGTCGTGAATGCGTGAATGTCGTATATCTGTAGGGCCTAAGGCTTTTTACGATAGTCACGTAGTCACGATAGTCACGGCCTTTACGGCCTTTACGACATTCACGACATTCACGGCATTCACGGCATTCACGGCTCTTCCCATTGCTTCGCCCTGCCCAGCGCCTTCGCCCATCCCGCCAGCATCGCCTCACGCCGCCTCGCGTCCATCGACGGCTCAAACGTCCGGTCGGCTTTCCACAGGGAAGTGATTTCCGCCTCGTCCTGCCAGTAGCCGACCGCGAGGCCGGCGAGATAGGCCGCGCCCTGGGCGGTGGACTCGAGCTGTCGCGGACGCACCACCGGGACACCGAGCAGATCGGCCTGGAACTGCATGAGCAGATCGTTGGCGGCGGCGCCGCCATCCACGCGCAATTCGGTGACAGGAATTGCGGCGTCGGCCTGCATGGCGGTGAGCACGTCCGCCACTTGGTAGGCAATGCCGTCGAGCGCAGCGCGGGCGATGTGTGCGCGCGTCGTGCCCCGCGTGAGGCCAACCAGCGTTCCGCGCGCATAGGGGTCCCAGTGCGGTGCGCCGAGGCCGGTGAACGCCGGCACAAAATAAACGCCGTCGCTGTCCGCCACGCTCGCTGCAAGCGGCTCGATTTCCGCCGACGTGCGGATCATGCCGAGCCCGTCGCGCAGCCATTGCACGACCGCGCCGCCGACGAACACGCCGCCCTCCAGCGCGTAACTCGCGGTACGTCCGCGCGTCCACGCGGCGGTCGTCAGCAACCGGTTGCGCGACGCCTTGGCCTGGGTGCCGGTGTTCATGAGCATGAAGCACCCGGTACCGTAAGTATTCTTGACCATGCCCGGCTGGAAGCAGCATTGCCCGAACAAGGCCGCCTGCTGATCGCCGGCGACGCCAGTGATCGGAATGTTGCCGGCGAACAAGTCGCCCGCCGTTTGCGCGATCATTCCGCTCGACGGCCCGACTTCCGGCAGGACGGCTCGCGGAATGTCGAGGATCTCGAGCAACTCCTCGTCCCAGCAGCCTTCGTGGATGTTGTAGAGCAGCGTGCGGGACGCATTGCTTGCGTCCGTGTAATGCGACTTGCCCCCGGACAGGTGCCAGATGAGCCAGGTGTCGATCGTGCCGAATGCGAGCTTGCCCGCCCGCGCTTTTTCGCGGGCGCCTGGCACGTTGGCGAGGATCCAGTGCAGCTTGGTCCCGGAAAAATAAGCGTCGAGCACCAGCCCGGTCTTGCGCGTAAACAACGGTTCGCTGCCCGCGGCCTTGAGCTGATCGCAATGCGCCGCGGTGCGGCGGTCCTGCCAGACGATCGCGTTATAAACCGGCATGCCGGTCGCGCGGTCCCACACCACGGTGGTTTCGCGCTGGTTGGTGATGCCGATCGCCGCGATGTCGCGCGCCGACACGCCCGCTCGGATCAGCGCCTCTGCGGCGACGCCGGTCTGCGAGGCGAGGATCTCGCGCGGATCATGCTCGATCCATCCCGCCTGCGGGAAGATCTGGCGGAATTCCTTCTGCGCGCTGCCGCGCACGCTGCCGTCGTGGTTGAAAACCAGTGCTCGCGAGCTGGTCGTTCCCTGGTCGAGGGCAAGGATGTAAGACACGGTTCCGCTTTCAGGTAGGGGGATCGGTACCGATCTTACAGAATTAAATCCTGCTTCTCAGCAGTAAAGGCCGTGACCGTGACTACGTGACTATCGTAAATGCCGTGAATGTTGTGAATGCGCGAATGTCGTATATCTGTAGGGGCTAAGTCTCTTACGATAGTCACGACAGTCACGTAGTCACGTAGTCACGATAGTCACGGCCGTTCGGCCTTTACGGCAGTCACGGCCGTTCCCCTCTCGCCCATGAATCGGTCGGCTCATGCCGCGCGCGTGGTCGGAACCGGCCCAGGCCCGTGCGGTCAATCCGTAACTGGCTGAACTTTGCGCCAGGGGACGAGTGTTACGCAAAGGAGACAACGATGGGCATCATCTGGACAATTCTGATTGGCTTCGTAGTGGGGTTGCTGGCCAAAATGTTAACGCCGGGCAAAGACCCTTCCGGCTTTTTCATCACCGCCGCAATCGGGATTGCGGGCTCGCTGCTGGCGACCTATGGCGGGCAGGCACTGGGCCTTTATTCCGCGGGCGAGCCGGCCGGCTTCATCGGCTCACTGGTGGGCGCGATCATCCTGCTCGTTCTCTACCATTTCATCGTCAGAAAATCCGCGCCCAGGACAACTTCCTGAACAGCGAAATCCGCGTAACCCCAAATTGGAGGCTTGTATGGGCCTGATGGATATTCTTCAGCATTATGCCAACCCGGGCGCTGCGAACGATCCGCAAGCCGTGCCTGCACATTTTGACCAAGTAGCCCGAAACGCGCCCACCGAAGCGGTTGGTAGTGGCGTAGCGGAGGCGTTCCGGTCGGATCGCACGCCGCCTTTTCAGCAACTCGTTGCCCAGATGTTCGGCCGATCCAATCCCCAACAGCGGGCCGGCGTGCTGGAACACCTGCTCTCGTCCGTGGCGCCCGGCGCCCTTGCGGGCCTGGGGGGCGGCGCGTTCGCCAAGATGCTCGGCCAAGGCAATGCCGCAGCGCCCCAAGTCTCGCCGGCGCAGGCCGCCCAGGTCACACCCGAGCAAGTAGACCAACTGGCTGCGCAGGCCCAGCAGCACGATCCGGGGGTGATGGAGAAAATCGGCGCGTACTACGCGGCGCATCCAGACCTCGTGAAAACCCTCGGCACCGCGGCGCTTACGGTTGCACTTGCATCGATTGCGGGGCGCATGAGATCGAAGTAATTCGACGGGCAACACACTTCATATATTAAGGAGCTTCGGCTCCTTTGTTTTTTGCTCCGCCCATTCTCTCGTGGACCTTATTCGTTGTCCTTCGGAATGGGATTGGAGGCCGTGGGGTGAGCTCTCCATTCGCGGGCCCTTCGCCTTCATGCCGGGATTTGGTTACGATGCGGCGGGAAGCCAAAAGGGAGCAAGGCTTGGGCAAAGACACGGGCGACAACCAGACTTTCGATCTGGTGATCATCGGCGGGGGCATCAACGGAGCGGGGATCGCGCGCGATGCCGCCGGCCGGGGATTGTCCGTCCTGCTTTGCGAGCAGGATGACCTCGCGGGCCACACCTCTTCGGCCAGCACCAAGCTCATCCATGGCGGATTGCGTTACCTCGAATACTACGAGTTCGGCCTGGTGCGAAAGTCGCTGCAGGAACGCGAGGTGCTGATGCGCGCCGCGCCCCACATCATACGGCCGCTGTCGTTCGTGATGCCGCACAACCCGGGCCTGCGACCGGCGTGGATGATCCGCGCCGGTTTATTCCTGTACGACCACCTCGGCAAGCGCGAGCTGCTGCCCGCGTCGGAAAGCATCGACCTGCGCACGCACGCGGCAGGACAAGCGCTCAAGCCAGAGCTAACGAAAGGCTTCATGTATGCCGACGCCTGGGTCGAAGACGCGCGCCTCGTTGTGCTCAACGCGCTCGACGCCGCGGAACGCGGTGCGACCATCCTGACGCGCACGCGCTGCATTTCCGCGCGGCGCTATGCCGACATGTGGGACGTCACCTTGCAACCCGCGGGCGACCATGCGTCCAGAGTCGTACGCTGCCGTGTGCTCATCAACGCCAGCGGACCATGGGTTGCGAAAGTACTCGACCAGGTGCTCGGCAGGAAATCGCAGCGCCATCTGCGTCTGGCCAAGGGCAGCCACATCATCGTGAAGCGGATGTTCGAGCACGACCACGCCTATCTGCTGCAGAACCCCGACAAGCGCATCCTGTTTGCCATTCCCTATGAGCGCGAATTCACCTTGCTCGGCACGACCGATGTCGAATACGAAGGCGATCCGGCCGATGCCGCGATCACGAACGAAGAAATCGGTTACCTGTGCAAAATGGCGAACCAGTATTTCGCCCGCGAGATTACTCCGGCCGACGTGATCTGGACGTACTCCGGCGTGCGCCCGCTGCTGGGCGACGAAGCGACCGACCTGTCCGCCGTCACGCGCGACTATCTTCTCGAGTCCGATGCAATGTCCGAAAGCGCCCCGCTGCTTTGCGTGTTCGGCGGAAAAATCACCACCTACCGGCGCCTTGCCGAAGAAGCCCTCGATTCGCTCGCGATCAGCCTGTCGCACATGAAATCCGCCTGGACCGCGCCCGCCCCCCTGCCCGGCGGCGACATCGCGAACGCGGACTTCGAAGCATTCCTCACCGAATTGCGCCGCGCGAACGCGTGGCTGCCCGAACCCCTCGCCCGCCGCTATGCCCGCGCCTACGGCACCCGCATCGACCGCCTGCTCGCCGGTGCGCGCAGTCTCGCCGAACTCGGCGAAGACTTCGGCGGCGGACTATACGAAGCGGAAATCCACTATCTCGTCACCCAGGAATGGGCACAGACGGCGGAGGACATTCTTTGGCGGCGATCGAAACTCGGACTGCACGTTTCGGAGGAAACGGTGCGGCGATTGACACAGCGGTTAACGTGAGGGCGTGACGCCCCAAGAGGGGATATCGGCCTATTGGCCATAATCGTGACGGTCGTGACAAGGTCAAGGATGTGATGGTTGGCGGTCAGAAAACTGTCCAGCCATTGTCGCGGGGCCGCGTTGCCGCCAAGCGAATGGAGTTCACGTCTTGCCGGAAAGGATCGCCCACCCCTGCCAGGAACTCTCGCGCCGGATTTGGATTATTTCTGCGGACGCTCCATCTGACATTTTATCGGAGGCACAGTGTCCTTCGCCTCGAAGAATGCTTCGGTCTTCCAGCCGTACCCCGAGCTTTCTTCATCGAATTCGACGGGCGGCTGCCCCGCCTTCGCCAGGCTCAGGATGTACAACGGCGCCATGATCTGATGGTCTTCCGCGCGCATCCAGGTCGGACCGGTGAATCCGGTGTACTTCAAGCCTTCCAATGCGAAGGCTACTTTCGTGGGGTCCGCCGTTCCGGCTGAATTCATCGCTGCGGCCAGCACATCCATAGTCCGGTACGGAAGAATCAGATCCATGTTGGTCGTGGAGGCGAACCTGGTCTTGTAGCCGATCAGTCTTTTCCTCCAGGTGGCATCGGCGGCGTTGATGTGCCAGCCGCCGATGGATTTCATGCGCCCCGCTCCGGCTGGTCCCACCCCTGCCGCCGTGCCGGCAACGGTGCCATTGACCGTGTAGAACTGCGCTTTCAGGCCGGCTTCCGCACTCCCCTTGATGAGCAGGATGAGATCGTTTCCCCAATTGTTGGTAATGACCGCGTCAGCACCCGACGCGTGGATCTTGGCCACATAGGGCGCAAAGTCCTTAACCTTCCCCAGGGGAACCATGTCATCGCCGACGATTTCGATGTCGGGACGCCTCGCCTTCAGGAACTCCCGAGACGCGCGGGCAACGGCTTGCCCGGCCGAGTAATCGGGATTGATCAGGTAGACCTTGCGGATGTCAGGTTGGCTCGCTATGCGATCGACGAGAATTCCCACCAGCGTGTCGGAATGGGCGGTCATGCGGAAATGCCAGAACGAGCACTTCGACTCCGTAAGCGCTGGATCCTGCCCATTGTAGTCAAGTAGCAATGCCACCTGATCGGGATTGCGGGCATTGTGCTTCAACAGCGCGTCGCCGATCGCGGCTGCGGTGAGGGAAGTCCCTGCGAGGACATACTGCGCGCCGTCGTCGATGGCTTTTCTGAGAACGACCAGCGTCTCCTGGGCATTGAGCTTGTTGTCGTACGGCACGATCTCGAACTGCCTGCCGCCGGGCGCTCCACCTCGTGAATTGACCAGCTCGGTCGCGGCCTGAAACGCCTTCAGAGTTTCCAGCGCTGGCAACGCCATCGGCCCGGATAGTCCGCCGATATAGGCCACCTTGACCGGTTCCGCCGCGGTCGCGTTGAGCAAGGAAAAGCCGAACACGAGGTATGCAGCAGCGTGCAATGTGCTTAAAGACATGTTGGCCTCCAGTCAATTGTGAGTGAGTCTATTGCGTCCCGGCTATTGCCTGCCTGCAGACAATGTTTTCACCAATCGGTACAGATACTCCTGTCCATCGAAAAAAGATTTGACGAGAACGCGCTCGTCCCTGCCGTGCAGGCGATTGTCGTCGATGTCGCTGGCGAGCCCGGAGTGGCCGTACGTGGGAATGCCGGCGTTACGCAGGAAGCTCCCGTCCGTGGCGCCGGAACTCATCGTGGGAATGACCGGAATACCGGTCCAGAACTCGCTGCTGAGCTTTTCGATCGCGTCCATGATCTCCGGGTTGAGCGGCGACGGCGCGCTCGAGACGTGCACCCAGGTCGACGTAACCGAAATCTGGTCGTCGGCCAACACGCCGACCAATGTTTTCTGGACTTCATCGACCGGCTCACCTGGCAGCACACGGCAGTTCACCGTAGCGCGCGCGACTTGTGGAAGCGCGTTGGCAGCATGGCCGCCCTCCAGCATCGTCGCCACGCAGGTGGTTCTCAACTGCGCGTTGTAGACCGGCTTTGCAGAGAGCCGGGCGACGGCGGCTGGGTCGGGCCGTGCCGAGGCGACGGACCGCATGTCCGCCGAGACTTGCGCCTCCTCCAGTTTGGAGGCCCGTTCAAGCCATGCGCGAGTCGTCTCGTTGAGCTTCATCGGGAAATCGAATTTGCCGAGCCGCACCAGGCCTTCAGCCAGCCGGTAGATGGCGTTGTCCCTGGCCGGCACGGAACTATGGCCCCCCGCATTCCTGACTTCGAGACGATAATTGACCGGCACCTTTTCGCTGGTCTGGATCCCATTCCTCAATGGCTTCCCATTTTGCAGGCCCACGCTGCCCCCCTCGTTGAGCGCAAACTCCGCGTCGATCAGGTCGCGGTGATTCTTGAGCAGCCACTGCATGCCGACGGCGTTTACGTCGAGAATTTCCTCGTCGGCTTCCAGCACGACGATGATGTCGCGATCGGGCTTGTAACCTTCCTGCTTGTAGCGGATCAGATTCGCGACAAACACGGCGGCCATGAATTTGTCATCCAGGGAGCCGCGCCCGTAGAAATAGCCGTCTTTCTCGAGCAGCTTGAACGGATCGACCGACCAGTCTTCGGTCTTCGCCTCGACCACATCGAGATGGGCAAGCAGCAGCATGGGTTTGCGCGACCCGTTCCCGCGCAGTCGCGCCACCAGGTTGCCCTTGCGCGGCGCGGGCGTGAACACCTGCACGTCCCGCCCGGAAAATCCGGCCGCCATGAGGCGTGCCGCCATCGCCTCGGCCGCTCTCGCCGTGTCGCCGGTAGCCGTCACAGTATTGATCTCGACGAGCTCCTGATAAATGTCGCGGGCGAGTTGCTGGTGGGGCGGAAGCGTCTGGGCGCAGACCAATGACGGCGCAGCCAAAGCCAGGAACAACACAACTAAAGCGCCGGGCGGATCGAAGCGATTCATGGCGAACTCCCTGTGCGTCTTGCGGACTATCGCAAGCAGTGCGTTGTGCGGCGGTTAGTTCTTGATTTCGACGAGGACGACTTCGAGATCGTCGAGGAGGATACGACCACGCTGCGCGTCGGCAGAAGAAAAACGCTCCTCCAACGATACTTCATAAGTATGCCGACACAGATTAAGACCACGTCGCGGTGCGCAACGACGCTTGCAAGGACGGGGCATCATAGGCTAATGGCAGTAAATGCGGGGGCATTCCAGACTCGCTACCCGGGCCTGGGCCTACGCGCCGAGAATGCGTGGTCACCTTGAAGGACTGGCTATCGTGATTTACGGGTTAGCGGAAAGCAACCGGGAAACGGAAAGTGTGCATGCGTTTTAAAGCGACCCATCCCCATCCCGGCCTTCCCCTTGAAGGGGAAGGAGTGTTGGGTTCGCTTGCATCTGTTGCTGCCGTGCATTTGCTCCCTCCCGTTAAAGCCGGTTGCTACCTTAGCCCTCCTCCCTTTCAAGGGGAGGACCGAGGTGGGGATGAGTGAGGCTGCGCGGGCCTTACCAGGGGAAGGCCGCGACGCCGTGACTGTCGGGAAGGCCGTGAATGTCGTAAATGTCGTGAATGCCGTGAATGTCGTAACAGCCGTGCGCGCGAGCGGCACACGTGTTCCCTTGATATCGTGAATGTCGATATCTGTAAGGCCCAAAGCTATTGCGATAGGCACCTAGTCATCATAGTCACGGCATTCACGATATTCACGGCACTACAGTCGCGGATTCACGACATTCACGGCACTACAGTCACGACAGTCACGGCCCTTACGCAGGCGGCCTGCGCCCATCATTTGCCATCGGGTTTCGGACAAGGCCTCATGGCGCTGCCGCTTTCGCACACGAGCACGGCCCGCATGTAGCCAGTCCATTGGTCGTAGGTCGCGATGGGGACCGGCGGCTTGTCCTTGTCGAAAGGCTTGATGCGCCAGGTACGCTCGCCGATATACAAAGCCGTCTTGCCCTGGATCACCTTGAACATGGTGATTTCGCCCAGCCCGCTCTTCCGGTTTTTCGTGCAGAACCTGGTCGCGAAGACAGACTCATAGCCGTTGATCAGCCCCTTTGCAGCGGGCGTCGTCATGACTTCCTGGCACTCGTCTTTCGGCATCCGGCTGGCTAACGCCAGGAAGGTTTCCAGCGGCGCATCCCTGACGAAGGAAAACACCATGGAACGCAGCATTTCGTCCCCCTTCTCAAGTGATTGCCCCTCGGGGACATACTGGATCGTGCGGATGTTGTATTGCTCGTCAGCCGAAACCTGCTTCCAGCCTTTCGGCATCGGCATCAGGAACAATTCCGCAGGCTGCGCCGGCGCCGCTTGCGAGGCGGCCGCCGGTCGCTGCGTCTGGGTTGGCGATTGCTGCGCCGGCAACTGCTGGGTCTGCACCGGAGGAGCAACCGGTTTTTGCGTTTGCAACTGAGGCTCGGCAGGCCCCGGTTTGGGCTTCGTCTGCGCCCACAGTGGCGGGCCGCCCAGCGCGAGGACGATGACGAGAACGCTACGCACCATGCACATGTTTTCCTCCCCGGGGTGAAGATTGCCGGCCGATCGATCCGTGCCAGGCCTTCTGATGAGGCCGTGGTTGGCGGATTCTATACGCGGGCGTTTGATAAACCCACTCCAGTCGCATATCGTAGGCATCCGCCCGCACCCGGCGGCTGTTCATGCATCTCTTCACCATGGAGCTCGGCCTTGAGAACAATCCCCTTACTCACCTTTCTCGGCTGCCTGCTCGCGATGGGGGCTGACGCCGCGATGGCGGCGCCCGTCGGCCTGGTGCAACACGCGTCCGGCGACACGTGGATTTACTCGCGGACGGAGCGCGCCAGGCACCTCAAGCCCGGTCAGGCAATCGAAAGCGGCGTATCGATCACCACCGGCACAATGAGCAGCGCCGTGCTGCGCTTCAATGACGGGCAGATCGTTGTGCTCGCTTCGAACGCGACGTTCCGCGTGAAAAATTTCGTCTATGACCCGGATCGGCCGGGCCAGGGACAACTGCATTTCGAGCTGGTGAAAGGCGGCATGCGCGCCGTGACCGGCAGCATCGGCGGAAAAAATCGCGGCGGCTGGCTGCTCGAGACGCCCGCTGCAAATATCGGCATCGTCGGAACCGATTTTTTCGCGGTCGTCGAGCAAGGCTTGTACACCCACGTCAATGCGGGAGCGGTGACGCTCTCGAATGACGCCGGCGTCGCCACCATCGCAGCCGGAGGCAATGGCTTCGTTGCCGGCGAGGCTGCGTTGCCCGCAATCACCGTCACGGTGCCCGACGGATTATTCGCGGAATTGCAGGCACTGCCCGCGGGCGCACTGGGTGCAGCGGCATCCGGTGCCGCAAGTCCAGCCACGGGCACAGGCGTGTCCGCCGTAACGATGGGCACTGCCGCGGTCGCAATAGGGATCGCCGCAGCCGCCCTTGCCGCCGGAAGCGGCGGATCGAATTCCACCGCGACGCATCACTGAATCGTGCATCCCCGCCAGTTTTACATTGCGCTTGCGTTGTCGCCAAATCCCGACATAATGGAACTGAAATAGATCTTTGTCGCATGCCGTATCGACGGGACAAACATGCAAAAACGGGGACTTAAAAGCAGAATCTTAAGTACATTGGCAACAATGGGACTGGGGTTGAGCTTGACTGGTCTCTATTTTTCCCCGGCATGGGGTGCCGAAATCGTCGGGCAGCGCGACGATTTCGACACCGGGGTCATCGAATCCGGCGAGATCCTAAGCGAGAAATCACTGGAAGAAAACAAGGTCGCCGACGTGATCGGCGACCAGACGCTGACCCTGGTCGGCCACGGCTTCATGCAAGGTTTTCAGCGCGCGTGGCGCGATCATGAAAGCAGCGGCGAATCGAATATTGCTGTGTTCGAAAGGCCGTCGGCGCGATGGGGCAGCCTGGTGTGGGTAGAGCAGAACTTCAATCGCGTGTACCAGACCTTCCTGTTCCCGGGCCGGGGCGATCCGACGGAAGTCGGCGAAAGCGCAGCGCGCTGGGTGTACCAGAGAATTGCGGAAATAGAGGCGGCGAAACTGCTGTTTAAAGATCCCGATATGGAAAAAGAAGAGTTCTAGCAATAACAGGCAGAGCACGGCAGTGATTGTCACCTCAAAACAAGAGGCCACAAAGGCACGGGACTGGAGCGGTATGGGTAGCTGGCAGGGAGGGTCATTGTTCCTTAGAGCGGTAGTTGCCGTTGCGATTGCACTCGCCTTCAGCGTTGTCTGCCGGGCGGGCGGCCTTGTCTATTCGCCCATCAATCCCGCATTCGGCGGCAATCCGAATAATGGCGTCTTCCTCCTCAACGAAGCCGCGGCGCAAAACAACAAGACCAATCCGAACGCCACTTCGCCCAACGGATTCCAGCAGCTCTCACCGCTGCAGCAGTTCAACCAGAGCCTGCAGAGCGCAATCCTGAACCGCATCGCGTCGGCGATTACCGGCGGCGTGGTCGATTCTGCCGGCAAACTCATTCCGGGCACCATCCAGACCACCAGCTTCACCATCACTATCCTGGATCTGGGCAACGGCATGGTGCAGATCACCACCATCGACAAGGCCACCGGGCAGTCGACCCAATTCCAGGTGAGCCAGTAGCGATCATGGATGAAGAGTGAACAGCCGCGATGAACCCGAAATTGAAAACATGGTGCGGGTACGCCACCGCCAGTCTGGTTGCGCTGGCACTTGCGGCTTGCGTCGGGTTCCCCATCAATGGTCCCGCGGGCACCGGCAAGCCGGCGCAACTGACGCCGACCTCGGCAAGCTTCCGCGATCTGGTGAACCTGCCCCCGCCGAGGGGCAAGATCGTCGCGGCGGTGTACGGATTCCGCGACCAGACCGGCCAATACAAGGCCGCGCCGGAGAGCAGCTTTTCCACAGCGGTAACACAGGGCGCGAGCTCGATCCTGGTCAAGACGCTGAAGGATTCGCAATGGTTCATCCCGGTCGAGCGCGAGAACCTGCAGAACCTGCTGACCGAACGGCGCGTCATCCGTGCCGCGGATTCCAAAAAGGACACGACCGACCTGTCACCCCTGCTGCCCTCGAGCGTGATCCTCGAAGGCGGCATCGTCGGCTTCGAGACGAACGTCAAGAGTGGCGGCGCGGGCGCGCGCTACCTGGGTGTGGGCGGCTCGACGATGTATCAAACCGACCAGGTAACGGTGAACCTGCGCGCGGTCGACATCCGTTCCGGACGCGTGCTGAACAGCGTGTCGACCACCAAGGCGATCTACTCCTACCAGGTCGACCTGAACATGTTCAAGTACGTGAGCTACCAGAGCTTGCTGGAGCTCGAAGTCGGATTCGCGCGCAACGAGCCCGCGCAATTGTGCATCACCGAGGCCATCGAGGCCGCGGTCATCCACTTGATCGTGCAGGGCGTCATGGAGAACACTTGGGCGCTCAAGGACCAGGAAGACCTCAACTCACCCATGTTCAGGAAGTACGTCAACGAGCAGCGCAACATCTTCAACTCCGTCGTCAAGCCGCAGGAATTGTCGACCGATCCGGACAAGGCAGTGCCGGTTTCGCCGCCGCAGAAAAAATAGCACGCGCAACCACCGGGCGTTTCGTACCTCACCTTACGTAGAGGGACAACATGGCACTCAGGAAGCAGACCATTGATACGCCAAACCGGTACAGCAGGG
>JANXVW010000179.1 GCA_025351455.1 Betaproteobacteria bacterium | reverse complement strand
TAGCGCTCCACTACGATCGGCCAATTCGTACAGATGCCGCAGTTTCGCATACGCACGCACCCGAACTTCCGGATTCTTACCGAAACGCTGTTCGATGTCATTCCAATCAGCGACGTGTATTCCCGTAGGAAGATCGCCGGCGCTGTTGAAGGGTGGCAGCATGTTTATCTCCGCTATGCCAAGTCCAGGTCCTGCTGCCCGGGATTCTTCTTCTCCCCTCGCCCTCCGGGAGAGGGGTCGGGGGTGAGGGCAGGAGGCGCCTTCGGCAGGTTCTCTACTTGCAGACTGTAATCATCATGCCCCCACTCGCAACGCGAGAGCACCTGCTTGGGAATTTTCTTTACCGTGAGGTTGGGGTACTCGCCCTTGCCGCGGAAGGCGGGGCATAGCACCAACAGCGAGCGCTCCGCCCCCACCTCGTCGGAAAGCTGCTGTAGCTGCTCGTGGCTCAGCGTGGTGGTGGTGACGTAGATGAAGTCGCGCTCGGTGGAATGGCCGTGCTGCCAGTACACCGCGTCGGACGGCGCGTAGGTGAACCCTTCGATCTTGCACAGCGCCTCGGCCAGCATCGCGGCGTTGTAGTCGCGGTGGATGACCCAGTTGCCCCACTTGTCCTTTTCAAGTAGCGAGGGCGCGAGGCGGTAATAGCGAAAGCCGCCGCCGCCCTTCCAGCCCGCGGCAGCCGTAACGCCTCCCTTGTCTTCACCATCGATCAAATTCTTCAGCCGTGGAATGATGTGGGTGTGACAGTGTTCGCCCAACTCCACCATGATCCAGCGTCGGCCCATTTTGTGGGCAACTGCGCCCGTAGTTCCAGATCCTGCGAAAGAATCGAGAACAAGATCGCCTGGGGAAGAGAAATGCTTTAATACGATTTCCAGCAACGCCTCTGGTTTTTTCCCGGAACGGAAATCAACGCCGCCTTCATGTCTACAATTCCCAAAGCTCCCTGCCAAGTCATAGAAGTTCACAATAGGAACTTCTTTCGAGGAATTTCCACTCTTCAATTCAGCGAGTCTATCCAATGGGATCCCCGAGTAGAACTTCCCCTTCGTCGCGTCTGCTTTCTTTGGTCCACTAAAGAAACGATGGCCGATTCCGTCCTCGCCAATGCCATACACCTTATACAAACAACTAAGGCCATCTATTGACTTTCTAGGCGCCAGATATTTGTCAAGGAACTCCCCTGAACTAGCTTTTTGTTTAATCAGAGAACCAGTAGCCCATGTTTCCTTCAGGGCCACTAACGACGGTGGAACTTTCTTTATTGAGTATGTGCCAGGCTTAAACACATCTACGCGCTTACCACCTAGTTCAACGGTCTCCACTGGGTTCGTATGCTCGATGTGCCACTCAAACTTTTCAACCTTGTACTCTTCTATATTTTTATGCGGCCGGCCCTTCCTTGTATCCTTTGCGTATACGAAGCATTGTTCGATCAGCTTTTGAAAGTCGTTGTCTTCCGAAAGAGTCTTGTTTCCATATCTAACTTGTACAAAAAAAGTTGTGAGATAGCTTTCCCTGCCAAAGACTTCATCAAGAAGAACTTTCAAATAGGGGCCTTCAGTGTCATCGATCTGGCAGCAAAAGAAACCATCAGGCGCCAATAACCTTCGCAAGACCTCGAGACGATCCCGCATCAGTCCTAACCAAATTGAATGTTCGATCCCGTCGTCGTAATGTTCAAAAGCATTTCCTGTGTTGTAGGGCGGATCAATATAAATACAATCCACCTTGCCCGCGAATTCCGCTTCCAGCGCCTTCAGCGCTAGCAGGTTGTCACCGAAGATCAGCCGGTTATCGAACAGGTCGTGGTCCGTCACCCGATGCTTCGCGTGATACGACTTCGTCGGGTCTTCAAGTAGGATGCGCGGCTCCAGCTTGGGCCGGTTCTCCTTCCCGATCCAGGTAAGTTCGAGTTTCTGTTTTTTAATCACAACATATCTCTCAGGAATTCTTAAGGTGTTTGCGCACCCTGCGCTGGAACCGCTTGTGCCGCTGCCAGCCTCTGCGCATCGAGTTCTGCGAGCCGTCTCAGCACGTCATTCGCTAGGGGTTGCGAATCGGTGAGGTTACGGAAGATAGCAAGATACCCCTTGCTGGCGAGTAGTGGCTGCGACTGTGCGTGAATGAGTTCCGATAGTTCATTAACCCGCTGGGAAAGCACGATCTGGTCTGCTTCAGATAGAACAAGCTCCGGCCTGCCCATTATGTCCGCAGATCGATGAGCGACGAACGCCATTGTGTAGTATCGGCCATGCCGAAAGAACATTCGGCGTTGATAGCCATGCTCGGATCGCTCCGTATCGGCCAAGATACGATCGATGAATCGGTATATCCGAACCAGGCGGCACATATGTAGCCCAGAAAGATTCGCGGGGAAGAGCTGCGAATAGTGGGTACCATCCTGCTCCCACAATCTGCCGATCTCTTTCTTCGCCGTGACAACGAAGTCAATGGCATTCGTAGGCTTGGGCTGCTGTGCCAACTCAGCACTTGTTTTGACTTTGAATTCAAGGCAGGCAATTGCGAGTGCCGCTTCTTCCAAAGTGAATGCATCGTCGCGGCGTGCACGCGCCTCCGCTGACGGACGGTAGTGATAAGTGATGCCTGCCATCGCAAGTTCCTGTCGCAACCGCTCCTGATTTGGGTCGAGCGCCGAAAAGTCCACGCCACGAACGACATTCTGATGATTTCGCGCCCGGGTGATGCGTAGCCCGATATCGTCGGCACCTGCGCCAATCTCGATTATGGTGATGAGCAACTTGGCCTCAGGTGCAATATCTCCGGCCATTGCGGCCGACGCAATCGAGCCCGCCGTCTGGGCGCCATTGACGATTGAGACATTCTTCAGTCCAAAGGCGCAACGGTTTGCATTACCTGGCGCCTGAGTGATGGTTTCGGCAACGGCAGTAATGCCGTTGTTGAGATAGAAGAAATCGCCAGGCCTGGAGCGAACGGTTTTTCCGATCGCCGTGTTCACTCCTATCGAACCAAGGTAGTGCCGAATGTTTCGTTCGAAGAGCGCTTTACCATGTGCCTCGACCAGTTGGGCGAGATCGGCCGCGCTGATCTGTCCATAGAACGCCTTGCGCGGCGCAGTGATGCCAGCCCAATTTTCCAGAATGATTTGATCATCGACAGCCGCTGGCGTTTGTTCGGCAACTAGCCAGCCATAAACCGAGTCAAGGCCTTCGCTGCGCCAGCTCACTACGGAACTAAACCGGTTTAACTCGTCTCGGAAGCCGTTGAGATCACTGGTGGCATGCGGCCCGAGATTGTCGCCCAGGAAAACAAGGATTAGTTCGAGCTTTACCCCCACTGTGTCGAGCGCCTCCTCGATCTCATCAAGACGATTCCGAACCGCCTCATTGAATTCATCGAAACGTCTAGCCTGAAGTGCCCTTATGCCGTTTATCGTCTTGAGAACTTCAGGTTGTGCCGGCGCCGCACCCGTGGATTTGAACTTTGCCTGGACGAAGATCAACCGATTGCTTGTGCGATCAAAGTACAAGGCATCAATTCCGCCATCGTCGCTGCCATCAGTTATTGCTCCGACTGCCGTCGCATCGTCGACGTCGCAGGCACCCACCAATGCATAGGCTGCCAGCGCACGGGAAAGGCGATCAATATCATGCCGATCTTCGGGCCAACCGGCGCGGTCTGGCTTTTCGATCTTCGGGACAAGCGGAAAGAACCGGCTCCTTAGCGCGACCTCGATCTGTGCAATTTTCTCTTCGCGAGTAGGCATGGCGTCAGCTCATCCTCCAACGAATCGCAAACAGCCGCTGCAGCGTGGAAACCTGTTTCAGCTTGCCTTCGATCACGGCAATCAGTTCCTCGCGCCGCTTGTCCACTTGATCCTGCGCATCGAAAAGCGAACGCCGCTTTTGGTTGCGCTGGGCTTCTAGGGCCTTGATCTGCTTTTGCCCGGCAAGCTTGTCTTCCAGTGTAAGCGCGCTGGTCGCGGCGCGGCGCGCCTCCTTGATCTCGCGGTCGAGTTGCTTGATCTCGCGTTCAAGACCGACCTTGAGGTCATCGGCCCAGCCGTCGAGCTTGTCGGCCTCGGCTTCGAAGAAACGGGCGTTGCGTTCGGAGATGCCCCGCTGGATGCCCACTTGGCGCTGCTGGGTGACTGAATCCAAATCGGCAGGCGCAGCGGCCAATTGGGCTGACTCATTAACTTTACCCGGCAAGGTGAGCAAACGTGCCGCCACCTCTTCATCTATCGACTGCCCATCGTCCGTGCTGGCGGTAACAATGAGATGGTCTTCAGCCTGGTCCAGCGACTCGACGCTGAAGAGCGACAGCGTCAGCCAGCCTGCCTTGCCGACCAGCGGCTCCAGCAGGCTGACCTTGCCTTCGTGGTCGCCGTAAGCAAAATGCACCTCGGCGTGCGGCAATTCGCGGCCCTTGGCCTGGGCCAGCACGGCTGCGGCCAACGGGTGGTTGAGCCGGTAAAGATGTGCCTCGCCCGAGCGGCGGGGCAGTTCGTAGAGCCCCAGTTCGATCGGGTAAGCCGAATCGCTCGCCTGCACGAGTCCCGCAGGCATGGATGAAAGCCGAAAGGACGAATCGCCGATGAACTCGGCGTGGCCGTTTAGCTCGTGCCGGGTGAGCTGCATCAGCAGACGCTCGTAGCGGTTCAGGTAGGCTTTGGAGGCTTCGTCACGCAGCTTGAGTTTTTCGCGCACTTCGTCGTCGAAGTTCTCCAGCAGTTGTTGCCGCGTGCGCGTCATCGACTCGTTGATCTCGAAGCTCAGTTCCAACTGGAGTTGGTCGAAGGCGGTCTGAATCTCTTGTGGCTTGCGGCAGCGCTGGTAGATGGCGGCGATGCGCTTCTCGAAATCTACGCCGGACTCGATGGCACCGAGAATCTCGTCGCTGGAGCCGAACACGCCTTCGAAGAGCTGGAACTTCTCGGCGAGGAGCTGGAATACGCGCTGGTCGGCTGCGTTGCTGCGGTTGAGAAAGTTCACCACCACCACGTCGTGCTGCTGACCATAGCGATGGCAGCGGCCGATGCGTTGTTCAATGCGCTGCGGGTTCCAGGGCAAGTCGTAGTTCACCACCAGCGAGCAGAACTGAAGGTTGATGCCCTCTGCGCCGGCTTCGGTTGCGATCATGATGCGACCCTGTTCGCGGAAGTAGTCCACGAGTGCAGTGCGCATGTCGGCAGTGCGCGAGCCCGTCACACGATCCGTACCTTGGTGTCGCTCCAGCCAAGCGGCGTAGATCTGCCTGGAGCGCTCGTCGGTGTTGGAGCCGTTGAACAGCACGATGCCTTCGGCGAATGGGCTGTCGCCCAGCACGCGCAGCAGGTAGCTCTGAGTGCGGCGCGATTCGGTGAAGATGATGGCTTTTTGTACTCCGCCGAGTTCCGCCGCTTTGGCAAAGGCGACATCAAGCGCTTTCAGCAGCGCCTTGCCTTTGGCGTTGTGCTCGATGGAAGTGGCAAGCCGGGCGAATTCATCGAGGTCGGCGATTTCCTGCTGCAGCGCCGCGCGGTCGGTATCCGAGAGCGGCGCGGCTGGTTCGTCGTCGGTCCATTCATCGGCCGTTTCGTCGAGCGCTTCGTAGTCCTGATCTAACTCTTCTTCCAGCGATTCGGCGGGCTCTTGCTTGCGCAGCTTGCCCTTCAGGCGCGCGGAGATAGTGGTGAGCGCACCCGCGATGGCGAAGGTCGATGAGGCGAGCAGCTTTCGCAGCACCAAGGTCATCAGCGAGCGCTGACTGGCTGGCAGCGCCTGCAGGTTGTCGCGTTGCAGGTAGTCGGAGACCAGGTGGTACAGCCGGTCTTCGCTTTCTTCAGGTTTGAAGTCCTGCACCAGCGGCCAGCGCTGGGTGTATTTGATATAGGGCAGTACCTGACGACGCAGGGTGCGATGGCAGACGGGTTTCAACCGGGCCTTCAGCGTCTGGAACACCTGTTCTTGATTCAGATTGGCGAACTGCTCACGAAAACTCTTCACGTCGCCAAAGGCGTGCTCATCGATGAAGCTCACCAGGCCGAAGAGTTCGAGCAGCGAGTTCTGCAGCGGTGTGGCCGTAAGCAGCAGCTTGTCCCTGCCAGCCAGCGCCAGCTTCAAGGTGTTGGCAATGACGTTCTGCGGCTTATAGACGTTGCGCAAGCGATGCGCTTCGTCGATAACCACCAGGTCCCACGCCAAGGCGTGCACGTCGCCCGCCTTGCTCTTGGCGAACTGGTATGAGCAGATGATGATCTCGGCCGCTTCAAACGGGCGGAACTGGCCTTGCTTGATGGCTGCGTTGTAGGACTTGGATTCCAGAATGCGGCAGGGTAGAAAGAACTTCTCCGTCAGTTCCTGATACCACTGCGTGCGCAGGTTCGATGGCACGATGACCAGAATCCGCCGTTTGCGCTCAGCCCACTTCTGCGACAACACCAGGCCAGCTTCGATGGTCTTGCCGAGGCCGACTTCATCGGCCAGCAACGCACCTTTGGAAAGCGGCGACCTGAAGGCGAACAACGCTGCATCGATCTGGTGCGGATTCAGATCGACCTGTGCGCTTGCCACCGCGCTGGCGAGCCTTTCTCCACTATCGGAAGGGAAGCGCCGAGTTAACTCGTGAGCAAAATATTTTGCGTGGTAGTCGGTATACATCAATCGGTGCGCAAATTGACTTCCGATACTAGGTAAAAAGGTTTGTGGGGATTCTACGCACCCGGCATGAGTGTGACCACTGCTCAAAAGACCACGACGGGGAACCGGTAGCCGCGAACGATGAACAGTTAACAGGGAACGAGGGGCAGATAACGGCGACCGGCACATGCGACACCGACGAGCACCGTCCGATCTTGTACTCTAAAGCATGCAAAAAAACGGCGGCTGGGCGGCTGACGTTTTTGTTTGCCTTACCTTACCCTCAGGCGAGGGGAATCTGCTTCGAGCGATAAACGCCCTGGATGGCTTGGATGATCGTGACGCGCTCCTACATCGGCCGCTGGAAAGCCTTGCGCCGTGAACGACGACATTGTAGCTCCGACCGTTTCGCTTAACCTGATGCAGCCAGGTTAGCCTCCACTGAAACACGCGATGAACCTTGCGTGTTTTCGATGACCACCTGCGTGAATAACGGCGTGGCCAGCGCCATGAGCTGGATGGCAAGCGAGGCCAGCAGCACGTCGCGGAACACCTTGCGGTGCTTCAGCAGTTCGGGCAGGAACCAGCGGAAACCGAAATGCGTACCGGCTGCCGATTTCGCATCCGGATCGATCAGAGGTTTGGTCTTCGGTGTGGCCTGCAGGACCAGGCCGGCGTAGCGCACCTGGAACTCGGCAAGCGGCAGGATGGCGTGGCTGGCGGCGCCCTGCTCGAAGAAGGCCACGCGGTCTTCCTCAATGCGCAATACAAAGGCGAGCCGCGGCACCGGCGCTCCCGGGTCCAGGGAGGCAAGACGTTCTCGGTCAACACCGGTGCCATGCTGCTGCGGCTCGCTTAAAACCGGGGCGAGCAAGCCTACGAAAGGCGCCGAAAGCTTCTTCAGCCTTGGGGCAGGCAGCGACTTCCAGCCCGCGCGAAGACCAAGTAAATCCGCCGCACGCGCGACCGAGTCGAGATCATAGGGCGGCGAAAGCTGGCCTGTTACCAGCCTTTCGTCGAACGGAATGCGGAAGTACTGGCTGAGCGCGGACAGCACCCATACCAATTCTTCATGGCCAAGCACATTGTTCTGCGCCCGCCCCCATAGTTGCTGCAGCCCTCCCGCCGGAAGCGACTGCACCGCTTGCGGACCCAATGGAGAATTCCTTTTTTTAACTTCATGTTCGGTTTTCTATTTTTTGACAAGCGCCTGTGCCCGCGCCATTGGTTTACCTACGCTACCCTTTCTACGGCATTCGCAAAAAATGTCAAATCTCCCAAATGATAGATTCGGATAATTTGGAAATTCGCGAGGCGTCGCGCTCTGCGCCGCAACAAGGCGTAACACGCTAAATGGAAATGATTATTTTTGCGCGCTTTCGCCGTTGCCAGTGACACTGGTACGGACCTCCGAACAACCTGTCTGTCATAAGTTTAGGCAAAAATAATTTTGAGCGGGGGCTCGCGATCCGGCGCGCGTCGCGGTATGCAGAACAGATTCGCATAGCTGAGGGCGCAGGCAAGAGAAAAGCGGCCGTCCGGCCGCCGTTCTCATTTTACGACTTGATGCCTTGGGAAGCCCCGACCCTCTGTGCGCCGCGCTGCCCTCCGTGCGCGTTTACGTTGCTCAACCCTTTTTCCGGAAAATGCGGTCCAGGTGTTCCATGTCGTTCACCACTTTCCAGTCGGACGCGCCGGCGGTACGGGCGCGCTTCTCCCACCACTCCAGGCGATCGAGGTAACGGCGCGGATCGACGTTGTCGGTGCCGAGCTTGGTGACATTCAGCGCCACAACGCGGATGCCGTCGAGTTGGATCGGAATGTCGCGCACCGTTTTGTAATCCAGCTCTTCCTGCATGTCGGAGAAGATCACGATCGTCTTGCGCCCGGCCTGGGTTTCGTTCAGATACTCCGCCGCCTGGATGATGCCGCCGGTGATGTCGGTATAGCGGCTGCCCGTCGACTGGCGTTCCGCCTTGGCGAAAGCGGCGATCTGCTCGCTGAAGGCGCGCTTCTGCGCGTTGACGGCGAGCGGGTCCTTGCCCAGAGTGACCTTCGCCACGATCTCCTTCTCGCTGAAGCTGCGGCTTTTCACACGGCCCACCGCCAGCGCGTCGCCGGGGTTGATCGTGCCCAGCAGGTAATTCACGACGCCCTGCGCCTTGTCCAGTTCCTTGACGTAGGTGCCGGAGGTATCGATCAGCACATACACCGCCTGGTTGTGGTTGGCCTGCGGTCCGCAGGCCACCACGAACAGGAAGGCGCCGAGTACGGCAAGCGAGGAGGCGACTTTCATATCGCCTCCTCGGTGCCGGACGCGCGCTTGAGTGGCGGCACGGGACGCAGCTTGTTGCGGCGTATCGCGCCTTCGCGATAGCTGCCCACCCAGCGCTCGATCGCAAGCGGCGCAAAGATCAGCACGTCGTAGAGCATGATCACGAAACGGCCTGTTTCCCTGGCGACGCTGGAGACGAAGCGCAGCACGAAAGCCAGCGCCTGCAGGGCGAGTTCGAGGCCGGCGCCGAGCACGGTGCGTCCCGAATTGATGAAGGTCTCCAGCGGGATCGCCACGAACGCAAGCGCAAAGGGCAGCGTGAAACCCAGGATCATCTGCCCGAAGGTCGGGATGCGGGTCACCCAGCCGGCTTCGGCATGGACCGTCCCCGCAACCGAGCCGAGTTGCTGCTTGAGCGCCACGTCGGCGGAAATGATGGTGTCACGCATGACCGCGAGGGCTACTTCAACACCGGCCAGCACCAGCAGAATGACGAGGGAGGCCCACATGAGCCGGCGGCGCATTTTCTCGGTAATGCTGCCGAACGGAAACAGGCTGGTAAAGCGCAGCGTTTCCATCAGGAACAGACCCATCAATGTTTCGAACAAAATGATGACCAGCGCCGCCACTTCGGATGCTTGCAGCGTATCGGTGATGTAATCGCCACCGCCGACCATGGCCGACATCGGCAGCGAGATCAGTTTGAAGTTGACGTAGGCGCCGCCAAAGGCGATCAGCATCACCATGCCGGCGACAAAGAACTGCGTGGACGCCGATGTCGCCAGCGCGTGCGCGGCATCATTGCCCCTGGCAGCAATGTTTTCCAGCTTCAGCACGTTGGCGTCTATTTTTGCCGCGCTGACCTGCAAGCCGGTGATGTTGCGGTCCACTTGCGCGAGCGTCTGGTTCACGGATCGCCAGAAAGGCAGGAAGCCCTTCAGAATCTTGTGCCGCTCCTGGTAAGCGCCGCGATACTCGGAAACCACTTTCTGGTAGATATCGCCAAGCGCATCGCGGATTTCAACGAGAATGCGCTCGACCACACCGTCTCCGGACGCCTTGATCTTGGCCAGCGATTCGATTGCCTTCACCCACTCCGGCGGAGGCAGCGGCACTTCGCCCGTCTTCTTGTAGTCTTCCTCGATGCGGGTGATCTCGTCCATGAGTTTGCGCTGCAGGACCGGATAACCTTCCAGGTCGCGCTGCACCAGCGTGGTGACGCGTTCGAATTCGCGCTCGATGGTTTGCCTGATTTCCTGGCTGCCGTGTGCGAACAGCACTTGGCGGTTACGGTTGCGCAGCCGGGTGGCCGCATCGGCAAGCCAGCGCGCGCCGAGCCGCAGCGGATTCGATACTGCCCGGGACGCGCTTCTGATCAGCGCATGCATCGGCCCGCGCGCGGCGTAAAGGAACGGTACCGCGATCAGCAGCAACATCAGCAGCGACGGCAGCACCCGATCGGGCCATATCAATAAGGACTGTAGAAGCGACATATCTCCCCCCTGGGGTTGGTTGGTGCATCGGCAAAACGCTATTGACCCGCATAACATCTGCAACCGGTGGGCCAGCCTGTCGAATTGCGCACCACACCTGAGCATCATATTTGCCGTGCGCTTACAGCCCTGTTATTGCGTGTGTAAATTACGCTGCAAGGCGATCCAGCGCGTGCCAGGAGAAATTCGCTTGTCGTCTTCGAGCGACGAGCGGTGCCGAAATTGCGTAGGCCGGCCCGATTGCAGCGAAAACGGCACGCGGCAGGAATTTCGGTTTTGCGACCCGTCGATCGCACGCGTGTAGACAATGAAAAACCTGCGAAGAAAAAGAGATGCCGCTGCTGCGCGTTCGGAAAATGGGAATCGACGCCCGGACGCCGCTCCGGTTTGCGCTGATTTCAAAACGCTTGGACAAATAAAAAGGCGGCCGACCGGCCGCCTTTTCATGTGCCTTGAAGCTTTGATTACGCGATGGTGACCTGCCGCGAGAGATAGACATCCTGGATCGCGTTGAGGATGCCCACCCCTTCCTTCATCGGCCGCTGGAATGCCTTGCGTCCGGAGATAAGTCCCATGCCGCCGGCACGTTTGTTAATGACTGCCGTGCGCACCGCGTCGGCAAGATCGTTCTCGCCCGATGCGCCGCCGGAGTTGATCAATCCGGCGCGGCCCAGGTAGCAGTTGGCGACCTGATAACGCGTGAGGTCGATCGGATGATCGGTCGCGAGCTCGGTGTACATGCGCTTGTCGACCTTGCCGTATGGATTTTCCTTGGTGTTGATGGAATTGTAGCCGCCGTTATTCTCCGGCAGCTTCTGCTTGATGATGTCCGCCTGGATCGTGACGCCAAGATGGTTGGCCTGGCCGGTCAGGTCGGCAGAGACGTGATAGTCCTTGTCGGACTTGAACGCCGGGTTGCGCAGGTAACACCAGAGCACGGTGGCCAAGCCCGCGTCGTGCGCCATCTCGAACATTTTCGCGACTTCGACGATCTGCCGCGCGGACTCCGGCGAGCCGAAATAAATGGTGGCGCCGACCGAGACCGCACCCATGTCACGCGCCTGCTTGATGCTGCCGAACAGGATCTGGTCGTATTTGTTGGGATGGGTCAGGAATTCGTTGTGGTTGATCTTGAGCAGGAAGGGAATCCGGTGCGCGTACTTGCGCGCGCAGGTACCCAGCACGCCCAGGGTGGAGGCTACGGCATTGCAGCCGCCCTCGATGGCGAGCTTGACGATGTTCTCGGGGTCGAAATAAGCCGGGTTTTTGGCAAACGACGCACCAGCGGAGTGCTCGATGCCCTGGTCCACTGGCAGGATGGACAGGTAACCCGTGCCGCCCAGCCGGCCATGGTCGAACATCTGCTGCAGGCTGCGGATCACCGGCAGGGTGCGGTCTGACGGGGTAAAGACGCGCTCGACGAAATCGGGACCCGGCAGGTGCACCGTTTCCTTCGGAATGCCTTTGCAGACATGATTTAGCAGCTTGTCGGCATCGGCGCCGAGCAGCTTGACGATGTCGGTTTCTCCTGCGGATTTGACGGCGGCGACGGCTGACATGGGGCGGTTCTCCTGAATGGGGATGGCGATATTATCCACCGGCTCGGTGCGGGCGTTAAGCGTCCCTTATAATTATGCCCCGATCGGCTCCGACCAATGAAGAAAGCATGATCCATTCCCTAGGCGATAAAAAAGTCATCACCCGCGGCGATTATTGGGTGGCGGACAACGCAACGGTCATCGGTTCCGTGGTGTTGGAGCACAACGCCAGCGTGTGGTTCAACAGCGTAGTGCGCGGGGACAACGACCTGATCACCATCGGCGAGGGCTCGAACGTGCAGGACGGCAGCGTGCTGCATACCGACGTGGGCGTGCGGCTGACCATCGGCAAGAACGTGACCGTCGGCCACCAGGTCATGCTGCACGGCTGCACCATCGGCGAGGGCAGCCTGATCGGCATCAAGTCGACCATCCTGAATCACGTCAAGATTGGCAAGCATTGCCTGATCGGCGCGCATGCGCTGATCACCGAAGGCAAGGAGATTCCGGACCGCTCGCTGGTGGTGGGCTCGCCAGGAAAAGTGATACGCCAGCTCACTGACGAGGAAGTGGCGCGACTGCTCGACAACGCACTTCATTACGTGACCAATTTCCAGCGCTACCGGCTGGACCTGAAAGTTCAGCCGGGCTAACCCATGTCAGCGCCCGCTCCCGCCCCGCTGCAGCACATGCTCAAGTTCGGATTCAGGATCCGTACGCGCAGCGGCCTGCCGGTGGACAACCTCGTTGTTCACGCCCGGGATCGGGTGGAAGCGGAACGCAAGATCACGCAGATGTACCTGCACTGCGAGATCATCGAGTGCAAGCAGATCGCAACGCCCATCCGTGAGGAAGGCAGCGACCTGGAAGGCATCATCTCGCTGATATCGCGACAGCCGGATGAAGAAAAGCCGTAACCGGGGATTCGGTGATGACGTCGGGTTCGCGCCGCTCGATGAAGCCGACACCGATCAGTTCTTCCAGCAACGCCTCGTAGTCCTTTGCGCCGCGGCTGTCTGGCGAATGCGCGAACACATCCTTCTTTGACGCGGGGCTTTCCGCAACGCTGACGTTCTCCGTGATGCGGGTCTCGCAGACCTCGTCACCCAGCCGCGCCTTGAGTTCATCGTAGATCTGGTGCGACATCCTGCGACGGCCGTCGAAGCGCGTCATCACATAACGCCGCGGCACGCGTTTTTTCAGCACATGTTCCAATGCCTTCAGCGTCTTTTCCACCTGGTGCACGCTATGCACCGCAAGGTAGTCGGCGGAGACCGGGATCAGCACGCGGTCCGACGCAAAGATCGCACTCAAACTGAGCACGCCGAGCATCGGGCAGCAGTCGAGCACGATCGGCCGGCCGGTGTTGAGGTTTTCCTTGACGATGCCGATGTTGAGCCGGTTGAGGATGTTCGGTCCCTTGCCGAACTGCGTATCGACTTTCGACAACTCGACGTGCGCCGGGATGACCAGCCAGCCGCCGACCGCGGGTCGGATCAACTGCGTCAGCGGCTTGGTACTTTCATAAAAACCGAACATCGAATCATCGGCGTTGCCGACTGTACTGCCGCATATATAAGAGAGGTGGGCCTGCGGATCGAGGTCGATCGACAACGGGTTATAACCTCGCCGGGCGAGCGCCGCGGTGAGGTTTAGCGAAGTCGTGGTCTTGCCGACTCCGCCCTTCTGATTGAACACCGCGATCTTGGCCATGGCCTCCCCGCCGACGACCTGCCCGATGCGCTCGGGTAAGGGGAACACAATACTAATTGAATCAGTCGCTTGTCAATCTGATTTGAGAATCGCTTCGATGCTGCCCAACGACGGGTCAGCCGGCATCGAGGAAAATGTCCGCGCAGGCGCCTCGTGCCTTGTATCGTCGCCGCCATTGCCAGACACCAGGATGCGCGCCGCGGTTTGCGTCTTGCGTGCCTCACTCAAGGCACGCCGAGACGAGAGAAGCGGCCCGCAGCACCTGTGATAAAGTTCCTGTCTCGCTTTCCGCACCACGTGATGCGCCAATATCGCGGCATTGGCCGGGTGCGGTGTCCTTCAACATAACAATGAGCAACGATCCCTTCCTCACTGCGCTCGGACGCATGGGGTTGCTTCAGCCCGGCGAATCGCCCGCCATTGCCCCGCTTACCGGCGGTGTCTCCTCGGACATCGTGCGCGTGGATCTCGAGAGCGGGCCGATCTGCATCAAGCGCGCATTGCCCAAGCTCAAAGTCCAGGCGGATTGGCATGCCCCGATCGAGCGCAACCAGTACGAAATCGAGTGGATGCGCACCGCGGCGGGTATCGACGCGCAAGCCGTGCCGAAGGTGCTCGGCGAAGACCGAGAGACCGGCATGTTCGCCATGGAATTCCTTGACGGGGCGCGCTATCCCGTATGGAAGAACCAGCTACGCGACGGCGAAATCTCCCTCGATACCGCGCGCGATGTGGGCAAGCGCATTGCAGCGATCCACAGCCGCACGGCGGGCCGGCTCGACATTGCCGACAAATTTCCCACGGACCACATTTTCCTTCCGATCAGGCTCGAGCCCTATCTGTGCGCCACGGCTAAGAAGCATCCGGATTGCGCTGCGCGGCTGGAAAGTCTGGTGCGCGTGACCGGCGCGACAAAGAAGGCGCTGGTGCATGGCGACGTCAGCCCGAAAAATATCCTGGCGGGTCCCAACGGCCCGGTGTTTCTCGATGCCGAATGCGCCTGGTACGGCGATCCGGCGTTCGACCTCGCGTTCTGCCTGAATCACCTGCTGCTCAAGTGCATGTGGCGGCCGCAGTGGCAAACGCGTTACCTCGAGAGCTTCGATACGCTGGCCACGAACTATCTGGCGGGCGTCACCTGGAAGGCCCGCGACGACATCGAAGAGCGCACGGCACATTTGCTGCCCGGGCTGTTTCTCGGGCGCATTGACGGAAAGTCGCCGGTGGAATACATCACCACCGACACACAGCGCAATGCAGTACGCCGTGTCGCGCGTGCGCTGCTGCTGGCTCCGGTTAATAGCCTCGGGGGCGTGCGCGCGGCCTGGCAAGGCGAGCTAGCAAAGCAACAATGACCACAAGGCAAGCAAACGTCACATGACCGACACCACCATTACCAAAATCCACGGCCGCCGCGTATGGGATTCCAGGGGACGACCCACGGTCGAAGTGGAAGTGCATGTCGCGGGCGGTGCGATCGGCCGGGCCATTGCGCCGGCCGGCGCATCGCGGGGCTCGAACGAAGCGGTCGACTTGCGCGACGGCGGACCCGCGTTTGGCGGCCTCGGTGTGGCGAAAGCGGTGGCGAACGTCAATACCGAAATCTCGCGCGCGTTGTTGGGTCGCAACGCGTCGCGACAGGCGGAGATCGACGACGAACTTATTGCGTGCGACGGCACGCCGAATAAATCGCGTCTCGGCGGCAACGCCATGATCGCGACTTCGATGGCGGTGCTGCAAGCAGTCGCCGGCGCGCATCGCATGCCGTTGTATGCCTACCTCGCGCAGGGCAAAAACATCCGCATACCGCTGCCGGAGATCCAGATTTTCGGCGGTGGTGCGCACGCGGGCCGGCGCGTCGACATTCAGGATTTCATGGTCATGGCTCTGGACGCGCAATCGTTCAACGAGGCCGCCGCGATGACCGCCGAAATCTATCGCGCCGCCGGCGAATTGATGAAAGAGGCAGGCAAGCTGCAGGGGGTTGCGGATGAAGGCGGTTTCTGGCCGGCATTCGATTCCAACGAAGATGCGCTCACCATGTTAATGCGCGCCATCGAGCGCGCCGGCTATCGTCCCGGCGAAGACGTCGGCATCTCGCTCGACATCGCCGCCTCGGAATTCGGCCGTGCGGGCCGCTACCGGCTCGGCCTGGACAGCCGCGAGCTGGACAGCGACGGCCTGTGCGAGATGCTGCTCGGATGGCTGGAGCGCTACCCGATCGTCTCCATCGAGGATCCACTCGCCGAAGACGACGCCGAAGGCATGAAAAAATTCACCGCGGCCGCGGGCAAGAACGTGCAGATCATCGGCGACGATTTCCTGGTAACGAATGCCGCGCGCGTGAGGGACGCAGCCGCTTCCGGCGCCTGCAACGCCGTGCTGATCAAACCCAACCAGGCCGGCACCGTGACTGAAACCAAGGCGGCGTTGGATGCGGGCAAGCGCGCCGGGTGGGGAACCATCGTCTCGGCGCGCTCGGGCGAGACCGAAGATGTCACGATCGTGCATCTTGCTGCAGGCTGGGATGCGGGGCAAATCAAAGTGGGCTCTTTTGCGCGCTCGGAGCGCATGGCCAAGTGGAACGAGGCAATCCGCATCGAAGAGGCGCTAGACGGAAAGGCCAGCTTTGCTGGCCGGTCGGTGTTGCAGAAGGGCCGGTAAAGGCCGTGAATCCGTGAATACCGTGAATGTCGTGAATGTCGCAATCAAGACAGCTACGCCCCCGCTATGGGGTTCACCGCTTTTACGGCATTCACGACATTCACGGCCTTTGCGGCCTTTACGACATTCACGATATTCACGACATTCACGGCTTTCCCAATGACCAGCGCCGACACCCAGAACCACAAGCGCGCGCTGCGCGGCATCGGCCTGATCATGGCCGCGGTGTTCATGTTCTCGGCAATGGACACGCTTGCCAAGTACATGCTCAAGTCGTACCCGATGTCAGCGCTGATGTGGGCCCGCTACGTGGTGCACGTCGTGGTCATGCTGGCGTGGCTTGGGCCACGCATGGGCATGCGCCTGATTTCCACTGCCCATCCGTGGAAGCAGATCCTGCGCGGAGTGCTGCTGGTCGGCAGCACGACCTTCTTCTACTTCGCGTTGCGTTATCTGCCGCTGGCGGAGGCGGCGGCCATCACTTTCGTCGGACCGGTTCTCACCGCGCTGTTGTCGGGGCCGATGCTCGGCGACAAGGTGACGCGCCGGCAGTGGTTCGCCGTCATCATCGGCTTTACCGGCGTGCTGATCATCATGCGCCCGGGCGGCGGCGTGCTCTCGCTGCCCGCCGTGTTTCCGCTCGCGACCGCCATCCTGTTCAGCGTGTACCAGATCGTCACGCGCAAGGTCGCCGGCCGCGACCATCCCTACACGTCGCTGTTCTACACCGCCATTGTCGGCGGGGCGATCACCAGCTTTGCGGTGCCCTTCCACTGGATCACGCCGACGCTGAGCCAGGCGGGATTCGTGGTCTGCATTGGATTGCTCGGTGGGTTCGGGCACCTGTTGCTGATCCGCGCGATGGAGCACACGTCGCCTTCGACACTGGCGCCATTCGTCTATTCCCAATTGATCTGGTCGACGCTGCTCGCATACCTGGTGTTCGGCGATTTCCCCGAGCCCATGACCCTGTTCGGCATGTCCGTGGTGGTCGCGGCGGGATTGCTGGCCGTGAACTGGCAGCACATGCGCAGGTTGGCCGATGCCGATGACCAGACCGGAACGCACTGACCACGAGGTAACCATGACAAGAACGACAGCGGAATCACGCAACGCCTACCGGCACTTCCGGGCCATCCCCACGCGATGGGCGGACAACGACGTCTATGGCCACGTCAACAATGTCGTCTACTACAGCTACTTCGACACCGTGGTGAACCAGTATCTTGTCGAACAGGGTGCGCTGAATATCGAGAAGAGTACGGTGATCGGGCTGGTGGTGGAAACGCAGTGCCAGTATTTTTCACCGATCACGTTTCCAGACATCGTGCATGCCGGACTGCGCGTCGCGAAACTGGGCAACAGCAGCGTACGCTATGAAATCGGCTTGTTCAGGAACGAAGATAGTGCCGCCTCGGCGCAGGGTCACTTCGTGCACGTGTACGTGGATCGCACTTCCCGCCGCTCAATCGCAGTCCCTCCCGACATGCGCGCCGCACTAGAGAAAATTCTGGCATAGGAAAAATATCATCGCAAAAGACGCGAAGGTGCGCAAAGGAATGCAGGACAGTCTGGAAATGAAACTGGGGGTTGTCCGAAGGTGCCCACTTCACGATGTCCGGTAGCGGATGGATATCTTTGCAATGGCCGAATTATTTCAGCGACCATTTTTGGTTTCCTTCGCGTGCCTTTGCGTCCTTTGCGTCCTTTGCGTTGAGGAATCCCCCCCCGGTTGCTCGAGGTCCTCGAACTCGCGCCGGTAGCGCACGATGCCTGAAGTGTTCGCGGATCAGCGGCACGAAATAACTAGCTACCCGGTCCGCCGCCGTTGACGAAAACGATCTGCCCGGTCATGTAACTCGCGGCATCGGACACCAGGAAGGCCACCACTTCCGCGATTTCGCTCGGCTCGCCCCTGCGCCCGAGCGGCACCGATTTGATGAACGCATCCGCACGTTCGGAACCGATCTTGACGAAAGTTTCTTCCAGCATGTCGGTGCGGATCGGACCCGGTGCGATCGCATTCACGCGGATGCCGTTGCGGCCCTCTTCCTTCGACAGGATGCGGGTCAGCGCCTCGACGCCGACTTTCGATACGGTGTAGGCGCAATTCTTCGCGGCAAAGCGGCTGGTAATGTTGGACGACAGATTGACGATATTGCCGCTCTTGCGGGCCTGCATGTGCGGCAGCACGGCCTGGACCATGTGAAACGTTCCGTACAGGTTCACGCGCAGGACCCGATCGAATTCCTCCGGCGACGTATCGGCAATGGAGACGTCCGGCAGATGCGTGCCGGCGTTGTTGACCAGCACGTCGATGCGCCCGAATGCATCCAGCGCGCACTTGACCACGGCTTTCGCGGATTTTGCATCCGCCACGTCTGCGCGCAGTTTTTTCGCCTCGCCGCCCGCCGCCGCTACGGTGGCCTCGACGGCAGACGCGTCGTTTTCCCGGCTGGCGTAGGTGAACACGACGCGGTATCCGCGTGCCACCAGCGTCTCGACGATTGCGCGACCGATCCCGCGCGAGCCGCCGGTAACGACCGCGACAGGGGGCTTGTCCATGGTCGCCTTAACCGACGAGCGGCACGCGGCCGGTCAGCGGGTATTGCGGATCGTTGTAGCCCGGGGTCGAGGGATGGCCGACGGACACGAGGGAATCGACCAGAGCCTCGCCTTTGGCTTCGAACTTGAACTCGAGCGCCTTCACATAGTCCTGCCACTGCTCGAGGGTGCGCGGTCCGCCTATGACGCTGGTGACGATGGCATTATTGAGTACCCACTTCACCGCGAAATGGCCGGCGCTGGTTCCCTTCTTTTCGGCAAAGGCGCGGATCTTCTGCGCGATCGCCAGCGATTCCTTGCGGAATTCGGTTTCCATCATGCGCTTATCGGCGCGCCCGGCACGCGTGCCTTCAGGCGGTGCCTCGTTCGGTTTGTATTTTCCGGTCAGCACGCCGCGCGCGAGCGGGCTGTAAGGCACAACGCCGATGCCGTAGTAGCGGCACGCGGGCAGGATTTCGACTTCGGGCTGGCGGTTCATTGCGTTGTAGTAAGGCTGGCAGACGATCGGCTGCGGAACATTCATGGCGCGGCACAGCCGGATGATCTCGGCGATGCGCCAGCCGCGGAAGTTGGACAATCCGAAATAGCGCGCCTTACCGGAGCGGATGATGTCGCCCATGGCAGCGACGGTTTCTTCGAGGGCAGCATCGTCGAAATCGCGATGCAGGTAATAGATGTCGACATAGTCGCTGCCGAGCCGCGTGAGGCTGGCGTCGATCGCCTGCATCATCCATTTGCGTCCGAGACCCGCCTGGTTCGGGCCGGGCCCGATGGCGTTGCCGACCTTGGTTGCAAGCACCCAGTGATCGCGGTTGGCCGCGATCAGCTTGCCGGTAATGCGCTCCGACTCGCCTTTTGCGTACTGGTCCGCGGTGTCGAGGAAATTGACGCCGGCGTCGAAAGCGGCGGAAACGATGCGTCCGGCTTCCTTCTCATCGGTACGATCGCCGAACATCATGGTGCCGAGGCACAACGGCGAAACCTTCAGGCCGCTGTTGCCGAGCTTGCGATATTCCATGGAATCCTCCTGCTGATTTATTTTTGTCAAAAGAGCGCGGAATGATGCCGCAACGCCCCGCCAGACGCAAACGAGGAAAGGCTCGCGCGCAAAAATGATATAAACAGCGATCTCATCCTTCAGCCCCGCCACCATGAGCATACCTTCCCAGATGCGTGCAATCGAAATCACCACCCCAGGCGGGCCGGAAGTGCTGCGACCGGGCCAGCGTCCCGTACCCGCGCCCGCGGCACGCGAAGTATTGATCGAGGTCGCATTCGCCGGCGTGAACCGACCCGACGTGTTGCAACGCAAAGGCGGCTATGCGCCGCCGCCGGGCGCCTCCGACATCCCCGGGCTCGAGGTCTCGGGCGTCATCGTTAAACTCGGGCCGCAGGTGAAGGAATGGAAAGTCGGCGATCAAGTCTGCGCGCTGGTGACCGGGGGCGGGTACGCCGAGTATGTGAACGCGCCAGCCGCGCAATGCCTGCGCATTCCCAAGGGCCTCACGCTTGAACAAGCTGCGAGCCTGCCGGAAACCTTCTTTACCGTCTGGGTCAATGTGTTCGACCGCGGCGGCCTGAAGAACGATGAGACGCTGCTCGTGCAGGGTGGATCGAGCGGCATCGGCGTCACCGCGATCCAGATGGCGCGCGCGCTCGGTCACAGGGTTTACGCGACTGCCGGGACGGCGGCAAAATGCGCGGCCTGCGAACAACTGGGCGCGACACGCGCCATCAATTACCGCGACGAAGATTTCGTTGCGGTGGTCAAGGCAGCGACTGGAGGCCGTGGCGTTGACGTGATTCTGGACATGGTCGGCGGGGATTATGTGCCGCGTGAACTGGCATGCCTGGCCGATGACGGCAGGCTCTCGCTGATTGCATTCCTGGGGGGCACAAAGACTTCACTGGACTTGAGCGACATCCTGCGCCGGCGCCTGACAATCACGGGTTCGACTTTGCGCCCGCGGCCGGTGGAGTTCAAAGCAACCATCGCGCAGGCATTGCGGGAAAAAATATGGCCGCTGATCGAGGCGGGCAAGATCCGACCGGTAATCTACAAAACGTTTGCGCTGGATGAAGCGGCGGCGGCGCACGCTCTCATGGAATCGAGCGAACACGTCGGCAAAATCATGCTGGACGTGCGCAGGAAGAACTAGAAAATCTGGAGATCTTCTTCGCCCGGAGCGGGTGGCTCGCGGCGCAACAACGTCAAGTCGCCCTGCTCGGCGACGGCGCTGGCGTACTGCATGTTTTTTTCGATTTCGTCGAAGTAAAGGTTCTGTCCGCCGAAGTGTTTACCCGCGTACCCGTGCGCGCTGCCGAGTTGGTCGTTCAGGCGCACCGTCGCCGTCTTGTAGAAGTGCGGGGTCTTCACCATCAGGTCGCCCACGCTCCTGAACATCACGCTGCTGCGTCGATCGGACTCGTCGCGCGCGGCCAGCCCGCCTTCGACAAATTCCGGGTACAGGCGATCGCGGCATTTTTCCAGGTAACAGCGATCAGCCATCTGCGCAATGATGTCTGCCGTGCCGAGCATGTTGCCCAGCAGCCGGAACGACAGATTCGGCACGTCGATCTTCGCAATCGGCTTTTCATATCCCGTGAAATGGATGAGCTGGGATGCGATCGGCGCGAGTTCGGCCATGCCGATGCGGTTCATGTAGTTCTCGAGGAACTTGGCACCGCGCGTCACGTGCTTGAGCGTGTATTCCGCGCCGTTCTTGTGCCTCGTATCGTTTACTTTGCGCAGATAGCCGATGTCGTGAAACAGGGCGGTGACGATGCCGAAACGAAACAGCCGGGCGCCGAGCTCGGCGCTGCGGTTCCGGGTGCGTTCGTAACCGTCCATCAGGCGCGCCATTGCCAGAGTAACATCCAGCGAATGCTGCAGATTGTGGTAACTGGTATCGCAGGCGTGATAGCCGGGGTAATCGCCCCTTTGCAGGCGCGTCAAGTCCCGGAAGCCGCGATTAAGTACGTGCGTGGACGCGTCAGGATAGAGCTCGCAGAAAATGCGATTGACTTCGTCGTTAACCGAGGCCGGCTCAGTCGTGTTGACCTGGTCGGTTACGTCGTAGTCGTTGCGACGTGGCATCTTGTCAGGGCTCCCGAAGTCAATTCCCGCGACCGTTCTTGTTTGTATTCTTGTGTTTGTACCTGCGGACTGCCGCCATGTTAACCTCGCGGCCGTCGGCTTTTCAAGGCGAATATTCGACCGCATGATCTTTGTCGGACTCGGCCGATGCCGTGCGTGATGGCTGCCGTCCAAGTGAACTACCCTCGCCTAAAGGCGAGGGCTTCAACTTACGGCTCAAGCCGGTGAGGGTCGGCCCTACGGCCGACTCGTCAGCCCCCTTCTCCCCCCGGGATACCCTGGCGAAGCCCGGAGTACCCTTGTTAGAAGGGTCGGGGATGAGGGACAGGTCGATTCGACGACATTGCCTTCCCTCACCCGTCGCTTTCGCGCCGACCTCTAACAGGGTACTCCGGGCTTCGCCAGGGTATC
>JANXVW010000135.1 GCA_025351455.1 Betaproteobacteria bacterium | reverse complement strand
CATGCCGGGAGCGAAGATGAGCGATTCCAAGATTTAGGCCTCGAAAATAACCCACGTTCTCTGGGTGGAGCAACAGCTCAACATCCGGATATTCGCGTCCGATTTCTTTGAGCATGCTCACGTCTTCCTGACTCGACTTGTTGTCGACTACGACAATGCGCACGTCGTTTGGTCTACTACCTGCAACGAGAGACGCGATTGCTGAGCGTGTGAACGATGAGTTGTTGTAGTTCGTGCAGACGTAGCCAATCTTCATCTGGGTCCTTCCAGGTGAGCCTGACGGGTTTGAGGCCTTCTCCTCACCAGAGTTGGTGGGGCGTCCCTCAACGGTCGGATTGCCCGACACCCAATTATGATTGTGTTGCGATCGAAAATGGCGAAATGCGTGCCGCGCTCCGACCCGAAGTCCAGAATTCCCCATTGAATTCGCTCCTCAAATCTAATCGTCGCATGGCAGTGATGATTGAGTCAATCAGCGTGTTCGCCTGAGGATCCCTAACCGTAAGATTCGCAGCCTCCACGGAGGTTGCTTTTTGCCCACTTCTTGCGTAGCCTTGCGAACTCCACCTCACGGATGCCGAGGACCCCGAGACTAAACATGATGCCATGCGCGAGGTAACATCGGAAGCAAGCACCGACGACGAGATTTCGCTTGTTGCCATCGCAAACGTACTCCTTCGGAAAAGGCGAACGATCGCCGCAATGGTGCTTATAGGGGCCGCCGTCGGTCTAATCGTGGGCATGCTGGGGACTCGAAAATACGCCTCGACGGCTACCTTCGTACCGCAGATGGCGAACGACCAAAGTGGTGCATCCGGCCTTGCGCTAGCGGCCAGTCAGTTCGGAATTCGCGTGGCGAATGGCGGCAGTGCGTGGCCCGCCGCGATTTACGTTGAATTGCTTAGCTCCAGAGGCCTCCTTGAGCCGATCGCAGTGGATACCCTGGTCGTGGCTGAGAAGGGGAACCAGCGTGTTGCCGTCATGGACCTTTTCGAAGTCCGGGACGCTGCGCCAGCCCGACGAGTCGAAAAGACAGTGCGCGCTTTAAGGGCGATCGTTTCGGCGACGGAAGTGAAAAAGCTGGGCGCTGTGCAGTTGACCCTTAGCACCAAGTGGCCAAGTGTGTCGCTCGCCTTGACACAACGGCTTATCGATGGTGTGAGCCGGTTCAACACGAAAACTCGGCAATCCCAAGCCACGGCGGAACGACAGTTCGTTGAAGGTCAGGCACGGGAGGCGGAGCATGCTCTTCGGATTGCCGAAGATCGAATGCAAGCATTCTTGCAGCGAAACCGCATTGTCGGTTCGCCCGAGCTCACGTTTGAGAGGGACCGGCTGCAACGGGAAATCACGCTTAGACAGCAGGCCTACACCTCACTTCTACAGAGCCACGAGGAAGCGCGGATCCGCGAAGTGCGCGACACACCGGTTATCACGGTGCTCGAGGCACCTGTCCTCGCGGCAATCGGCGAGTCGCGTCAAGCAGCACTGAAAGCGGCAATGGGAGCAATTCTCGGAGTATTTGCGGCCCTCGTGGTGATCGCCGCGAGTGAGGGTCGCGCTTCGTCGAGCCACGCGGCTCAGGCTTTCTTCCAGACGCTCGACGATGCGACGCCCCGATTCCTCTCGCGTCGCAGCGAGACGTGACCAAGAGGGTTGTGGCGAGCGTTCCGGCGAAACGGCAACAAGATAGCACGGGTCGGCACAGTTCGGTGGGAGTCGCTCACGCCACCTTTGCGGCGGCGGCAGCCGCCAGATGACAGCCCTTCCCCCTTCGGAGACGCCGGAAGCAGTTCCGGTACCGACGTTTCGGAAGAGCATGGCGAATCTCGTAGCCCTCGCGTTCATTCAGCTTGCGAACGGCCTCCTGCCAATTATTGCTTACCCGCTGATTCTCGGTGTAGTCGGCGCGGAGCACTTCTCGAGAGTCGTAGTTACTGAATCCATCGCGATGATCGTACTCGCGCTCGTTGTATACAGTTTTGACGTCGAAGGCGTCGCCAGCATAGCTGGTTTGGATCCGCGCACCGACATCGCTAAGGTTTCCGCCGTTTTTGCTGACATTCTCATTGTGCGATTGCTGATTCTTTCCGTCTGCATCGTCGCGCTCTTGATGACTTACCAGTTCATCGATAGGACGACCTTTATCCTGCTTTCCGGCTGGATGTTGTTCCCGCTCAGTTACATACTGCAGTGCACTTGGTTCTTTCAGGGCATCGAAAGAAACGTGATTCCCTCCATCGTTATTGTCGCGTCCCGAATCGCCTGCCTACTCCTTATTCGAATCCTCATTGTTCATCCGCAGGATTTCTTTTTCGCTCCGCTGATCATTGGTGGATGTTACGCGACCGCGGGCGTCGCGCTATTGACATATGCCACCATTAAATACGGTATGCAGGTGACACGCATTCCGCCGCATCGTATTCGGCAAATTTTGCTCCACGGAAGACACATCTTCGTCGGCAGCTTGTCAGTCACGCTGTACCGGGGCTCAAACGTG
>JANXVW010000080.1 GCA_025351455.1 Betaproteobacteria bacterium | reverse complement strand
GTATGACCCGCGCAACATGCTCGCGCAACAAGTGTCGGAGCAGTTGCAGCAGCATTTCGGCGACAAGGTCTACCGTACCGTCATACCAAGAAACATCCGCCTGGCTGAAGCCCCAAGCCACGGACTTCCCGTGCTTAATTTTGACCGCCAGTCGAAGGGCGCACTGGCCTATCTCGCGCTTGCGGGCGAAATGCTCGGCAAGGCATAGAAAGAATGCAAATGGCAAAACTAAAGGGACTGGGTCGCGGACTGGACGCATTGCTATCCGGAAGCGAAGAACGAGCAGACGACGCGCTGACCGAACTGCCCGTCGGATTGTTGAAGCCAGGCCGCTTTCAACCCCGCACCCGCATGGATCCGCAATCGATCGCCGAACTGGCCGATTCGATCAAAGCCCAGGGCCTGATTCAGCCGATCCTGGTGCGCCCGGTCGAGAACGGTAAATTCGAAATCATCGCGGGCGAGCGCCGCTGGCGTGCTTCGCAGCTGGCCGGCTTGACGCAGGTGCCTGTCGTCATCCGTACCGTTGCGGACAAGGCGGCGCTGGCGATGGCGCTCATCGAGAATATCCAGCGCGAAGACCTGAACCCGCTTGAGGAGGCGACAGGGATTCAGCGGCTGGTGGACGAATTTGAGATGACGCACGAAGTCGCGGCGCAGGCGGTAGGGCGCTCGCGAAGTGCCGTCACGAACCTCTTGCGCCTGCTCAATCTGTCGAAGGCGGTGCAAGACCTGTTGATGCAGGGAAAGATCGAAATGGGCCATGCCCGAGCGCTCCTGGCAATAAGCGGGTCGCGCCAGGCCGAACTGGCCCACCAGATCATCACGCGCAATCTGTCAGTGCGGGAAGCCGAGCAGCTCATCGGCCAAGCCGAGGTTACGTCCCGCAAGACGCCGCGCAAGCAGCCCAGAAAAGATCGCGACCTGCAGGCGCTCGAGGAAGAACTGTCTGAAATCCTCGCAACGGCGGTCACGATCAAAACGGCGAAGGGGGGAAAGGGCAAGCTTACGATCGACTATGCAAGCCTCGACCAATTGGAAAACGTGCTGCAAAAATTGCGCGGCTGAACCGGGCATTCTGAATATGATTTCTCCCGGGCCGTTGACGCTAAAACGTCAAAACAATTACAATCGAAAAGTTTGCTCCTTCGCATTTGCCTAGCCCCTATGCTGCGTATCCAGAGCAAGCCGGTGCGTACGGTAATGGTTTGGCAGGTGATGGTGACTGTGCTGATGGCAGTTATTGCCGGTTTGCTGGCCGGAACCCACGGGGCGGCTTCAGCGGCCCTCGGGGGATCGGTAAGCGTGGTTGCCGGGTTGGCTTTCGCGATGGTCATGCAGTCGAGCGGCATGCAATCCGCCGATGGAACGATAATCGCAGCGTTGCGGGCCGAGGCGACCAAGATCGGCCTTGCCGTGATTCTGCTCTGGCTGGTACTGGCGTTATATAAGGATGTGGTGCTCATTGTTTTCATCGGGTCGTTCATTGTTTCGATCCTGGTGTTCTCGATGGCGTTTTTCGTACGTGAATAGAGCAAGTGCATAACGTGATGGCTGCCGAAAACGAACTGACCCCGACTGAATATATTTCGCACCACCTGACGAACATGACGTCGTCGGTGGGCCAAGGCGATTTCTGGGTGGTGCACGTCGACACGCTGGTCATGTCGGTGCTGCTGGGCCTGGTCAGCCTCGTCCTCCTCTGGTGGGTGGTGCGCGGCGCGACCGCCGGCGTTCCCGGCAAGCGCCAGGCTTTCGTCGAGCTCGCCGTGGAATTCGTGGACGAACAGGTCAAGGGGATTTTCCACGGCGACCGCCATAAGTTTATTGCCCCTGCGGCGCTGACCGTATTCGTGTGGGTCCTGATGATGAATGCCATGGACTTTCTTCCCGTGGATATCATGGCCTGGATCTATGAGCACGTGTTTCACCTCGAACATTGGCGCGGTGTACCGACCGCCGATATCAATACGACTTTCGCGCTCGCGCTGTCAGTCTGGCTGCTGATGATTTATTTCAGCATCGCGGTCAAGGGATGGGGCGGCTGGATCCATGAACTGTTCGGCACGCCCTTCGGCAATCATGTGTTGCTCTGGCCGGCGAATTTCCTGTTCAACCTCGTCGAATACATTTCCAAACCCCTGTCGCACTCATTGCGGCTCTACGGCAACATGTACGCCGGGGAAATCATTTTTCTGCTGCTGGGCCTGTGGGCGGCTACCGGGATAGTCGGCGCCATCTTCGGCGCGATTCTCGGCGCCGGGTGGGCGATCTTCCACATCCTGATCGTTGTACTGCAGGCATTCATTTTCATGATGCTGACCGTAGTCTATCTATCGATGGCGCATGAAAGCCACTGATTTCGTCATCCACTTTTATTGAAGAGAAGGAAGGAATACCCAAATGGAAAAAATGCAATTTCTGGCACTCATCCAGGCTTACACCGGCGTGGGCATCGGTCTGATGATCGGCCTGGGTGCTGCGGGCGCGTGTATCGGCGTGGGCATCATGTGCAGCCGTTTTCTGGAAGGTGCGGCCCGCCAGCCCGAAATGATCCCGGCTTTGCAGGCCAAGGTATTCCTGCTGCTCGGCTTGATCGACGCGTCTTTCATCATCGGCGTCGGTCTCGCAATGCTGTTCGCTTTCGGCAATCCGCTGCTTGCTGTCATTAAGTAAGCCAGGATTCCGGCAACTACAGGTTAGGAGACAGCCGTGAATATCGGTTTGACCATGATTTCCCAGGCGGTCGCTTTCGCGATCTTCATCTGGTTCACGGTGAAGTTCGTATGGCCTCCGCTGATGAGGGCCATCGAGCAGCGACAAAAGCAGATCGCGGAAGGCCTGGCTGCAGCCGAGCGCGGCAAACAAGATCTGGAACTGGCCGCCAAGCGCGCAGGTGAAGAGTTGCAGCGCGCCCGGGCTCAGGCAGGTGAAATTATTTCGCAAGCGGAAAAGCGCGGCGCGGCGGTGGTGGAAGAAGCCAAGAATGCCGCCAAGTCCGAAGCCGAGCGCATCGTGGCCGGTGCCAAGGCCGAGATCGAACAGGAAGTATTCCGCGCCAAGGAAGCATTGCGCGCGCAGGTATCCGTGCTGGCCGTGACGGGTGCGGAAAAGATCCTCAAGCGCGAGATCGACGCGAAGGCGCACGCGCAACTGTTGTCCGGCCTGGAAGCCGAGTTCAGATAAACCGATGGCCGAACTCGCTACCATTGCCCGTCCGTACGCAGAAGCGGTATTCCGCCTTGCCAAGCAGGCTAACGCCCTGCCGGCATGGTCTGACGCTTTGAATCTGATCGTGTCGGTTTATCAGGATCCACAAATGCAAGCCGCCATGGCCAATCCCAAGGTCACGTCGGCCGACATCGAAAAGCTGTTGTTGGCTATTTGCGGCGAACGCATCGACGCCGTGGCGTGCAACCTGATTCAGTTGCTGGTGAATAACCGCCGGTTGTCTGTGCTTGCCGAAATCCGCGAATTGTTCGAACACCTCAAGCTGGAAGACGAAGGTAAGCTGGACGCGAAGATCAGCTCGGCTTTTCCCATGGAAGAGGCGCAGCGCAGCCAGGTCGTGAACCTGCTGTCCTCGCGTTTCAAACGCAAGATCAACGCCACCGTGACCGTGGACCCCGATCTGATCGGGGGCATCAAGGTCGAGGTGGGTGACAAAGTCTGGGATGCTTCAGTGCGTGGCAGGCTGCAGACCATGGCCGCGACCCTCACGAAATAGGAGTTTTGACCCATG
>JANXVW010000056.1 GCA_025351455.1 Betaproteobacteria bacterium | reverse complement strand
GGATTGAGGTCCTCGCGCTGAATGTTCTCGATGAGCGCCATGGCGACGGCGTCTTCATCCGGGACATCGCGAATGACCGCCGGGATTTCCGACAGTCCGGCCATCTGCGCAGCCCGCCAGCGGCGCTCGCCGGCGATGATTTCGTAGCGCTGCGATTCGGTCGGATTGGGCCTCGGCAAGGGACGCACCAAAATCGGCTGCACCAATCCGCGGGATTTGATCGAATCGGCCAACTCCCCCAGCGACTCGGTGCGCATGTCGGCACGCGGCTGATACTTGCCCCGCTGCAATAAATCCACGGGCAGCGAGGCCAGGCGATCGCCCACGAGCACCTGCGCCTTCTCACCCTCCGGCACACCGGCGCGCTGTTTGAGCAGCGGACTGAGTTCAGCCAGTCCTCGACCTAAAGAAGGCTTTTTGCCGGACATAGCGACTTCCCGTAAAGAATTGCGCGATTATACGGGCGCGCTGGCAAGATCGGGCGCGCCCTGAAGATCGTCGCGTCTAATCATTTCCCCGGCGAGGGCCAGATAGGCGAGTGCGCCGCGCGATTCCTTGTCGTGAAACAACACCGGCCTGCCGAAACTTGGGGCCTCGGCCAGCCGCACATTGCGCGGAATCAACGTGCGGAAAACCTTGTCGCCGAAATGCTCGATCAGTTGCGTGGATACCTCGTTCGACAAGTTGTTGCGCGGGTCGAACATGGTGCGCAGCAACCCTTCGATTTCCAGGCCGGGATTCAGATTGACGCGGACTTTCTTGATGGTCTGAACGAGGTCGCTCAGTCCCTCCAGCGCGTAATACTCGCATTGCATGGGAATCATCACGGCGTTGGCGGCGCATAGCCCGTTAACCGTCAGCAAGTTCAGCGCCGGCGGGCAATCGATGAGCACGAAGTCGTATTGTTCCCGGATCTCGTCGAGGGCCGTTTTTAGTCGCGTCTCACGTGCCGCGAGGTCCACCATCTCGACTTCGGCGCCGGCAAGTTCGCGATTGGCCGGAATCACATCGAAGCCCCCGCTCTGGCTGCGAATTCGCACGGAGGAGATTGACGCTTCGCCCAGAAGCACCTGGTAGATGGTGGATTTGAGCCCGCGTTTATCGATCCCGCTGCCCATCGTTGCATTGCCTTGCGGGTCCAGATCCACCAGCAGTACCCGCCGACCGGCTGTTACCAGGCTGGCGGCGAGGTTGATGCTCGTCGTCGTCTTGCCGACTCCGCCTTTTTGATTTGTGATTGCTAACACACGTGGCATGCGAGTCAATTCGGGATTGTAACGGATGAGGGGCGCAGGAAAATCAGATGGCGAACGGCTTCGAGTTGCGGTATTTCCAGGCGCACGGTCTTGCTCACTTGCCATGATGCGGCGACGTGCGCCATTTCGTCGTCTGGATACAAACCCTTCATCGCGATCATGACCCCTTCTGCTGCACACAGATGGCCCGCCAGTTTCGCAAAATCGGCGAGGTCCGAGAAAGCGCGGGTAATAACGATCTTGAATAATTCGGTCGGCCGATAAGCTTCAGCCCGATCGGTTACGACTCGGGTACTCGATAGTCCGAGCTCTGCTACGGCCTGTTTCAGGAACGCACTCTTCTTGTTGTTCGAATCGAGCAGGGTCACGGCCCGGCCGGGGCACGATATTGCGATGGGAATGCCGGGAAGGCCGGCGCCGCTGCCGATATCTACGATGTTTCCGTCAGGCAAATGACCAACGACTGCGAGACTGTCGAGCACATGATGGCTGACGAGCCTGGTTTCGTCCCGAATCGCCGTGAGGTTGTATACCCGATTCCATTTGGCGAGCAGTTCCAGGTAGCTCACGAGCTGGTCCATTGCCGCTGCGGGCAACACCAGTCCCATTCCGGCGACACCCTGCCGGAGCAAAGACGCGACCTGATTCAATGGCTGCTTCCCGCCTGATGGGAGGGTGCAATACGATCATCGATCACTGTGGCACCAAATCCGCGTTTCAGGTGCACCAGCAGTAGGGAGATCGCGGCCGGCGTTATCCCCGACATCCGTGCCGCCTGGCCGAGCGTTTCCGGTCGCTGCTTGTTGAGTTTTTGCTGCACTTCGATCGACAGGCCACGAACCGAGCGATAGTCGAGTTCCGCCGGCAAACGCGTCGTTTCGAACTGCTCCTGCCGGCTTACTTCGTCGTGCTGGCGTTCGATGTAGCCCTGATATTTGATCTGGATCTCGACTTGCTCGGACGCCTTGTCATCCGACAGACAAGGACCCGCACCGGGGAGTGACGTCAGGTCCCGATAGTGCAGCCCAGGACGCCGCAGCAATTCTTCGAATGTGTAGTCGCGTTCCAGCTTCTGGCCAAAGCGGGTCTGCATATCTTCTTCCGACAGAAGTTTCGTGTTCATCCAGGTCGTTTTCAAACGTTCGCGCTCCAGGCCGACTGCTTCGCGCTTGCCCTCGAAAGCCTGCCAGCGTTCATCGTCGACCAGCCCCATACGCCTGCCGATCTCTGTGAGGCGCATGTCAGCGTTGTCTTCACGCAAGCTCAACCGATATTCCGCACGACTGGTGAACATACGATAGGGCTCGGTCACGCCGCGGGTGATCAAATCATCCACCAGTACGCCGAGGTAGGCTTCATCCCGGCGTGGGCACCAGGGTTCCTTCTCCTGCACCTGCAATGCAGCGTTCAGTCCGGCAAGAAGACCTTGTGCCGCGGCTTCTTCATAGCCGGTCGTCCCATTGATCTGGCCGGCGAAAAATAGGCCACCGATCGGCTTGGTTTCAAGGGAGGACTTCAGGCCGCGTGGATCGAAATAATCGTATTCGATCGCGTAGCCGGGCCGCGTCAGATGGGCGTTTTCCAGGCCTTTGATCGAATGCACCAATTCGACCTGAATATCGAACGGCAAACTCGTCGAGATTCCGTTGGGATAGACCTCGTGTGTCGTCAATCCCTCGGGCTCGAGAAAAATCTGATGCGATGCCTTGTCTGCAAAACGCGTGATCTTGTCCTCGATGGACGGACAGTAGCGCGGACCAATGCCCTCTATGACGCCGGTAAACATCGGCGACCGATCCAGTCCGCCGCGGATGATTTCGTGCGTATTCCCGTTGGTGTGTGTAATCCAGCAGGGTAATTGCCTGGGATGTTGCGCAACCGAGCCCATAAACGAGAAAACCGGTACCGGATCATCGCCCGGCTGCTCGGTCATGACGGAGTAGTCGATCGTGCGGCCGTCGATTCTGGGAGGCGTGCCGGTCTTCAGACGGCCTACCGGAAGATCGAGTGCGCGCAATCGTTGAGCCAACCGCATCGCCGGAGGATCTCCCGCGCGTCCCGCCTGATAATTCTTCAGCCCCACATGGACCAATCCGGCGAGAAAGGTCCCTGTCGTTAAAACCACGGCGGGAGCCAGAAAATGGATCCCAAGTTCCGTCACGACGCCCGCTACGCGATTATTCTCAAGCGTAATGTCATCTACAGCTTGTTGAAAAATAGTCAGATTTGGGTGATTTTCCAGGCGACGGCGAATCGCCTGCCGATATAGCACCCGATCCGCCTGCGCGCGGGTTGCACGCACTGCGGGGCCTTTGCTTGAATTGAGGATACGAAATTGAATCCCTGCCTCATCGGTAGCTGCTGCCATTGCACCGCCGAGCGCATCTATTTCCTTGACCAAATGCCCTTTTCCAATCCCTCCAATAGACGGATTGCAGGACATTTGCCCAAGAGTTTCGACGTTATGGGTGAGTAGCAACGTACGGCATCCCGCCCGTGCGGAAGCCAAGGCTGCTTCGGTACCGGCGTGCCCACCGCCCACCACGATTACATCGAATGAATTGGAGTTTTGCATGGCTTAATTTCCGGGAGGGCGAATCATACCGGAAAGCGGTGATTTCCAATGTTTCACGTGGAACCTACGTGCACTGTTTCACGTGAAACATCCCGGGCTAAAGCGAATTCAGCAAATCGAAGAAGATCTTGGCGATCAATGCCACAACGACGATGAGGAACACTGTTCGAATAAATTGGCTGCCGCGACGAACCGCGAAATGAGCGCCCAGGAAACCGCCGGCGACATTGAATGCTGCCATCGGCAAGGCAACCGCGTAGAGCACATTCCCAGTCATCATGAACAGTATCAGGGCGCCAAAATTCGTGACGAGATTCAGGACTTTGGTGGTCGCCGCAGCACTCAGGAAGTCATGACCGAACAAACGCACAAGGAGAAACATCAAGACGCTGCCGGCACCAGGCCCAAAAAAGCCATCGTAGAACCCGAAAACGGCGGTCACTCCGTAAAACGCGCTCCCATCCTGTCGCAAAGGCGCCGCTGCACCGGCGCGCTCGCCAAACTTCGGCCGCGCCAGCGTATAAATCGCCATGCCGCCCAGCATGAGCAATAAGACGGGACGCAGCATCGTGGGATCAATCAGGGTGACCGTTTTGGCTCCGGCTAGCGCACCCACGCCAGCCACCCCCGCTGCGGGGAGCACACTGCGCCATTGAATGGGCACGGACACGCTATAGCGCAACGTCGCGATCGTGGTGCCGGTTATTGCCGAAAACTTGTTTGTTCCGAGCAGGATGGCCGGTGGCATAGAGGGAAAAACCGCAAACAAGGCGGGAACCTGGATCAGGCCCCCGCCGCCCGCCACCGCATCGACCAGCCCGGCAAAGAAGGCAAACCCGCAGAGGACCGCGACTTCCGTCATTCGCTATTTGCCGATACAGAAACGCGAAAAGATCTCGCCGAGCAAATCGTCAGCGCTGAACTTGCCCGTTATGTTCGCGAATGCCTGCTGCGCCAAACGCAGTTCTTCGGCGATCAACTCCAGCGAACCGACTTCACTGGCTTGAGATAAGGAATCACTTGCTTCGCGCAGCGCCTGCAGATGGCGCTCTCTAGCAACGAACACTCCTTCCTGCGTTGATTGCCAGCCAATGCTGCGCAATAGGGCCGTACGCAATAAGTCGAATCCCTGGCCCGTCTTTGCAGATAACCAAATTTCAGTGCCATTCCCGGCCTGGGTGGCCTTCGGCACGCGTTCCAGAATATCTATCTTATTGAAAATCAATACTCTTTTTAGATTCTCCGGTAATTCCGCCAGGATTTGGAGATCTGCCCCGGTAAGGCCTACTGTGGCATCCATTATCAGCAACGCCAGGTCCGCATGCTGGATTTCACGCCATGCACGTTGGATGCCGATTTTTTCCACGGCATCGGTTGCAAGCCTGAGGCCCGCTGTGTCGACGACGTGCAGGGGCACGCCTTCAATTGCCAGTTCATGACGCAAGGGATCTCGCGTCGTGCCGGGAATTTCCGTAACGATCGCAACCTCTTCTTCAGCGAGCCGATTCAGCAAACTCGACTTGCCGACGTTTGGCTGGCCGATCAAAACGACCTTGGCGCCATCGCGCAAAATCCTGCCCTGTTCCGCGACAGCCAGCAAAGTTGCCACACCCTCCCGCAAGCGAGCGAGTTTCTCCATTGCGCCGCTGCGTTCAAGAAAATCGATCTCCTCCTCGGGAAAATCCAGTGTCGCCTCGACCAAGCTGCGCAGTTCGATGAGCGCATCGTTGAGTTGTCCTACGCGTCCCGAAAACTCGCCCGTAAGCGAACGCATCGCGCCTCGCGCGGCCGCTTCTGAACTCGCGTCGATCAAATCGGCCACACTCTCCGCCTGAGCGAGATCGAGCTTGTCGTTCAGGAATGCGCGTTGCGTGAATTCGCCCGGCTGCGCAGGACGCGCGCCAAGATCAAGACACCTTCTCAGTACCAGCTGCAGCACCGCGAGACCGCCGTGACCCTGCAACTCGAGCACGTCTTCGCCGGTATAGGATTGTGGTGCCGCGTAGAAAATCGCAATTCCGCGATCCAGGATTGCGCAATCCGCTTCGAGAAAATCACACAGTGTTGCGACCCGCGATTGCAAGGATCGGCCCAGAACCGCTGCGGAAATACTGCGAACCGCGGGGCCGGAGATGCGCACGACGCCGATGCCGGCACGCCCCGGCGGCGTGGCTATTGCAGCAATTGTGTCAGCGTACCGCATGAGCGGATTTCGACCGCTCGATCATGCGCGTGATCTGCCACTGCTGCGCAATGGAGAGGATGTTGTTGACCAGCCAGTAAAGCACCAGCCCGGCGGGAAAGAAGAAAAAGAACACGCTGAATGCCACCGGCATGATTTTCATGACCTTCGCCTGCACCGGATCCGGCGGTGTCGGATTCAGGTAGGTTTGTATGATCATCGTAGCGCCCATCAACACCGGCAGGATGTAATAAGGATCCTGGGCGGACAAATCCTTTATCCACCAGATGAACGGTGCATTGCGCAACTCGACGCTTGCGAGCAATACCCAGTAGAGCGCAATGAAGACCGGGATCTGTACCACGATCGGAAGACACCCTCCGAGCGGATTGATCTTCTCGGTTTTATACATCTCGATCATCGCCTGGTGCAGGCGCTGGCGATCATCGCCGTACTGTTCCTTCAGTTTCTGCATCTTCGGCGCCATCACGCGCATTTTCGCCATGGACCGGTAGCTCGCCGCCGACAACGGGAAAAAGATCAGCTTGATGATGACCGTGAGCAATATGATCGAGACGCCCCAGTTGTTGGTCCACTTCTGGATCGCCGACAGCACCCAGAATAAAGGCGTGGCGATGATGGTCAGCCAGCCATAGTCCACCGTGAGGTTCAGGCCAGGCGAAAGCTTGGCGAGTTTGTCCTGCTCCTGGGGGCCGGCATAAAGCCGCATGTCTACCGTCGCGCTCGCACCCGGTGCTATGTTTCCGGCCGGCACGATTACGCCGGCGGTATACAGTCCGCTACCCAAGGTGCGCGTATAGAACTCCCGGGCCACCTCTCCCGTGGGCAGCAACGCAGCAACAAAGTAATGCTGAAGAATGGCTATCCAGCCATCGGTCGCATGTTTCGGATAATCCGCCTTACTCTTGTCGATGTCCGAAAAAGCCACCTTCTTGAATTTGGTCTGGTCCGTATAAACGGCCGCACCGGTATAGGTCGGGACCATTTTGGAATCCCCGGCCGCCGGCGTGCCATCACGCACCAACTGGAAATACGCGAAGGGCTTGATCTCCGTCGAACCACGGTTTGAGATCTGATAAACCTCGTCGATGAGGTAACTGGCGCGATGGAAAACCAGCTTCTTCGTAACGCCAACAGCTTTTGTGCCGGTTGCCGTCAAGGTAACGACCAGATCGTCCGTACCATCGCGCAATTCGTAGCTCGTCGCCGCCGAGTTGTATACGGTCGTGTGATTTGGTAGCTCGTCGCCAATGAGGCCGCTCTGTGCGACATAGGTATGCGCAGAATCTTTTTGGAACAGGACGAAATTCTTCGATTTGTCGAGTTTGTCCCTGTGTTCGGTGAATTCGAGCCTGCGCAGCGTTCCGCCGACAGGATCGATCTCCGCGATCAAAACGTCCGTTCGTACGCCTATCGGAGGGAGGTTTGCCGTGGCCGGCAGCGCTGTCGGGGCCGTTGCACTTGCCTGACCAGCGGGCGCTGCCACACCTGGCGGCAACGTTGGCGACGGCATCGCCGCGTCGGATCGCTGTGCCGCCTGATCGGCCGCAGGGGGTTGCGGGCCATGCTCCTTGTTCCAGGCATCGAACATAAGGAACACGGAAACGGCGAATACCATCGCCGCAAATAAACGCATACTGTCCATTGAAGTCTTTATATCAAGGTACCGGATCGGCTCCACCTGGATGCCACGGATGGCACCGGAGGATTCGTTTCGTGGACAGCCATCCCCCATGTGCTGCGCCATACTTTCCAACAGCGGTCTTTGCATACTCCGAGCAAGTCGGGTAGAAACGGCAGCTATTGCCGATCCAGGGACTCAGAAGGAGCTGGTAAAGCCGGATGAAAACTAGGAGTGTTGCCCGCATCAGCAAGTTTCTCGCAGAAGCCTTTCCAGTTCATGACGGGCCGCGGGTAGCTCCGGTTTCCCTGCAGGCTGGCGGACTCTCACGACGACATCGACTGGGCCAAGCTGATCACGCAACTGACGGAATAGTTCTCGCACTGCACGCTTCATCAGGGAACGGGTAACCGAGCGCGGCGCTGTATGCCTGCCAACCACTATTCCCAGACGGGCTTGTTCACCCGGTTGCTTGTTTCTGACCAAAACGGCAAAGAACTTTCCTTGCCGTCTGGCCGCGAATGAACCGGTGAACTGCGCTTTGCCGTTCAGCCTCGCTTTGCGAGGCAGCCGGAAGCGCGCCGGACTCAGACCGCCAGACGTGCCCGTCCTTTGGCCCGGCGAGCATTGATCACAGCCCTTCCGCCGCGAGTCTTCATGCGCTCAAGGAAACCGTGCGTACGTGCGCGACGGGTCTTCGAGGGTTGGTAGGTACGTTTCATAGTTCTCTACTCCAGTGACTGGCGGAAAAAGCGCGGTATTACACGGGTTTTAGCATAGGCTTGTCAACCTCGGCGAAGAGTTTTCGAGCCTGTGGATAACTTGAGACCTTGCTGGTAAACTCGATGGCTCTGTTTAGTGGGCCCTCCACGGCCGCATCCCGCTTCAAAATCATAACTCTGCGCCGATGGATAGCTTCTGGAATCATTGTCTTCTCCATTTCGAAAAAGCCCTTCCAGCCCAACAATATAAAACCTGGATTCAGCCGCTTCACGCTCGCCTCGATGGGGATAATATCGTGGTATCCGCGCCCAATGGGTTCGTCCTGGAATGGGTTAAAGACAAGTTTCTTTCAGATATTGAACGGCTTTGCGCCGAATTCCTGCGCAAGCCTGTCGACGTAGTACTCAGCCTCAGCGAAAAATCCGTTGTTGCGCCGGTCGAGGCCCTGCGCGGCCCAACGCCGATGAGCGAGGCTCCCCCGGCAAAACCCAAGATCAGGGATCAGACACGGCTCAATCCGTCATTTACTTTTGATTCATTTGTAACCGGAAAAGCCAACCAGCTCGCGCGTGCTGCTGCCCTTCAGGTAGCGGAACACCCCGGCGTCGCCTACAACCCCCTGTTCGTATACGGCGGCGTCGGCCTGGGCAAGACCCATCTGATCCAGGCCATCGGCAACATGCTGCTCGAATTCAATCCTTCAGCCAACGTCCGCTACATCCACGCGTAACAGTATGTATCTGACGTCGTGCGCGCCTACCAACACAAGGCTTTTGATGGCTTCAAAAAATACTATCACTCGCTCGATCTGCTTCTGATCGACGATATCCAGTTCTTCAACGGGAAAAACCGCACTCAAGAGGAGTTTTTTTACGCATTCAATGCGCTGATCGAGGCCCACAAACAGGTCATCATTACCTGCGACACCTACCCGAAAGAGATCGCCGGCATCGAGGACCGTTTGATCTCGCGTTTTGGCTGGGGACTGACGGTGGCCATCGAACCCCCGGAACTGGAGATGAGAGTCGCGATCCTGCTGAAAAAAGCCGAAGCCGACCGGATCAATCTCGCTGAAGATGTCGCTTTCTTCATAGCCAACCACATCCAGTCGAATGTGCGTGAGCTCGAAGGCGGCCTGAAACGCGTCCTTGCCTATGCGCGATTCGCCAATGCCAAGGTATCGCTGGATCTCGCACGAGAGGCGCTCAAAGACCTCCTGGCCGTGCAAGTGCGGCAGGTCTCAGTCGACAATATCCAGCGTATCGTCGCGGATTACTACAAGATCAAGGTTTCGGACATGTATTCGAAAAAAAGATCACGAAGCGTCGCCCGTCCCAGGCAGATGGCCATGGCGCTGGCCAAGGAGCTTACGCAATTGAGCCTTCCAGACATTGGCGACGCGTTTGGCGGAAGAGACCACACGACAGTACTGCATGCTTGCCGGAAGATTGTCGACCTTCGCGCCTGCAATCCGGAAATATCGAGAGATTTTGTCGCCTTGCTGCAAACATTGCGCGGTTGATAAGCCCGGGATGAATTGTTGACAACTCCGACAAATTTACAAAAGCACAATTCATCCACAATTCATCCACAGCGACTACTTGCTTTATACAATCAGCTATCCAATTGAAGTTTTTAATGTTTATCGATCACCTAACAGACTTGGCCACCTTTATTATTCTTATCAAGGTTTAGAGAATGAAAATCTTGGATATAGACAAGGACGTATTACTGAGACCGCTTCAGGCGGTCTCGGGAATCGTGGAACGCCGGCACACGTTGCCTATTCTGTCCAACGTCATGCTGGAAACTCGCGGAACGGACCTGAATCTGGTCGCGACCGACCTCGAGATCCAGATTGCGACGTCGGCAAAGCTCGACAGAGCCGGTGCTGATCACGCGGTAACGGTATCGGCGCGCAAGCTGCAGGACATCCTCCGCGCGCTACCGGAGAATACCGAGATAACCCTGGATGCCCAGGAAGGAAAGTTGCAGGTCAAGGCGGGCAAAAGCAAATTCAATCTGCAGACCCTGCCGGCACAGGATTTTCCCCGGTTGGCCGAAGGCGGATCCGCCACCGCGAGCGTAAAGCTGCCGCAAAAGGTTTTCCGCGACTTGCTGTCACTGGTTCAATACGGCATGGCACAGCAGGATATCCGTTACTACCTCAACGGACTGCTGCTCGTTGCGGACGGCAAACAGCTGATCATGGTGGCGACGGATGGCCATCGGCTGGCTTATGCGTCGACCGTGCTTGCCAGCGAAGTCGAAAAATCCGAAGTCATCATTCCGCGAAAAGCGATACTTGAACTGGCGAAGCTCCTGGGAGATGTGGACGACGAAGTGGAAATTCAGTTGTTGCCGAACCAGGTCCGTTTTATCTTCGCCGGGATTGATATCGTCTCGAAAGTTGTCGACGGAAAATTCCCGGATTACACCCGCGTCATCCCGACCAATTACAAGAAGCATTTCGCCGTCGGCCGGGTCATATTGCAGCAGGCTTTGCAACGCGCCTCGATATTATCGAACGAGAAATTCCGCGGTGTACGCTGGGTACTGGCGGCGAATACCCTGCGCATCATTTGCAGCAATGCCGAGCAGGAAGAGGCGGAAGAAGAACTGGTCGTGGACTACGCCGGCGAAGCGCTGGATATCGGCTTCAATATCGTCTATCTGCTCGATGTCCTGAATAATCTCGATACGGAAGAAGTCGATTGTGCCGTTGGCGACGCCAACAGCAGCATGTTGATCTCGGTACCGGGCAACAAGGATTTCAAGTACGTCGTGATGCCGATGCGCATCTGACCCTAACCGATAAACATAAATGTCTCCTTCATCCGAATACAACTCCGACAGCATCAAGGTTCTCAAGGGACTGGAAGCGGTACGCAAACGCCCCGGCATGTACATCGGCGATACGAGCGACGGCACGGGCTTGCATCACATGGTGTTCGAAGTTCTCGATAACTCGATCGATGAGGCGCTGGCCGGACACTGCAACGAAATCAAAGTCGTCATCCATTCTGACAATTCCGTGAGCGTCGTGGACAACGGGCGGGGCATCCCCACCGGCATCCACCCGGAGGATGAAACCGCCCGTTCGACAGCCGAGATCGTCATGACGGTGCTGCACGCCGGCGGGAAATTCGACAGCAACAGCTACAAGATTTCCGGCGGCCTGCATGGGGTCGGTGTCTCGGTCGTCAACGCACTTTCGGATTCGTTGAAGCTGACGATACGACGCGACGGACAGGTACATTCGATGGAGTTTCGCAACGGCGACCCGGTTGCGCCGCTGGCCATGGCCGGCGCAACCGAGCGGCGCGGTACGGAAATCCATTTTCATCCCAGTCCCGAAGTTTTCGGCAACATCGAGTTTCACTACGAAATCCTGGCCAAGCGCCTGCGCGAACTTTCGTTCCTGAATAACGGGGTTCGCATCGAATTGCAGGATCAGCGTTCGGGCAAGGAAGAAGTGTTCGCCTTCTCCGGAGGCGTCAAGGGTTTCGTCGAGTACATCAACCGGTCGAAGACTGTATTGCATTCGAACATCTTTCACGCCGTCTACGATCATGAAGGCATCGGCGTCGAAGTCGCCATGCAATGGAACGATTCCTATCAGGAATCCGTTCTGTGCTTTACCAACAATATTCCGCAGCGCGACGGCGGCACGCATCTGACCGCGCTGCGCGCAGCGATGACGCGCACGCTCAATCAGTACATCGAAGCCAATGAACTGGCCAAAAAAGCGAAGGTGGAGACGAC
>JANXVW010000048.1 GCA_025351455.1 Betaproteobacteria bacterium | reverse complement strand
CCCGACGCCAGGCAATGGATGAAGTGATTGACTGGCTGACGTTTTACAATCACAGACGACTTCACTCGACGCTCGGCTACATCAGTCCGATGCAGTTCGAGAAAAACTGGCTCGCGGAACAGTTGAAGAACGCCGCATGACACACTGGTTAAGGGATACGGAATACAGGGGCAAGGCCACTTCTACATTTTTCCCCTTCCCATAGGAGTTGGTTTTTACACTAGCCCCCTTCCCCTTCAAGGGGAAGGCCGGGATGGGGATGGGTCAAATGCACCGCGATACGCAAAGGCCGGGATGGGGATGGGTCCAACGCCCCGCGACACTCGAAGTACCGGGATGGGGATGGGTCTCGGCGTATTGATGGATGAAAGGAGGCCGTAATATGAAAGGCCAGACAAGCGAGAGAATTCTCAAGCCAAAGCTGCAGCGCCGCCTGCGCAAGAATCCCACTGAAGCGGAGCACCGTCTCTGGCAATGTCTGCGGCAAAGGCAGTTTGGTGACTTCAAGTTTCGCAGGCAGCATCCCTTCGAGAACTATGTCATCGATTTCGTATGCCTGGAGGCGAAGCTCGCGGTTGAAGTGGACGGCGGACAACATGCCGAACAACAGCAGGAGGATGCCCTCCGGACCAGGGCGCTGACCGACGCCGGCTTCAAGGTATTGCGGTTCTGGAATAACGAGGTGATGCAAGACATCGAGGCCGTGGAGTAATCGATCTGGCTGGCATTGCAGGGGCGCAAAAACCCTTCCCCACCCCCAGCCCTCGTTAGATAAAGGGGCGGCTGACCCTGCACTCCTCGTCACGTCGTCACGGAATTTTGCTATCGTACGCACCGCACGCACCAGTCGCGCGGCAAATTCTCGGGGGGGAGTTCATGGGCATCGTTTCGATCGTCGTTCTCGCCATCATCGCCGTCGCCATCATCTGGGCGGTAATGATCTACAACAACCTGGTCAACCTGAAGCATGCGGTATCGAAGGCGTGGGCAAACATCGACGTGCTGCTCAAACAGCGGCACGACGAGTTACCGAAACTGGTGGAGACCTGCAAGCAGTACAAGCAGTTCGAGCAGGAAACCCTGCAACGCGTGACGGACGCGCGCGTGCGCGTGCAAGAGGCGCGCGTACAGCAGAACATCCCGGCCCTCGGCCAGGCCGAAAGCGCCTTGCGCGCCGGGCTCGGTGGAATCTACGCGACGGTCGAAGCCTATCCGGAACTCAAAGCGATCGAAACCTTCCAGCACCTGATCACCCGCATCTCCGGTTTGGAGAACGCGATCGCCGATCGCCGCGAGTTCTACAACGATTCCGTGAACATCAACAACGTCGCCATCGAGCAATTTCCCGAACTCCTTGTCGCCAATCTCTTCCGCTTCGAATCGTTCGAGCTGCTGCGCTTCAGCGAGAACGAGAAAAAGGATGTGGATGTGAAAGAGCTATTTTCGTGACCGCGTTACGGTCGTGACGTCGAAACGGCTGTAGCACGAGCGATTCGCTTTTACCCGTCACGATTGGCACGCCGTCACTGCTTTCATGTTTCGTAGCCAGCGCGAACGTCTTGCCCACCCCGCCATCCTCGGCATTTACGTCGCTGTCCCGCTTATATTCGCGCACGCGAAAGACCCGAAAGTTTTCCTTCTCGTTCCGCCGATCATCGCCGTCGTTGCTTTCATCGCGTGGATGCTGAGCCTGAGGCGGCTGCTCGTGATTGTCGGGACGCCGACATCGAAGATCGCCTCGGCGGCGCAGGGGTATGTGGAACTGATCGGGCGGGCGGTGGCGCATCCGGGGGGTGCGCTGCGCAGCAGGTATTCGCTGCTGCCTTGCGTGTGGTACCAATACACCATCGAACAGCGCGAGCGGGACGGCAAGTGGCACCAGATCGAAAGCGGGCGCAGCGACGATAGCTTCCTGCTCGATGACGGCAGCGGGACTTGCCTGATCGATCCGGAGAATGCGGAAATCCTGCCGCGCGACACTGAAACCTTGACGAAGGGCAGCGACTGGCGTTGCCGCGAGTCGCTGATCCTGCCCCACGACCAGGTCTATGCGATCGGCGAGTTCTCCACCATCGGCGGGGAGCTGGCGCACCTGGACCTCGAGCGCGATGTCGGTGAGTTACTCGCCACATGGAAGCGCGACAAGCCCGCGTTGCTTGCCCGCTTCGATCTCGACAGGAACGGACAGATAGGCGAGAAGGAGTGGATGCTGGCGCGCGCGCAGGCCCGCCGCGACGTGCGCAAGACCCACGACGAAATCCGCGCCCAACCCGGCACCCACATGCTCCACCAGCCTCGCGATGGCCGGCTGTTCCTGATTTCCAACATCAACGCGGCCCGGCTCGAATGGCGCTACAAATTCTGGGCGTGGATGCACCTGGCCGTTCTCATAGGATCGGTGATGGGAACGGCGTACCTCACGGTGAAGCCGTGATGGTCGTGACTACGTGACTGTCGTGACTACGTGACTATCGTAAAGCCCTAGGCCACTAAGATATACGACTATTCACGCATTCACGCATTCACGATAGTCACGACAGTCACGACAGTCACGGCTGCGCAAGCAGCACCGCCGTTTCCGCATGCTTCGCATCCCGCGCGATCTCCTCCGCCGTCTTGCCGCGATCGTCTTTGCGCGAGATGTCGGCGCCGCGTTCGACCAGTAGCTTCACTGTTTCGGTTTTTCCAGCTCCCGCCGCCCACATCAGTGCGGTGAGGTCGTGGTGATAAGGTTTGTTCACATCCACGCCCGCATCGAGAAGCATCCTCACGATGTCGGTATGGCCGCCTTCCGCGGCATAGACCATCGCGGTGCGCAGCACGCGGTCGCGCGCGTCCAGGTCGGCGCCGTGATCGAGCAGGATGCGGACGACGGGAGCATGACCTTTGAATGCCGCGGTGACGAGCGGCGATTCCTGTTCGAGGTTCTGCAGATTGACGTCGGCGCCTTTGGCAATGAGCAGCTCGACCATGTCGGCCCTGCCCTTGCGCGTGAATATCATGAGCGCGGTGTCGCCACCGCGATTGCGCGAGTTTGGCGCGGCGCCTTTCTCCAGTACGCGCCGCACCGTTACGACATCGTCGTTTCGCGCCGCCACAAGCAATTGGGCGTTCAAAGTCAGGTCGGGAGTCGTTTGCGCATATGCACGGGGCTGCATAACCAACCCTTGATTCCATGCTGAAAACAGCAGATCGGAACCAGCAAAAAGGAGCGCCGCTACGAGGGAAAAACCGGAGATTCGTGACATGGCAGCCGATGAGGAAATTGGCGAAATTGGAACAAGGATTTGACCCTTGTACGGGCCGCGATTGTTCCTTATAGTCGCACGGTCCGCAATCGCTGCAGGCCGCGTGAAAGCGCGGCGGCGAAAGCGTCGACTTTAAACTACAACGCAAAACGGGAGGTACTTATGAAACACGCTCAATTGAAAGTGTTGGCAGCAGCCCTGTTCGCTGCCGGCAGTTTCAACTGTGCCCTGGCTGCGGAGATCGAAGGCGGCGCCACCACCATGGCGAGCCCGATGTCTTCGAAGCTTGGCGCAGTCACGCAGAGTCGTCTCAACAAGGCACACGGCGACAAGGCCAATTGGCTGCACGTCAACGGTGGCTACAACCAGACGCGATTCTTTCCGGGCACGCAGATCAACACCAAGAACGTGGCCAAGCTCAAGCCCGCGTTCGTGTTCCAGACCGCGCTCGTCGAATCGATGGAAACAGCGCCGCTGATCATCGACGGCGTGATGTTCCTCACCACTTCGTACAACCACGTTTACGCCATCGACGCGAAGACCGGCAAGGAGTTCTGGCACTACAAGCACAACATGGGTCCGATCACCGTTTACTGCTGCGGCCCGAACAACCGCGGCGTGGCGGCAGCCGGCGGCCTGCTGTACATGGGCACCCTGGATGCGAAGCTGGTCGCACTCGATGCGAAGACCGGCAAGGTGGCCTGGGAAACCGAGATCGCCGATCCTGAGAAGGGTTACTCCGAAACAATGGCGCCGACCGTTGTCGACGGCAAGGTGCTCATCGGCACCAACGGCGGCGAGTATGGCGTTCGCGGTTTCGTGAAGGCCTTCGATGCGAAGACCGGCAATCTGCTGTGGACTTTCTACACCATCCCGGAAAAGGGCCACGAAGGCGTGTGGGCCACGCATGACGCAACCGGCCGCAACATGCTGCGCGACATCGCCGCGGAAAAGAAGACGCTGCAGGATAACGGCGGCGACTTCTATCAGACGCTGGGCGGCGGCGTGTGGATGACGCCGGCAGTGGATCTGGAAACCCGCACCGTGTTCTTCGTCGCGGGCAACCCGTCTCCGGATCTGTACGGCGCAATCCGTCCGGGCGACAACCTGTACACCAACTCGATGATTGCGGTGAGCCTGGACACCGGCGAATACAAGTGGCACTCGCAATACATCGCGCACGACGTATGGGATCTGGACGCGGTCAGCCCGGTCATCCTGACGGAAGCCAAGGACAAGGCAGGCAAGATGCGCAAGGTCGCAATCCACGGCGGCAAGACCGGCCATGTGTACGTGCATGACCGTGCCACCGGCGAACTGATCCGCTTTTCGCAAGCCATGATCCCGCAGGAGAACATGTGGGTCCTGCCGACGGCGAGCGGTGCGCGCATGCTGCCCGGTGCGAACGGCGGCGTGGAATGGAACCCGATGGCGGTGAATCCGAAACTGCGCATGGCCTATGCAGCGAACCTGCATCAGCCGATGACCTACCACGTCGAGGAAGCCGGCTATCCGGGCGGCGACAAGCTCTGGCTCGGTGGCGCGTTCAAGATCATCGGCAGCGAGAAACAATGGGGCCGTCTGGCCGCAGTGAATCTCGACACCGGCAAGCTGGCCTGGAAGGCCGACACTGCGCAGCCCCTGATGGGCGGCGTGCTGGCGACGGCGGGCAACCTGGTGTTCACCGGCGAAGGCAATGGCAGCTTCAACGCCTATGACGCGAAGAGCGGCAAGAAACTCTGGTCGTTCAACTGCGGCGCGGGCGTGAACTCGCCCCCGGTGTCGTACGAAATCGGCGGCAAGCAGTACATCGCGGTTGCAGCGGGCGGCAACAACCAGCTCGACTTCAAGCGCGGCAACAGCGTGTTCGTTTTTGCCCTGCCGTAAACCATTTGGCGGGTTTGGCGTTGTAACGTTGTACGCAGGGGCCGCCTGAAGGCGGCCCTTTCGTTTGCCCGGCATATTCTTGCCGGGCAAACGAAAGAGTGCTTTACAACGGCCGTGACGGAAAACACGTGACTATCGTGACTGTCGTGACTGTCGGGGTCTAGAGCCTCTGGAGCATTTACGGCAGTCACGACAGTCACGATAGTCACGACAGTCACGGCCTTTCCGACAGTCACGATCCACAGACCCAAAATACACCGACCAAATGAAAAAACTACTCCTCGTACTGATACTACTGCTGCTCCCCACCCTCGCATCCGCGCAGGACGCCGCCGCAGGCAAGGACAAAGCAGCGATCTGCGGCGCCTGCCATGGGGTGGACGGCAACTCGACCATTCCGCAGAATCCGATCCTGGCGGGACAGACCGCGCGCTACATTTATCTGCAACTGCGCGATTTCAAGGAAGGCCGCCGCAAGGACCCGCTGATGTCGCCGATGGCCGCGAACCTGTCGAAGAAGGACATGCTCGACCTCGGCGCGTATTTCGCTGCGCAAAAGCACACGAGCCAGAACTCGAAGGGCGATTCTTCGCTTATCGCACACGGCAAGGATGTCGCCGATGCCGCCATTTGCACCATGTGCCACCTCGGTGGCTTCTCCGGCCAGAACGAAATCCCCAAGACCGGCGGCCAGCACTATGAATACGTGCTCAAGCAACTGCAGGACTTCAAGGCGAAGCGGCGTACAAACGACGCCGGCAACATGACCGCCGTGCTGCGCACGATTTCGGATGAGGATTTGAAGGCGCTGGCGGCGTACGTCGCCAGCCTGGACTGACGATGCACCCATCCCCATCCCGGCCTTCCCCTTGAAGGGGAAGGAGTGTGTCGCTGGGCTGACAGCGCAACGAACGGCCGATCTTTGGAAAGTAAACAAGGGGGCTCACGCCCTCTTTTTGTTTTGTATGGACGCTCGAACTTCTGGAATACTCTTCAGCCCTCCCTTCTCTTCGACGCAAGGCCTTCGCATATTTCCCCCTCCCGTCATAATTGGTTACTGCATTAGCCCCTCCTCCCATGAGAGTTGGTTTCTACGGTAGTCCCCTTCCCATGAGAATTGGTTTCCACAGTAGTCCCCTTCCCATGAGAGTTGGTTTCTACAGTAGTCCCCTTCCCCTTCAAGGGGAAGGTCGGGATGGGGATGGGTCCAATGCACCGCGATACTCAAAGGGTCGGGATGGGGATGGGTCCAATGCACCGCGATACTCAAAGGGCCGGGACGGGGATGGGTTCAATGAACCGCGACACTCGAACAGGGCCGGGGCGGGATGGGTAAGCTGCGACACAATGATGTGCGAGACATCGAGGCCGTGAGGGAATCAATCTGGCTGGCGCTGCGAGAACGGGGTGCCCCATCCCCATCCCGGCTTTCCCCTTGAAGGAGAAGAAGAGGTTGGATCACCGGCAACGTCGCGTCGTGTTTGAAACGGGTAACAGGTAATAGCTACTAACCACTCCAGCCGCGCGCGAACTCACCCTCTCAAGATTCAAGAATGACGGGGACTGACTGCGCGCGTTGGAAAAAGGGAGGGTTCGGATTATCGAGATTGGTGGCAAGCGAGCCGCTCCGGTATCATTCCCTTATATAGGTCCACGAGGACACCCGTCATGATCCAGTCAGTCATTCACAGCGATCCCGATATTCAGGGTGGTGTTCCGGTGTTCCGTGGCACCCGAACCCCGGTGAAGAATCTTTTCGACTATCTGGAAGCCGGCGATTCTCTGGAAGACTTTCTTCGATCCTTCCCGTCCGTGTCGCGCGAACAGGCAGTTGCTGCATTGGAACTCGCAAGGGAAGCATTGACGCCCGATGCGCATCCTGCTTGACGATTCGCTGCCTCAAGAACTGAAGGAGGAATTACCGGGCCATAGGGTAGTGACCGTCCGAGAGAGCGGATGGTCCGGTCTCAAGAACGGTGAGCTTCTTCGTCATGCAGCGGATCGGTTCGATGTGTTTGTGACTGCCGATCAAAATCTTCAGTTCCAACAGAATCTCAGCAAACTTCCAATTGCAGTTTTGGTGCTGGTCGCTCCAAGTAATCGCATGGAAGCACTGCGCCCGCTTTTCCCAAAATTATCCTCCGCCCTCATCACGCTTCTCCCTTGCACGCTGTTACGTGTAGACGGCAAAGAGTAAGCGTGGAGTACATTGACCGATGAAATTGTCATTCTCATGAACGAACATCAGCTCTCCTGCCTCTCCCTCCACGGCTTCCACACCCTCACCTACTACGAGTGGGGCGACCCGGCTAACGATCGCATCGTGATCTGCGTGCACGGGTTGACGCGCAACGGGCGCGACTTCGACGAACTCGCCAGGGCACTGTCTTCGGACTACCGCGTGATTTGTCCGGACATTCCCGGCCGCGGAAAAAGCGAGTGGTTGATGCACAAGGAGGAATATTCCTATCCGGTTTATTGCGCGGACATGGCGGCGCTGATCGCGCGCAGCGGCGCGCAGACGGTGGACTGGGTCGGCACGTCGATGGGCGGGCTGATCGGCATGCTGCTCGCCGCGCAGCCGAAATCGCCGATCCGCAAGCTGGTGATGAACGATGTGGGGCCGTTCATTCCGAAAGCCTCGCTGGAAAGAATCGCCACTTACGTGGGCAAGCCGGTCAGCTACGATTCGTTCGATGCGTTCGAGCAATACATCCGCACTGTCTCGGCATCGTTCGGCCCGCTGACCGACGCGCAATGGCGCCATCTCGCCGAGACCACGGCGAAGAAAAGGGACGACGGCCTTTGGGCAACGAATTACGACCCGGCGATCGCGGCGCCTTTCAGCGCACCGATTGCCGACGTCGTGCTGTGGCCGTACTGGGACCAGGTCCGCGCGCCCACTTTGCTGGTGCGCGGCAAGGATTCCGATTTGCTGCTGAGCGAAACCGCGCGCGAAATGACCAGCCGCGGCCCGAAAGCGAAGCTCATCGAGTTCGCCGGCATCGGGCATGCGCCAATGTTGATGGCCGCGGATCAGATCAACATTGTCCGGGAGTTTCTCGGACAACCTTGATCCTCGCGGCCGGTGATTGGTGATTGGTAAGCGGTGATTGGTGATTGGTAAATGGTGATTGGTAATTAGTAACCGGTTAAGGCGTTAAAGTCTATTCACCAATCACCAATCACCA
>JANXVW010000344.1 GCA_025351455.1 Betaproteobacteria bacterium | reverse complement strand
TCGGTCTCATCGGCGCGGCCGATTTCGCGAATCCTGTCGTTGGCGACGCCAAAGGCGGCGCTTCGATGCCAGGATCGTTCGATGAAATCGGGAACGGCGCCGCGCGGTATGCGCCCATTACTAAGGAACTGTCCATAGGCGCGACGGATCGCCGCCACGTCCGTGGCAGGCGGATTGTGTTTCATGCGACCTCCTCCCCCCATTCTCCGGCTTGGTATCGCGGCCGGACAAGAGGGCTATTGTTACCGGAGATCGTGGCGGGGAGTCTCTTCCTGAATCTGATCGTTCGCAGCCACGAACCGGGTGACCATTCCCGCGCTCGAAACGGCGCTTGTCTGCATACAAACACAGACGCCCCGATGCGGTCAACGTCCTTGCCATGAACGTTGAGCTTTCATTTTGCAGTGCAAGATTTCTTTGCGATCCGGATCGCGTTGGGCGCAATCCGCAGCACGCGCCGTTTTGCGACGCAAGCGGATGAATTAAAAAAACTTCCGACCCTGTTCGGCAATCGCCGCGCCGATTCAGCGGCTGTCGAGGTCCGAGATGCGCTCCTCGTAGGCCTTGAGCATGCACTCGACGTCATGGCAAACGTCACGCGCATCGCGAACCCAGACGCGCTGGGCCTCCATCAACTCCTTCGGATCGGCGCCGCGATGGATCGCGCTGCGGAACGCAAAGGCCAGACGCTCGTCCGCTTCGGCAAGCCGTGCATTCGAGCAGAGCATTTTTTCGGCATTGGTTTTCGCGCGACTGCAATCCAGCGCTGCCAGCGCGGAGGCCGGCACCATCAGCGCGACGACGACGGCGAGGACGGCGCGCCCGCTCAAAGGCGCAAGCTCCCGCCTTCAAGCACCGGCACCGCATCGAAGACGCTCAACCGGGCCGCGAATTGCACCTCTGGAATGAGGTTGCGCTCGACCATCAGGCGACCCACGCGTGCGCGCATCAGGCAATCCGCTGCGTCTTCACTGCGGTACAGGCTGCGCGCTGCCAGCGCCGCATCGGAAAAATCGCTGTTCTCGTCGAGCGCCCGCGACAGCAGGTCGACAAAATAGCCGGCGCCGTACAGATCTTCGAGATTGACCATCCCCATCGACCCGGAGCACACGATCAGGATGGTCTTGCCCGGATGCTTCTCCAGCACCCGGTTGACGACGGCTTCGCCATTGAGCAACGCGCCGGCGTAAACATGGTCTGCCCGCGAAGATTGCCGCAGGGCGACAGTGCCGTTGGTCGTCGAATAGATCAGCGTGCGGCCGGCGATCTCCTGCTCCAGCAACGCCAACGGCGTAGGCGAAGCGAAGCCCGGCAGCGTATCGGCATAAAGCTCGCCGGCGAGGACATAACTGCCCGCCGGATGCTTCTGCGCTTCCGCCCTCGCCCCGGCTTCATCCAGCGTGGGGATGACTTTCGTCACGCCGTTGGCCATCGCGGTAATGATGGTCGACGTCGCGAACAGGACATCGAGCACGATGGCCACTTTGCCTTCCAGTTTTTCGTGATCGAGATCTTCTTTGCGGTAGAGGACGTGGACCTTGTGCTTGAAAAGCATATTCACGTCGTCGGACTCCCCGGGTTGCGGCGGCGGAACATCCCGTAACCTTGCATGGACATCACCATTTCTCCATCCTGATTGAATAATTCCCAGAGATTATTGACGATACCGATGTCCGGCTTGCTCGTCGACGCGCGCGTTTCCAGCGTGGTGCGCCGCGCGCTGATGGTGTCGCCCGGGCGCACGGGCTTGAGCCATTTGAGGTTGTCGATGCCGGGCGATCCGACACTTGCCGACTGCAGCATGTAGGCGTCGCACATCATGCGCATAACTATGGCGCAGGTGTGCCAACCGCTGGCGATCAGGCCGCCGTACATCGATTGCTTCGCGGCGGCCTCGTCGATGTGAAACGGTTGAGGATCGTATTGCTTCGCAAAGGCGATGATTTCGTCCTTGTCGACGCGCTTGCCGCCGATCTGCTCCACTTCTCCAACCTTGAAGTCTTCCCAATGCCTTGTTATCAACTTTCAATCTCCAAAAAGAAATCTTCACCGCAAAGGCGCAAAGGACGCAAAGGAGGCGCAAAGGTAAGAAACGCAATATGAATGAATCGCTGGGTGATTTACGCGGCTCGACATGGCACCACACATGACTTGCATGCACTGGGAAAATCAACCTTGGCAGGATTTATTAACCCTCTCCGCTTTTCGAGCTTCCATGCCCTCCATGGCGCTCCCTTTGCGTTCTTTGCGCCTTTGCGGTGTTAATCAAATCTTGACCCAGGATTTGCGTGGCGGCTTCATCTGCGCGGTGGCGCCGCTTTCCTTCATGGTCGCGAAACGCGTGCGCTGGCTTGCAGCGTTGCCAAACAGCACGTCGATGGCGGTCAGGCGCTTGAAATAATGACTGACGTTCAGTTCGTCTGTCATGCCCATGCCGCCATGCAGCTGGATCGCTTGCTGGCCGACATAGCGCCCGGCGCGACCCGTCATTTCCTTCGCCGCGGCGACGACGCGACGACGTTCCGAAACATCCGATGAGTCCACTTTCGAAGCCGCCAGCAAAGCCATCGAGCGCGCCTGCTCGAGTTGCACGAGCATGTCCACCGCGCGATGCTGCAGGGCCTGGAAGCGTCCGATCGGCTGGCCGAATTGTTGCCGTGTCTTCAGGTAGTCCACGGTCGTCGCGTGCAGCGCATCCATGATGCCGACCGCCTCGGCACACAGCGCGGCCATCGCCCGATCGAGCACCGTGTCGATGAGCGGCATGGCCTGGTCGAGGGTGCCGACCACTGATTCGGGACCCACTTTCACGCCGGCGAGTTGCAAATCCAGTGCGCGCGTTCCTTCGAACAGGGGATATTCCTGGCCGCCAAGATTCTCTTCATCGGCCTCGACGATGAACAGGGTGACTCCGCGAGCGTCTCCCGGATCGCCGGCGGTCCGGGCCGATACGATGAACTTGTCCGCCACCGAGCCGTGCAGCACCAGGGTCTTTTCCCCTTCCAACACAAAATTATTTCCGTCCCGCGTTGCGCGCGTCCCGACATGGCCGAGATCGAAACGCGCGTTCGGTTCGCTGTGCGCGAACGCCAGGATCATCGATCCGTCGATGATTTTCGGCAGCAGAATTTTTTTCTGCCAGTCTGCGGCGCCCCGCGCCACGCAACCGCCGGCCAGCACCACTGTCGCGAGATAGGGTTCGAGCGTCAGGTTGCAGCCGAGTGCTTCCATCACCAGCATCGTTTCCACGCCCCCGCCGCCGTAGCCGCCGTCTTCCGGGGAAAACGGCACGCCCAACACACCAAGCTCCGCCAGTCCCTGCCAGAGCTGCGTGCTCATCGGCTGGCGATCGGCGAGCATCTTGCGACGTTGCTCGAAACTGAAATTCTTCCCCAGGAAGCGGTTTACGCTGTCCTTGAGCATCGTCTGTTCTTCAGTAAGCGAAAAATCCATACATTCAAACCTCAGTCAGTCGTCACCGCAAAGACGCGAAGAAACGCGAAGGATAACCAGTCCAAAAAAGTAAATAGGATCCACAGAAGGTGTCACGCCGGCGCTCCGTTTATTGCGTGTCCGTCTGCATTACTTTGCGTTCCTTTGCGTCTTTGCGGTGCGCGTAGATTTAAAGTCCTAAAACCATCTGCGCAATGATGTTGCGCTGGATTTCGTTTGACCCGCCGTAGATGGTCGTCTTGCGGTAATTGAAATAGCGTGCCGCCAAGGGCGCGGCGTAATCCGGGCCGACGTGCGCGCCGATCCAATGGTCGCCCCAGGCCATCGGCAGATGCGGCAGCGCGTAAGGGCCGACGGCGTCCATCATGAGTTCCGTGAGTTCCTGCTGGATCTCGGTTCCCTTGATCTTGAGGATGGAAGCTTCCGGGCCTGGCGCCTTGCCGTCGCGATCCGCGCTCGCCACGCGCAGGCAGGTGATCTCCAGCGCCATCAGGTCGATTTCGACTTTGGCGACGCGGTCACGGAACAGCGGATCTTCCATCAACGGCTTGCCGCCTTCCTGTTCCTGGGTCGCGATGTGCTTCAGGTAGTGCAGCTCGCGTTTCGACGCGCCGACGCCGGCAATGCCGGTGCGCTCATGCGACAGCAGGAATTTTGCGCAGGTCCAGCCGCGGTTCTCGTCGCCGACCAGGTTCTGCACCGGCACTTCCACGTTCTCGAACCAGATTTCATTGACCTCGTGCTCGCCTTCGAGCGTGATGATCGGGCGCACGGTGATGCCAGGGGAATGCATGTCGATCAGCAGAAAGGAAATGCCGTCCTGTTTCTTGCCCTCGCTGGAGGTGCGCACCAGGCAGAAGCACATGTCGGCCCACTGGCCGTGCGTGTTCCAGGTCTTCTGGCCGTTGACGATATATTTGTCACCCTTGCGCTCGGCGCGCGTCTTCAGCGACGCGAGGTCCGAACCCGAACCCGGCTCCGAGTAGCCCTGGCACCACCAGTCTTCGCTGGACAGGATGCGCGGCAGATACTGCTTTTTCTGATGATCGGTACCGAAGGCAATGATGACCGGGCCGACCATGTGCAGGCCGAATGGCGTGAGACGCGGCGCACCCGCGGCAGCGCTTTCGTCCTCGAAAATGAAACGCTGGATTGCTGACCAGCCCGTACCCCCGTATTCCACCGGCCAGCCGGCGGCCAGCCAACCCTTCTCGAACAGGATTTTCTGCCAGCGCACGTAATCTTCCTTGCCCAGCCGCTTGTGTTCGAGGACTTTCCTCGACAGGTCGCCGGGCAGGTGGCCGCGGATGAATTCGCGTACTTCGCCGCGAAATGCGGTCTCTTCCTTCGTGTAGTTCAGGTCCATCGAGGGAGTTCCTGGTGGGATCGGTGCGGCCGGGCGCTTTTCAGGCCTTCAAGGGACAAAACCAGCCGGTCATGAAGGATAAGCGATGCCCGGAGCCGAAGGCAAATCCCGGCTGGATGCCGGACGCCGCACAGCCCTATAATGACCGTTCGAATCAATGCTCTTGTAAAGCCTCGCCCGAGGCCGACTGATGAGGACGCGACGATGAACATGCCAGACGAAAAAGCCCTGCGCCATCTGAATGCTTCACTGAACCTCGATCCGTTGTGGATCCCTTTTACCGCCAACCGCCAGTTCAAAGCCGCACCCCGCCTGCTGGTGTCCGCCAAGGACATGTATTACCAGACCCAGGACGGCCGCAAAGTGCTCGACGGCATCGCCGGCCTGTGGGCGGTCAATGCCGGCCACTGCCGCCGCCCGATCGTGGATGCAATCA
>JANXVW010000336.1 GCA_025351455.1 Betaproteobacteria bacterium | reverse complement strand
CCGCCGGTGGCGAGCACCACTTGATCGGCCGCCACCGTTTCTACCAGGCCGCTCTTCTGGTTCAGGCAATAGACGCCGAGGCAGCGCTTCTCGGCCTGGCCCAACTTGGCGGCCGTGATCAGGTCCACCGCCATGAAGTGCTCGAGGACGGTGATGTTCGGATGGGCGTTGATCTTGGCTTCGAGGGTAGTCTGGACGGCGTGACCGGTAGCATCTGCCGCGTGGATGACCCGCCGGTGGCTATGGCCGCCCTCGCGGGTCAGGTGGTAGCCGAGGTCGGCGGATGCATCGCGGGTAAACGGCACGCCCTGGCCAATGAGCCATTCGATCGCCTCGGGGCCGTGTTCGACGACATAGCGCGTCGTTTCGGGATTGCACAGGCCGGCACCGGCGATTTCGGTATCGCGGATGTGATCGGCCGGGCTGTCATCCTTGGCCAGCACGGCGGCAATGCCGCCTTGTGCCCAGTTCGACGCGCCGTCCAGGAACTCGCGTTTTGTAAAAATTCCAATCTTGCGATGATCGGCGAGGTGCAATGCGACGGTCAGACCTGCCAATCCGCTGCCGATAATCACTACATCGAAACGCTTCATGTTTTGTCCGCTTTGCCGGGAGCGCGGCAGTGTACCGCATGCGTCCGGAGGCAATTCAGCACAGGTGCAGACCTCTGAAGCGTGCGCGACTGAACTAAAGCGCGAGCTTCCTGTCTATTGTTACCGGATAACGGCGCGTTTCCCGAAGTGGGCCGGGCGGGTATACTTCACGCCTTTTGCGCGAATAGTGCGAATAATCATTCGGGAAATGTGGCTAGATGGGCGACCGTGAAGTTGACCAGGCGCTGGTCGAGCGGGCGCAGCGCGGGGACAAACAGGCCTTCGAGCTGCTCGTTGCGAAGTACCAGCGCAAGCTAGGACGTCTGCTTTCACGGTTCATACGGGATTCCGCCGAGGTGGAAGACGTAGCCCAGGAAGCATTCATCAAGGCTTATCGGGCACTGCCTTCGTTTCGTGGAGACAGTGCTTTTTATACATGGCTGTACAGAATAGGCATCAACACCGCCAAAAATTATCTGGTGGCCATGGGGCGGCGTGCCCCGACCACCACGGAGTTCGACAGCGAAGAGGCGGAGAATTTCGAGGACGGGGACCAACTCCGGGACCTGAATACGCCGGAAGCGGAACTGATGACCAAGCAAATCGCCTCCACAGTGAACCAGACGATGGAAGAGTTGCCTGAGGAATTGCGGACGGCGATTACGTTGCGCGAGATCGAGGGTATGAGTTACGAAGATATCGCGAATGTGATGAATTGCCCGATCGGAACCGTCCGGTCACGCATTTTCAGGGCGCGGGAGACCATTGCCGAACGCCTGCGTCCTTTGTTGGATACGAGTAAGGAAAAAAGGTGGTAGACATGGAAAAAATCTCTGCATTCATGGATGGCGAAATCGACGGGTCTGAAGCCGGCGGCCAGGTCACGCGACTGAAGGAAGATCCCCATCTGCGCGCGGCCTGGGATACCTACCACCTGATCGGCGACACCCTGCGCGGCGAAAAACTGTCGCTTTCGCGCGATTTTACCGCCAACGTCAGCGCCCGGCTTGCGAACGAGCCGACCGTCCTGGCACCCCATAACCGGGCTCCTCTCCGAGCGACCGTGCGCCGCTTCGCGCTGCCGGTGGCTGCGTCGGTCGGCGGCATGGCGCTCGTCGCCTGGCTGGCGGTGTTCAATAATCCGTTCGCGCCGCAGAAAGAAACGCTTGCGGTCAAGGCGCCCACGATGGAAATGAAAACCCAGGTTGCCAACGGTGAAGTGAACGATTATCTCCTGGCGCACCAGCAGTTCTCGTCCAGCACCACCTTGCAGGGTGTGGCTTCGTACGTGCGTACCGTTTCCTCCGGCCCGGACATGGAAGAAAAACGCTGAACATGATGCGCCAGGCGTTATGGTTGCCGGCGTTGTTTGCGCTTGGCCTGTCTGGAGGAATTGCCGCCGCCGATCCGCTGCAACAGTCGGAGGCGCTGGCGTTGCTGCAGAAAATTGCCGATGCAGCACGTGATCTGAACTATGCCGGAACCTTCGTCTACCAGCACGGACACCAGGTCGAAACCTCCCGGATCGTTCATTTCGTCGACAACGGCAACGAATACGAAAAGTTGGAAACCCTCGACGGCCCGCGCCGCGAAGTCATCCGCAACAACGACGAAGTCCTCTGCTATTACCCGGACGCCAAGATAGTGCGCAGCGACAAGCGCGTAGCACGCCGCACGTTCCCCGCACTGCTCCCCGAGCAGTTGTCCTCCCTGACCGAATATTATGAAATCCGCAAAGGCGAATCCGAGCGCATCGGCGGTTTCGACTCGCAGGCGCTGGTCCTCGAACCGAAGGACCGCATGCGTTACGGGCACAAATTCTGGGCCGATACGGCGTCGGGATTGCTGCTGAAGGCACGCATGTTGAGTGAGCGCCACAATGTGGTCGAGCAATTCAGTTTTACCCAGGTCGTTATCGGCTCCGGCGTGACACGCGAAATGGTGCAGCCGTCGCTCAACATCCGCTTTCCGGAGTGGCGCCTGGACCGTTTTGCAAACAACACCATCAGCGAGGTGGAATCCGGCTGGACGGTGACGAACTTTCCGGCGGGCTTTCGCAAGATCCTGGAAATGCGGCGATCCAAGCAGGGAAACTCGGTCCTGGTCACCCACATGGTCTACTCGGATGGCCTGGCCGCCGTTTCTGTTTTCATCGAGCCGGCCGCGACACGCAACAAGATCAATGAGGGGCTCTCCCAGCAGGGCGCCATCAACATCTTCACCCGGACTATCAATGATCAGATCGTGACGGTGCTGGGCGAGGCTCCCGCCTCCACTGTGATGCAGATCGCGAATTCCGTCTCGCCACGCGCCAAGTAGTTTCCCGCGCGAGCGTTTTGCCGCATCATTATTCTCCGTACATTGTTTCTCCACCTTAGGAAGCCACTGATGATCAGAACACTGGTGTTGTCCCTGTCGCTATGGATGCCGCTGCTGGGCCTCGCCCAGGTTCAGGGCCTGCCGGATTTCACAGAACTGGTGGAGAAGCAGGGACCCGCGGTCGTGAACGTCAGTACGACTTCGACCGCCCATGGCGGGGGTGCGCAGTCCCCGGTCCCGGAGGACGATCCTTTCTATGATTTTTTCCGCCGCTTCGGCCCGCCGCAGCCGCGTGACTACGAGACGCGTTCGCTTGGCTCCGGCTTCATTGTCAGTGCCGACGGTTACATTTTGACTAACGCTCATGTGGTGGACATGGCGGACGACGTCACGGTGAAGCTCAACGATAAGCGCGAATTCAAGGCCAAGGTCATCGGCGCTGACAAGCGTACCGACGTAGCGGTGATCAAGATCGAGGCTAACGGACTGCCGGCAGTGAAAATCGGCGATCCCGAAAAACTGCGCGTCGGGGAATGGGTGCTGGCCATCGGCTCTCCCTTCGGCTTTGAAAGCTCGGTGACCGCCGGCATCGTCAGCGCCAAGGGCCGTTCGCTGCCGCAGGAAAACTACGTGCCTTTTATCCAGACCGATGTCGCCATCAACCCGGGCAATTCCGGCGGCCCCCTGTTCAATCTTAAGGGTGAAGTCGTCGGCATCAATTCGCAGATCTACAGCCGCACGGGCGGATTCATGGGACTGTCGTTTGCCATCCCGATCGACGTGGCAATGAACATTTCCAATCAGCTGAGGACAACGGGGCGCGTCAGCCGCGGCCGCATCGGGGTGGTCATCCAGGAAGTCACCAAGGAACTGGCGGAATCGTTCGGATTGTCAAAGGCCTCCGGGGCGCTCGTCAACTCGGTGGAGAAGGGCGGTCCGGCGGACAAGGCCGGTATCGAGGCGTCGGACGTCATTCTGAAGTTCGACGGCAAGGAGGTCAGTTCTTCGTCCGACCTGCCGCGCATTGTGGCCCAAAGCCGGCCGGGCTCGAAAGCGACCGCCCAGGTCTGGCGCAAGGGCACTGCACGTGACGTTTCTGTCACGGTGGGTGAAATGCCCGATGAAAAAACGGCGCAGCGCCCGGGCCGCAAGGACACCAAGCCGGGCAATGTGGTCGCGCGCCTGGGCCTTACGCTGAGCGAGCTCAATTCCGAACAGCGCAAGGAACTGGGATTGAGCGGCGGGTTGCTGGTCGAGGATGCGCAGGGGGCAGCCGCCAAGGCAGGCATCCGCCGCGGCGACGTACTCCTGGCGATCAACAACCAGGATGTGAAATCGGTCGATCAGCTCAACCAGCTGATTGGCCAGTTCGAAAAGGCGCGCAGCGTGGCGCTGCTGATCCGGCGCGGCGACAGCGCGCTTTATGTGCCGTTGCGGCTGGACGGCAACTGATCGAAACATCCCCCTGCGGCGGCCCAGAAAGCCGCTCGCCGGGGGGTAAAATCCGCTACAATCCAGCGCTTTAGAAATCCACTTGAAAGGGCACGTTCGTGCCCTTTTTCTGATGCAGCATATCCGCAACTTTTCGATCATTGCCCATATCGACCACGGCAAATCCACCCTTGCGGACCGTATCATCCAGCTCTGCGGCGGCCTTTCCGACCGCGAGATGGAAGATCAGGTGCTCGATTCGATGGACCTCGAGCGTGAGCGCGGCATTACCATCAAGGCACAGACCGCCGCTTTACGTTATCAGGCGCGTGACGGCCAGGTCTACCAGCTGAATCTGATCGATACGCCCGGCCACGTCGATTTTTCCTATGAAGTAAGCCGGTCGCTGGCCGCCTGCGAAGGTGCCTTGTTGGTAGTGGACGCCTCCCAGGGCGTGGAAGCCCAGACCGTGGCCAATTGCTATACCGCCATCGAGCAGGGCGTCGAGGTCGTGCCGGTGCTCAACAAGATCGACCTGCCCTCGGCGGATCCGGAGCGTGTCATCGCGGAAATCGAGGACATCATCGGCATCGTGGCCGACGATGCGGTGCGCGCCAGCGCGAAGACCGGTGAAGGGGTGGAGGATATTCTCGATGCGGTCATCGCGCGCATACCGGCGCCGCGCGGCAATCCCAACGGACCGCTCAAGGCGCTGATCATCGATTCCTGGTTCGACAACTACGTCGGCGTGGTTATGCTGGTGCGCGTAGTCGATGGCGCCTTGCGCCCCAAGGACCGCATCCTGCTGATGTCCAACAAGGCCAACTATTTGTGCGAGCAGGTCGGCGTATTTACCCCGAAATCGCAGTCGCGCACCGAGCTGCTCGCTGGCGAAGTGGGTTTCATCATCGCCGGCATCAAGGAACTCAAGGCCGCCCAGGTCGGCGACACGGTCACCCTCGCTGACAAGCCGGCGGTGGAACCACTATCCGGCTTCAAGGAGATCAAACCGCAGGTGTTCGCCGGACTGTATCCGGTCGAATCAAACCAGTACGAGGCCCTGCGCGACGCTCTGGAAAAGTTGCACCTGAACGATTCGTCGTTGCGTTATGAGCCGGAAACCTCGCAGGCTCTGGGCTTCGGTTTCCGTTGCGGCTTCCTCGGCCTGCTGCACATGGACATCGTGCAGGAGCGCCTCGAGCGCGAATACGACATGGAACTCATCACCACGGCGCCGACCGTGGTGTACCAGATCCTGATGCGCGACGGCACCGTCATTGAAATCGAAAACCCCTCGAAGCTGCCGGACCCTTCGAAGATCGAAGAAATACGCGAGCCGATTATCACGGCGACGATTCTAATGCCGCAGGAATACGTCGGCCCGGTGATGACCCTGTGCAACAACAAGCGCGGTGCCCAGCGCAACATGCAGTACATGGGCCGCCAGGTCATGCTGACCTACGAACTGCCGTTGAACGAAGTCGTCATGGACTTCTTCGACAAACTCAAATCCGTCAGCCGTGGTTATGCGTCGCTCGACTACGATTTCAAGGAATTCCGCGCCGCCGACCTGGTCAAGCTGGACATCCTGATCAACGGCGATCGCGTCGATGCGTTATCGCTGATCGTGCACCGCTCGAACAGCCAGTATCGCGGCCGCGAACTGGCCACCCGCATGCGCGAGCTGATTCCGCGCCAGATGTTCGACGTGGCCGTGCAGGCGGCCATCGGCGCTCACATCATCGCACGCGAATCCGTAAAGGCATTGCGCAAAAACGTACTCGCAAAATGCTATGGCGGCGACATCTCGCGCAAGAGAAAACTGCTCGAGAAGCAGAAGGCGGGCAAGAAGCGCATGAAGCAAATCGGCACCGTGGAAATCCCGCAAGAGGCATTCTTGGCCATTCTGCAAGTCGAAAACAAATAGGCGGCAGCCATGGCCGCTCGCGAGGTGGATGATCGATGAATTTTGCCCTATTGATGCTGATCCTGTTGCTGGTGACCGGGGCCATCTGGCTGCTGGATCACCTGGTGTTTCGTCGCCACCGCGATAAGGGCGCGAAAGAGCCCTGGTGGATCGAGTACCCGAAGAGCTTCTTTCCGATCATCCTGATCGTTTTCCTGCTGCGCTCCTTCCTGGTGGAACCGTTCAAGATTCCTTCGGGATCGATGATTCCGACCCTGCTGGTCGGCGACTTTATCCTGGTCAATAAATTCACCTACGGCATCCGGCTGCCGGTGTTGAACAAGAAGATCATGGACATCAACCTGCCGCGGCGCGGCGAAGTCATGGTATTCCGCTACCCGGAAAATCCGACGCTCGACTACATCAAGCGGGTGGTCGGCGTGCCCGGGGATCGGGTGGAATATCGCAACAAGCGCCTGACCATCAATGGCCAGCTGGTCGAGGTGGAAAAAACCGACGACTACCAGTACGTAGACGGGGGCCTGAGTTTCGTCAACTCCCTGCGCTTCTGGGAAACGCTGGATACGCACCGCCACTCGATCATCGTCAATCCGGAAGCGCCGG
>JANXVW010000318.1 GCA_025351455.1 Betaproteobacteria bacterium | reverse complement strand
GGTTAAAAGTACTCACCTGCATGCTCCCGAAACTCTAAAATGACCCAAAATCACCCACACGAATCCCCGAAGAACCTTAATAATTAAGCCCCGCATGGCTAATCGCCTCAGCAAAATTTACACGCGTACCGGCGACGAGGGAACGACCGGCCTTGGCGATGGCTCGCGCGTTGCCAAAGATAGCCTGCGCATCGAAGCGATCGGCGCGGTGGACGAGTTGAACAGCGCGCTCGGCGTGCTACTGGCCGAACCCATTCCGCAAGACATACGCAGCGCATTGCACGCGGTGCAGCACGACTTGTTCGACGTCGGCGGGGAACTGAGCATCCCGGGCTATACCAGTGTCGGGCCGGAGCACGTAACGCGGCTGGAACACGAACTGGACCGCCACAATGCCGTCCTGGCGCCACTCAAGGAATTCATCCTTCCCGGAGGATCGCGCGGGGCGGCGCTATGCCATGTCGCGCGCACCGTGTGCCGGCGGGCTGAGCGCCGCGTCGTATCTCTGAGCGCATCCGAACCGCTGTCGCCGTCGCTGCGCCAGTATCTGAACCGGCTATCCGACCTGCTGTTCGTCCTGTGCCGCGTCCTCAACCATGCAGCCGGGGTGTCTGACATTTACTGGCAAAAAGGCAAAAATCGCAGTGAATCTGCCTGAAACCCCTGCCTCGGAGCAGCTTTCCGACCTGCTCGCTCGCTGCGCATTGCGCGACCAGCGCGCCTTCGCGACCCTTTATCAGTTCAGTTCCGCGAAACTGTTTGCCGTCGCAGTGCGTATAACTCGTCGCAGGGACTGGGCGGAGGAAGTGCTGCAGGAGGCTTTCGTCAATATCTGGAACCACGCGGCGGGGTATAACTCGGCAAAGAGTGCGCCGATGACGTGGATGACGGCGATCGTGCGCAACCGGGCGCTGGATTGGTTGCGCAAGCCGCGTGAAGTAGAGATCGACGAGGAGCACGAAGAGTTAATGGCTTCGATTCCGGACGAATCGCCCGGACCCGAGGAATTGCTGCGCCGTTCCCTCGAAGCCGGCGAATTGGCCGAATGCATGAAGACGCTCACGGAGGATCAGCAGCGCAGCATCACGCTCGCGTTTTTCTACGGGTTGTCGCATGGCGAACTGGCGGAGCAGATGCGCAAACCACTGGGCACGGTGAAGACCTGGATTCGACGTGGACTCGACCGCCTGAAAGGCTGCCTCGACGAGTTAGGCAGATGAACCTGGAAAAAGCAGTTTCACCGCCAAGGACGCCAAGGACGCGAAGGAAATAAAGTGTATGCATTTATCAACGCCTTAATCCTTTGAGTGAACTCGGTCAGGTATTTCTCTCGCCTCCCTTTGCGCCCGTGGCGTCCTTAGCGGTGAATGACTGCCGGATCCAGGATGAATGGAAGTCCGAACAACGCGCTGATTCGAACAATACGATGACCGGAAGAACGCAATGAGATTCATCGACGAAACGCTGCGCGAAAAGCTGGCCGCCGAGTACGTGCTGGGCACCATGTCCGCGCGCGCGCGCCGGCGTTTCGAATTCCATTTGCGCAGCAATCCGCAATTGCGGCGGGCGGTGGCGCATTGGGAGGCGCGGCTGTCGCCTCTTACCGAAGCCCTGCCCGCAATCGAACCGCCGGCACGCGTGTGGCACGCCATCAAGGTGCGCCTCAGGCTCGGGCAGACGGGGCGCGCGGGCTTCTGGGAGAACCTGTCGTTCTGGCGCGTCTCCTCTTTCGCGTCCGGCCTGATGGCGCTGGCGCTGGTTGTTTTCATAGCGGTTCCAAGGCCTGAAGCGCCCGTGGAGACCGGCCGGATGGTGGTCGTCATGAACGACCTTGCCACCAGGAAGCCGGCCATGACCGCAAGCTGGGAGCCTGGCCAAAGTGGGGGCCGCCTGCTGCGTATCCGCGTGATCGGCCATGCCGAGATGGGACCGAATACGGCGTGGGAATTGTGGATGCTGCCCGGCGGCGACCAGAAACCGGTCTCTCTCGGGTTGATCACCACCCACGAAACGCAAGTGGTAAAAATCCCCGCGGCGCTGGCGGCGCGACTCGATGCGGCCACCGGACTTGCAATGAGCGTCGAGCCGGGTGGCGGATCGCCGACCGGCCTGCCGACCGGTCCCGTGCTCTACGCCGGCGAGTGCATCAAGACCTGATGCCTCAATGCCGGGCCTTGTCGACGCCCGCGCACATGCGCTCCGCCGCGGTAACGATGCGCGGCGTCTGGCGCGTGATCAGGTCCGCGGAAACGGTGAACACGTTGCCGCCGCGCACGGCTTTCAGGTAGGCGTATTGCGTCCAGTTCCTGATGCCCGCATCTTCGGCTTCCGAGCCGACTACGATGACATCGGGGTCGAGCAGCAGCACCTGCTCGACGGAAACCTCGCCGGCCAGTCGCGGCAGATCGGCAAAGATGTTTTGTGCCGCGCACAGCGCGAGCACCTTGCTGATGAGGTGATTCGCGTTCACCGTGAACAGAGGCCGGTGCCAGATTTCAAACATCACTCGCACCGGTGCGCGGCCCACGTAACGGGCTCTCAATGCGTCGACGCGCCGCTCGAAATCCTGCGCGGCTGCCTGCGCCGCTCCGACTCGTCCGGTGAGATCCCCCAACAGCCGCAAATGACGCGAAATATCCTCGAGCCGCTGCGGCTCCATCACCAGTACGCGCAATCCGAGGCTGCGCAGCCGGACTATGTCCACCGGGCGGTTGCCGCTACCCCAGGCGAGAACGACGTCCGGCAGTGAATGCACGATCCGCTCAAAATCCAGCCCTGCGGCATCGCCGATTTGCGCGATTTGCGCTGCTTCGCCCGGAAAGTCGCTGCCGCGCACGGTCCCGACGAGCCGGTCTCCGGCGCCGACGGCATACATGAGTTCAGTCAGGTGGGGGGACAGCGAAATCACGCGTGCTGCCGGCCGATCCAGCCGCAGTTCGATATTGGAATCGTCGACCAGCGTGAGTGCCCGTGCTGGCGCCGGAACAGGCAGCAGGGATGTGGTGAGCAGGAAAAAAAAGACTGTGCGCACCGCGGCACGCCAGGGCCGGCGCGCGTTCAGCGCTCCATGTAATGCAGAAGGCTGGAACTGGTCTGGCGCAGGCGCTGGGACAGCAGTGTGACGAGCTTGACCAGCACTTTGGCGCCGAGGCCGGGCTCTTCGAGGATGATTTGCACCATGCTGTCGCGCGACAGCACGGCGAACGTGGTCGGCTCGAGCGCCATGCAGGTCGCAAAACGCGGCTCGCCATCGATCATCGACATCTCGCCCAGCGTGGCGCCGGGGCCGACCGTGGTCATCGGCTGCAGGTGGCCGTGGGAATCGATTTTCACGATTTCCACGCGGCCCTGGATGATCAGCAGCATGTAGTCGTCCACGTCGCCCTCGCGGATGATCATTTGCGCCGCTTCGGCGCGATAGATGTGCATGAAAGCGGTCAGTCGCTGGATGTCCTCGCGGGTGAAATCGGCAAAGAATTTGGAATGGCCGATCATGTCGAATATCTGTTGCGCGAGCGCAGTGCCCTCGCCCAGATGTTCTAGCGTTTGCAGAAGCGCGTTCTGCGGCGCCTGGAGATCGGATTCAGCCATTTGCACGGGACTAGTCTCGAAGTTATCCAGGCAACGCTCCCGGCGGGATCCGGAAGCCCCTAACGCGTGGAAGGACAAGACATTATGCTGGAGCGGCCGCCACCGGTAAAGCGCGGCCAGCAGCCGCTTTAGCCCGAAAGCGCAGGGCGCAACTGGCGGCGGGCCAGTTCGGCGCGCTTCAGGTAAGCCTCGCGGGCAATGGCAACGTCTTCAATGAACTGGGGTAACTCATCCAGCCGCAGGGCCTGCGGGCCGTCGACCAGTGCCTTGGCGGGATTGGGATGAAAATCCACCAGCACCATGTTGGCGCCGGCCAGCACGCCCTGGGCAGTGACATGCATCACGTCGAGAATCCCGTCCGGGCCGGCCATGCGCGAACCGACCGAATGGCTCGGATCGATGCACACGGGCATGCGGGTCAGGCGCCTGACCACCGGAACCTGGGCGAAATCGACGAAATTGCGATGCGGGTCGCCGAGGTTGGTCTTCATGCCGCGCAACCCGAACACGACGCTGTGGTTGCCCTCGCTGGCGAGATATTCCGCCGCATTCAGGGATTCATCGAGCGTGATGCCGAACCCGCGCTTGATCAGCACGGGGAACTCTTTCTGCCGGCCGACGATTTTCAATAGTTCGAAATTCTGCGTATTGCGCGTGCCGATCTGCAGCATGACTCCGGTCGGATTGCCCGTGGCGCGCAGCGCCTGGCGGATCTCGTCAACGTGCGACTCGTGGGTCACTTCCATCGCAATGACGCGGATGCCGTGTTTGCCGGCCAGTTCGAACACATAGGGCAGGCAGGCCTTGCCGTATCCCTGAAAAGCGTACGGACTGGTGCGCGGCTTGTACGCGCCCATGCGCGTACACTGCTGGCCGTTGTCCTTGAGCGCCCGCATCATGGTATCTACATGCTCGCGGGTATCGACCGCGCACAGGCCGGCGAAGATGTGCAACGTGTCCTGGCCGAAGCGCAGGCCCTGGTAATCGAAATGCGTCGGCCGATTGTCGTCCTTGTGCCGTCCGAGCACGCGGAATTCCTCCGAGACACGGATCACGTTCTCGACGAGCGGCAGCGCCCTCATTTCGTCGATGGCCAGCGCCTTGGTATCCCCCAGCAGATAGACCTCGGTCACCGAACGCTCGGTGCCCTGGATGCGATGTGCCCGCGTCTTGATGTTCGGCAGCCGCCCCAGCGACTCCATCAGCTGGAGATATTCGGGGCTTTGCGGGTCGGCGTTATCGGAGAGGATTAGAATCATGGAAATTCCGTGACTGCGTGACTGCGTGACTGCGTGACTGTCGTGACGACGTGACTGTCGTTACGCTATCGCTGCAGCAAAGAGCAGGTTGAATTTCCGATCGTCACGATCGTCACGATAGTCACGATAGTCACGGCCCTTCACGCCGTGCCCCCGACCGTCAGCCCGTCAATGCGCAACGTCGGCTGACCGACGCCGACGGGGACACTCTGGCCTTCCTTGCCGCAGGTGCCCACGCCCGAGTCGAGGCTCATGTCATTGCCGATCATGGAAACATGCGTCAGCGC
>JANXVW010000284.1 GCA_025351455.1 Betaproteobacteria bacterium | reverse complement strand
CAGCTCGAACTGCTCGCACAACTGGGCAAGCGTGCGGTCTTCGCGCAAGGCCGCCAACGCCACCTTGGCCTTGAACGCCGGATTGTGGGCGCGCCGCGTGCGCCGCGCCGATGCTTTCTTCTTCACCATCAAAAACTCCTTATTGCCGGACCGTGTCCGGTCCGGCTTTATACCCGGAGTTTCCACTTATAGCCCTGTTCAGATTTGCGGGACCACTTCTGGAATGTGGGCGGCCTGAAACGGATCGCTCCGCCGTACCCATCTATTTATACTGATGTTGGCTTTCTATGCGATAAAACGACCGACTCGATAAAAGCAGTGGCAGACATTCTCGTACTAACTGCCAACTCTTCAACCGGTGGACAACTCACCCAGACTTTAACCGTAACTGCCACTTCAACGAGCTGCGCTGCGGGCGTTCACTGTTCACAACCGGATAACACAACAAACTGCACGAAGTACTCTTGCTTCGGCAGCTCTAGCTGCTTCCACTATGCATATCCGTGCACTATTCATACCTGTAAATAATGATCGGAGGATGACATGTTAATCGGCTCTAATTATGTTTATGCGGCTCTGACAGCGATGTGTTTTGGATGTTTAACGACGCAAACCTTCGCGGCGGAAATCGACATAACCAAAGGTGGGAGCTATATCGAATTCAGGATAGAAGGTAAACATCAAGATATTTGGACATTCATGACTTGCTACCAAAATAGATACAGCACTGGTAAATTTGGGACCGATTGCAAAAATGGTCAAGCGTATCCAGAGTCTTCCGCACTTAACAGATTTTGCACAGACTTACATGGAATAGAAAAAGATAAAGAGAACGAAACATGGGGGTTTTTGTGCGAAGCGCGACCAGAATCTTTTAATGAAGTGGCCCTGCTGTATTTTGTGTCAAATGAACCAATCACTCTACGCACTACGCTGGCAGTAAATTGTGCGCCGCATTGAATCGCCAATATATCTCGGGTCCGGGCTGAGGGTCACCGGGCTGCGGGCTGAGGGTCTTGCCCTTTTGCCTCCCCTTCATACCTATCGACCCTTACGTTGGATCGACGATGTAGGGTGTGACGTCAAATTGATCGAGCCCACCGACCGTCGCTTCATAAACAATTCCCACCCACTTGACCCGGCTGTCGAGCAGCATCGCGTCCACTACATTGGCCACGTCGTTTCGGGGCACGTTGGACTGAGGAGAAGGCGGTTGAAGTGCCATTTGATCGCTCCTTTATTGTGGTGCTTCGATGAGATCCGAGACCACGCGCTGGCGAAGGCCCGCGTAGTCGCCGGTCAGGAAGTCGGCGATGGCAATGGCGCCGCCTTTGGTTTCCAGCCAGGACCCGAGTTTCTGCAGATTCGTCCCCTGCTTGATCCACGGCCGTATCCTCTGGCAGTTCTCGTCGCAACCCAGGTATTCGATAGTTTTTCCGGCCGCCGGATTATGGCGTTCAAGCACGCTCATGGTTGAAACCGGAGCAGCGCATTTGCCGCGCGCCTCGATCGCGTAATCCGAGGCCAGATAACCGATGACCAATGGCCGGCGAAACGTCTCGACAAGAGAAACTGAACGACTGGTCGCCATTGCCAGCTTGACCGTGCCGCCTACGGCAAGCGGGTGCGGTACCGTTTCCTCGCCCGTAGCCACAGGGGCTGCGCTCTTTGTCGCGGGTGCCATTGCGTTGGAGAGGATTTCGTTCACCGCGGAAAATTGTCTCGCCGCCTCGGTCGCGTTGGCGATGTTGAGCAATTGAAGCGGCTGCGGCACGCCGGCCGACCCGCCTCCTCCAAACGCGTGATTGCTGAAGAGGGATACGTCTACTGTCTTGACCAGGTACACGCGGTTGATCACGCGCAGATAGAATTTATTCGCCACCGACTTCTTGTCCGCTTTCGGCTCGGTGGGTTCGTATTGGCTGAGGTAGTCAGCATTATCGCGGCACCACTGATGAATGGCGTCGAACATCGTGCGAGCAGGCAGCGCATAGGTAAACGCATCCTTCAGCGTGATCGTGCCGTTCGCGGAAGCGCCGTCGAGCAGATTCAATCCGACCGGAACACTCTGGACCGGAATCGCCATGTTCAGGCCGCCGCTACGACTGACGGAGAAGTTATACGTCGGGAATGCCGCGATCGGAGCGCCGGAAAAATTCGAATCCGCGTCCGGTCCCGGAAATTGCCAGGCTCGCGGCGGCGCATTGTCGCCATCCGCTACGAGCGGCCAGCCGCGATAGAACCGGCCGTACCCGGATGGAGAAAGTCGCGTGACCAGGTTCTCGAGCGGCAGAAAGCCCTTCGCGAGATACATCTTGACCTGCTCTTCGACCGGAGTCTGCACCAGGAACACATCTCCCGGCTGAAGATCCTCGGTCAAAGGATAGACGGGGATGACCTGGCTCGCGCGGATACTGAGCGACCAGTCCTTTGCTACCCGGGCCAACTGGTCGCCGCTCATCTTCTGCGTTGCACAGCCGGACAACACACTCACCACCAACAGCAGGAACCGGATTCTTGAAATCATCTCGCCTCCGCTATTCGAGTTTTCGCCTTACTCTGGCTCTTATTGATCTTTCCCTAATTCATTTCCGTGAACTACCCTCACCTGAAGGCGATTGCTTCAATTTACGGCTCGAGCCGGTGAAGGTCGGCCTGACGGACCATTCGCCAGCCCCCTCCGCCCCCCGGGAGAAGGGCCGGGGATGAGGGACAGGTCGATTTGAACGATCTTACCTTCCCTCACCCGTCGCTTTCGCGTCGACCTCTCCCGGAGGGCGAGGTAAGAAAAAGCGACCCGTCGCCTAAAGGCGAGGGATTGAGCGTTTTCCATCTGTCATCAATTATGAAACGTTTAATAGTTCTACTTATCTGCGCCCCTGCACGCTGGCCGAGCGCGTCCCTGAAGCGACTTGGCCGTGACGCTTTGGCGTACATGCCATCAGGATAATCCAACCGGTCTGGCATGTCACCGGCGGTGAGCCTGGCTTCATCCTTCAAGACCAAAAACGCGCCTCTGGCATGTGCGCGTATTTCCGATCCGACGAAGTGGGGAAATCCCCCTGGCATTTGCTTGGGCAATGCGCTTCGATATTTCCCGATTCCCGGGTTGAAATGAGTTCCGTCTGCTCGATTACAAGCGAAAGCACCGACGACCCCAGCGCCACCCAGATCAGTGATGTCATGAATTTGTCCACAATCGCCTCCTTCGCCCTTCAATCGTAAATGGTTCCTTTCGAGGTCTGGTTTCGCGCGCATTGGCCGACCCGTTTCCGACACACTGCCAAATCAGATTAAGCGCTCTGGTGATCGTGGTCGCGTGCGCATTACCGATCCGACCTGCAAACAATTCACGCAGCGGGGATCCGGACAACTGCTTTCATTGGCGATACGCGATGCCACGAGATTCAGACTGCCCTCACACGAATAAAAAAACACCCGGCGCCTGGCACCGGGTGTTTTGTTTGGCTGCGCTGTGGACTTACGCCCTTCCGGGTACGTCCGCCGACGCCGCAAGCCTGGCTCTGACTTCGCTCTTCTGCTCGGCCGTCACGTCGCCGTGGGAACTGGCCCGTCCGTAGCGAACCACCGGTGCGGCAGCACTGACGGAAGGCTTGCCCGCGAACGGGGAGTTCTCGCTTGCGCGCCCGAAATGCTCGGCGAAGGCGGCCGGAACAGCAGCGAATACCAACAACACTGCAACAATCATTTTCGCGTTCATCGCATTCTCCTCAGGGTTTGCTCATGAGCACATCGCTCACGACAACACCTTACTCAACTGACCCGGGCGAAACCCGTAACTATTGCCGTCCGGCCCGGCTGAATATTCACCCTCCGATCCACGTTCTCTATGACCTTCGATATATGGCTCTAGCGACCCGCGATTCTCAGAATTCGTTCCAGATGGAGCCGACATTGAGCAGGTGTGTGGCCTGCGACCCCTGGTTAGATCGGGAGTCGACTCGGCGAACCGGTTTTTATTTGCGGGAGACGGTCATGAGATACGCGATGCAAGAAGATGCCGATTCGAATGCGTCCACTAGGAACATGGCCAGGGAATCCTCTGGCGCCGGCGCGGGAAACGGGTTGAAGGAAAGCGATTCCACGTGCACCGGCACCACACCCCACATTCGGATCTTCACCCTGGGGCGATTCAGCCTCGCAATCGATGAGCAGCCGGTTCGGTCCAGGGGAAAAGCAAGGCACCGGCCGCTCGGCCTGCTGCAGGCGATGATTGCATTGGGAGGACGGGACATCGCCGCCAGTCGTCTATGCGAATGCTTGTGGCCGGATTCCGAAGGTGATCTCGCGGGGAGGAATCTGAACATTACCGTCCACAGACTGCGCCAGACGCTGAAATCTCGCGACGCTGTCCTCCAGCACGACGGCAAACTGACGCTTGACGGAAAAATCTGCCAGGTCGACGTTTGGGATTTCGAACGCTCGGCCAACCGGGGGCTTGAAATCATCGGCAGCACCGGACCGGACAAGGATTCCGAAGCGCATCTGCGCGCCGCGCTTGGTCTTTATTCCGGACAATTCCTTGCGCGCGAATCGGAAGAGCCCTGGATGTTCGCTCCGCGCCTGCGATTGAGGACCAAGTTCGAGCGCGTGGTTTCCGCGCTATCGATGCATCTCGAAATGCAGAAGCGCTATGCCGACGCGATCGATGTCTGCCTGCAGGCGCTCGAGTTGGATCCGCTCAACGAGCGACTGTACCGCAGGCTGATGAGTTGTTATCTGAAGCGTGGCGAACTCGCCAGTGTGTTGAGCACGTATCGGCGCTGCCGCGAGGCGTTCGTCAAAGGGCTCTGCGCTTCGGTCTCCAGCGAGACGGAACAACTGTATCTCGAAGCGTTGCACGCAACCCACCCGCTCATTGTGCAACCCGAAAGCCGAACGTCCGGTTTGCCGGTCAATCGGGAGCCGCTGCAAACGCGATCAGTGGCATGACGCAGATCTGTGTCGCCCTGAAGAACGGCCCGGACATTTATTTTCGGAGCAACCAGAATTCGAGCGAGACCGGCTGTTCCTGGCTGGCCTTTTTCAGTTTGAATGCATG
>JANXVW010000283.1 GCA_025351455.1 Betaproteobacteria bacterium | reverse complement strand
CGAGTCGCCTTCCGAATAGACATCCGCGGTGTCGATGAAGTTGACGCCCGCCTCGACCGCCGTCTTGATCTGGCCTTCGACTTCGGAGAGCCCGAGCTGGCCGATCGGTTGCCAGCGGCCTTTGCCGCCGTAAGTCATCGTACCGAGACAGATTTCCGAAACCAGCAGGCCAGAACGGCCGAGAAGACGGTAGCGCATGGCAACCTCCAGGCAATGGCGTGAACCGCGTAGGGTAGCAAACTGGGACTCAGGACGTAGAGGCAGGACTCAGCATGCACGACTCAGTAAAGGAGAAGCCGATTCGATCGGGGTTAAACGACGCAGGTAGAGTGATACAGCACTTATCTGGGGCCTGGGTCCCGGTTCCTAGTTCCCGAGTCCTCGTTTTCACCGCCGCCCATCGTGCCTATAATATGTGCGCACGACACAATATAAGAATATCGGGGAGGGATTATGAATAAATTCGTGTGCGTCCTGACGTACGCTTTCCTGGCCGCCGCTGCCGGCGTTCCGGCCGACGCGGCGGACTCCCTTCCGGTGTGGGCCTACCCGGTCAACCCGCCGGGACTCAAGCCCGCCCCGGACGACGGCTCCCTGAAGCAGGTTCCCAACAGTGCGGCCGCGTATACGATGACGCAGATCCGCGATCTGTTCATGCCGCCGGACTGGCATCCCGATAATCATCCGCCGATGCCCGACGTGGTCGGACGCGGTAACAAGCCGGGCCAGTTCGCCTGCGGCTTCTGCCATCTGCCGAACGGACTAGGCCGGCCGGAAAATTCCAGCCTCGCGGGATTGCCCGCTTCCTATATTGCGCAGCAAGTGGCGGAATTCAAAAGTGGCGTAAGGAAGAGTTCGGAGCCGGCGAGCCTGCCGATCAATTTAATGGTGGCCGTCGCTAAACTCGTTAGCGAGGAAGATGCAAAAATCGCCGCGGCGTATTTCGCGTCGCTAAAGCCCGTGCCTTGGATACGCGTGGTCGAAACCGACACGGTGCCGAAGACTAAAGTGGGCGGCTGGATGCTCATTGAAGACGGCAGCGGTGCCACCGAAGCAATCGGGCAGCGCATCATCGAGATGCCGGAAAACCTCGAGCGCACCGAGCTGCGCGATTCGGCTTCCGGCTTCATCGCCTATGTGCCGCCCGGCAGCATTCGCAGAGGCGAGGCGCTGGCCACGGAGGGCGCCGGCAAGACGACCCCCTGTGCGATCTGCCATGGTGCCGGACTTAAGGGCCTCGGCCCGGTGCCGGCCCTCGCCGGTCGATCGCCCAGCTACCTCGTGCGCCAGCTCTACGACATCCAGCACGGCACGCGCAATGGGCCATGGTCGGAACTCATGAAACCGGTCGTCGCGGGTCTGAGCGCCGAAGACCTGGTCGCAATCGCGGCCTATACGGCCTCCCTGGCGCCCTGAATCGATTAGGCCATGAGCATATAATTTTAAGGAATAGCCATACAAAACAGCCCTCCACGCGCTGTTTGACCCCTTTGACCGCATACGGGAGAAGGGGTATAAGGAAGCCGCAGGAATCTCCAAGCGCTGAGATTGCTGGTCCGTCGTAGCCCCGTGTAAACGGTACTCCTCAGATCTCCTTAATTTCTCCTCTTGGTCTGCCGCCTTTATGGCGAACCTTCATTACTCATTTTTTCAAGGACGAATAAAGATGGCATCAGGTACCGTCAAGTGGTTCAACGACGCTAAAGGTTTTGGCTTCATCACCCCGGACGATGGCGGCAAGGATTTGTTTGCCCACTTCTCCGCAATCCAGGGCAACGGCTTCAAGTCGCTCAAGGAAAACCAGAAGGTGACTTACGACAAGACCACCGGCCCCAAGGGTGACCAGGCGTCGAACATCCGTCCTGCCTGAGTGCTCACGGCGACGGAAATTGAAAAGCCCGGGAAACCGGGCTTTTTTATTTGGGCTTGCGCAGCCGGCAGCGCAGGAGGCTGCAGTGACGTCCGCTACCCCGCCACCGACCCGGTGACCGGCGCCCCGCCGCCCGCTTCGGTTTGCGAACGGACCAGCCGCGCATAGACGCCGCTTTGCGCGTTGAGCTCGCCGTGCGTGCCGCGCTCGACGATCGTTCCGTGGTCGAAGACCAGGATGAGGTCGGCCTTGCGTATGGTGGATAGCCGGTGCGCAATGACGAAGGTTGTGCGCTCCTTCATGAGCACGGACAAGGCGCGCTGCACGGCCGCTTCCGTGACGGAATCGAGCGCACTGGTGGCTTCGTCCAGGATGAGAATGGGCGGATCCTTGAGCAGGGCGCGCGCGATGGCGATGCGCTGGCGTTCGCCGCCGCTCAGGCTGGCGCCGCGTTCTCCCACCAGGGTCGCATAGCCCAGGGGCTGCGCCACGATGAAATCGTGCGCTTCGGCTGCCCTCGCCGCGCGCATCAACGCTTCGTCGTCCGCCTCCGGCCGGCCGATGCGGATGTTCTCCGCGATCGACCGATGCAGCAGGGCGCTTTCCTGGAAAACGATGCCTATGTTGTGGCGCAGGGAGTCGAGCGTAATGTCGCGGATGTCGATGCCATCGATGCGGACCATGCCGGCGTCCGGGTCGTGCAATCGCGTCAGCAGCGACGCCGTCGTCGATTTTCCCGCACCCGTGGCACCCACGAGCGCCACCATGCATCCCGCCCGCACGTCGAAGCTTATGTCGCTGATCGCGGCCCGCCCGTCGCCGTAGCCAAAAGAAACGCCGTCGAATGCGACGTTGCCGCGGGCTCTGGCGAGCGCCTTCGCGCCGGGCCGGTCGCGAATCATGGGTTGCGCATCCATGACTTTGAAAAATCCCGCGACGCCGGGCATTTCGACGAACATCTGGCTGATGAAGCGCCCGACCTGCTCCAGGCGTCCGATCAGGAGCGAGGCGAATCCCATGAACGTGACAATCTGGCCGACGCTGCTCTCGCCCTTGAAGACGAGCCAGGTGCCCAGCGTGAAAATGCTGATGATCGTGATCGTCGAGCCGGCGCGGGTCAGTACGTTGATGCCTGCCCAGTACGCGAGGATCGGGTACTGGAAGCCGAGGATGCGCCGCGTCAGCTGCACCAGCGCCGTTGTTTCGACGGCGCGGTAAACATAGCTCTGGATCAGCCTGACATTGCCGAAGGCATCGCCTACGCGCGCCGCGAGTTCGGAGTCCGCCGTCTCGACAGCCGATTGCGCCGTTTCCGTCCTGCGGATGCCGAATGCAGTGATCGCCGTAAACGCGCCCATGAATACGATCAGCAGCAATCCGAGGCGCCAGTTCAGGAACATCAACAGCGGCAGCAACACCGTCAGCGTGATGATCGTCCCCAGATGCTCCCTGAAAAAAGCGAGCCAGAAGCCGAACAGATACGCGGTTGCGCGCAGCATGGTGCGCAGGAGGCGTGCCGAATGCTTGCCGGCGTGAAACTCGAAAGACAGGGCGAGCACGTGTTCAAAATAGCTCACGGTCAGCCCCAGCCGCGCGCGGTGCGCGAGCCGGTCCGCGCTGAGCGCCAGCAGGAAATTGGCGAACACACCGCTGATGCCGACGGCGCCCCAGGTGCCGAGCGTAACAAGGCTGTCGCGCCAGATCCCGTCGGCGGGGTGCGCCGCGGCACCGGAGAGCATGTCGATGAGCCGGCCGAATAAAATCGGTTCGACGAAGAACAGCGTCGACACCACGACGCTGGAGCCAGTCATCAAGGCGACGGAACGCCGCTCCGTCGACAGCAAGCCCAGCGCTCGAGCATAGGTGTGGAAAAAAGACGGGGTGGTGTCGGGCACGTCGCTTATTCGGACTCCGGAAGACTGCCTTGCGTTCAAGTCTGAGACGACGATGGCGATTTGGTTCCGCCGGAAGGAGCCGATGCCGGAGGTGGGACGATCAGTTTGCGAATGGGTGGTACTGGTAAGTCCAGGTCTCACTGAGCGTGTCGGCGCCATTCTTCAGATGGAGGCGCATCTCGACCGGTTGCCCGCCTTGAACGGTCAGGTCGAATTGCGCGCGCCAGTGGCCCGGCACGTCATCCGGCACGGCTTCGGTGTAGATATAGGAGAATTCCCCGCGCGATGCCCAAACCACCGCTTCCGGCTTCACGCCGAAGGGCAGTTTCGTCAGTGGCCCGCCAAGGAATTCGACCATGAATTTGCGCACGCCGCGCGGGCGCGGCAAACCGGGGATGCCGCCGTTGCCCAGGCGGGTGGCGACGCAGCGCGCGAGCGGGGGAGCGAAGGGCTCGTCGGCGCACCAGTGCAAGCGATACTTGAATTCGAAGGAACTTCCCGCTTTGGCTGCTTCATCCGGTACCCACATAACGTTGACGTTGTCGTGGATCTCGTCGTCGGTAGGCAGTTCGATCAGTTGCACCGATCCGCGCCCGAAGCCCGATTGCGGCTCCACCCATAGCGTCGGCCGCAGGTCGTAACGCACGCCATCGAGATAATGGTCGAAGTTGCGATCGCGTTGCGACAGGCCGAAACCGCGCGGCCTGTCGTCGCCGAAAGCGGAGACGGCGAGGGCGGATGGATTATTGAGCGGGCGCCACAGGCGTTCGCCCTTGCCGGTCCACAACGCGAGTCCGTCGGAATCGTGCAGCTCGGGGCGCCAGTCGACCGCGGTCGGCTTGACCGTTTCGGAAAACCAGTACATCGACGTAAGCGGCGCGATGCCGAGCCGCGCAATGTCCCGGCGGATGAAAATCGCGGTCTCGACATCCATCACTACCGCCGCGCCGCGTTGCATGCGAAAACGATAGGCGCCGGCCACCGAGGGCCCGTCGAGCAGTGCGAAGACGGTGACCGCGTCACTGGATTCGGCTTGTTCTTCGATCCAGAATTCGGTGAAATCGGGAAACTCTTCGGAGAACGGCGGTTGCGGATTCGCCACATTCACGGCAAGCCCGCGTGCCGAGAGTCCGTATTGGTAAAGCTCGCCGATGGCGCGGAAATAGGAGGCGCCGAGAAAGGCGACCCAGTCGTTCTTGTGCCAGTCGAGTTTTCCGGCGCGACTCTCCTGCAGGCGAAACCCGGCGAAACCCGCTCCTTCGGGCAGGCGGCTCGCGACCGAATCGGCCGGCATGTCGAAATAATCCGCGCGATAGATGATTTCCCGCGCCTCGCCGTGTGTGACGGCGTGCATTTTTACCGCCTTCTGAAAGAACATGCCGAGGTGGAAGAAGGTGGCGGGGAAGTTGCCGGGCCCCTCCGCGGCCAGCGCTGCGTCGGGACGGAAGCGGATTTGCCCATGCGCGGCATAGTCGATCTTCGCTGTGACGTCGGGCGCGGGGCGCGGCGGGCCCGCATAGGTCCGGGCCGCCAGCATGCGTGCGCGTTGCTTGAGCGCGTCGAAAGAAAACGGATGCGCCGGTCCAAAGCGCAGCAGCGAAGCGGCGCGTGACGTTGCCGGCAGGCCCGTCAGCGACAGGAAAGCCCATGCCAGGGAGGCCTGGAGAAAAGCGCGACGCTTGGTTTCGACAGTCATCGGCAGAATGGGCGCAGTGCGACCCCCGTTAGAGCGGGGCTTGCGGAATCGGTTCCGGGTCATCGCCGCATCCGCGCAGCGCAATTTCAATAAGCGGCGACGATGATGCCGACCAGCGTTGCGCAAAGGATGCATCCGACTAGGATGCGAATCTCCAGGTCGCGCCACATGCGCACCAGGAAGTTCGAAGGCCGCGGCGAAGCGATCAGCCTGGCATGGTCCTTTTTGTCCGGGTCGGTCAGGCGCTGCAGCGCCGCGGAGGAATCGAAGATGTGCGACACGGCCAGCCGCGTATTCGAATCGACGATGATGTTCTGCGGCTTGCCGCTGCGCGTGCGCACGCCGGGGTCGATCGCGGGCGCGGTCGCATCGCCGTCGATGGCCTGGAGCTTTTCCGTGCTGTCGCTGTCCGCACCCGCCGTACCCAGGCGCCGCTCCATGCGCTGCGTCGTGTCGGGCGTGTTGCGCTGGATGCCGAGCTCGTTCAGGCAGGCGCGGAGGTCGGCGGAGAACTGGTGCGCATCCTGGTAGCGCTCGCCGGCATCCTTCTCCAGCGCCTTGGCCACCACCAGGTCGAGCATCGAGGGAACCTGGCGATTGATGCGGCTCGGCGGCACCGGACGCAACTGTGAGACGTTGTACATGATCTCGGTCGCGTCGTTGCCGGAGAACAGCTTCGTGCCTGTGAGCAATTCGTAGAGCACCGTGCCCAGGGAGAAAATGTCCGATCGCTGGTCCACCGCCCGGCCGGCTACCTGTTCGGGCGACATGTAGCGCGGCGTGCCCATCATCATGCCGGTCTGCGTTTTCAAGTCCGACGAGCGCATGCGCGCGATGCCGAAGTCCATGATCTTCACGCGCCCGCCGCCGACGAGCATGATGTTGGGCGGCTTGATGTCGCGATGGACCACGCCGCGGTCGTGCGCGAAAGCCAGTGCATCCGCGACCCGCTCGACGATGCCGACGGCTTCCGTCACGGAAAACCGCCGCTCGGCGGCCTGGGTCCCGAGGTCCACGCCCTCCAACAGTTCCATCGCCATGTAAACCATGCCGCCTTCGCGGCCCACGTCGTAGATGGTCACGATGCCGGGATGGCCAAGCTTGCCCGCCGCCCTGGCCTCCTGGGTGAACCGCGCTTCATATTCCTTGCGGTCCGTGTCGTCGGCGGGCACGAAAATGGTTTTGATGGCGAGCTGGCGCTCGAGCGCCGGATCTTCAGCGCGATACACCACGCCCATGGCGCCGCGGCCGAGTTCGCCAAGAATCCGGTAGCGTCCGAGCTGCACCAGGGAATTGCCGTTCATCGCAGGACCCAATCGCGCAAGCGGCGCAGCAAGCTGCGTGCGCCCCCTTCGCTGAAGGCATAGTCGATGGTCGTCGTGCGGCCGGCCTGGAGGTCGACGCTGGTGCGAAACGGTATTTCGCCCTTGCGCTTGAGTTCGACCGTATGCAATCCGGGCTCGAGCCGCAGGGTGACGACTGGCGGGCTTCTTCCCCGGGCTACACCGTCCACGACGATGTCGCCGTCCGGATAGAGTTCGAACGCGAGCATGGCCGGCTGCCCCATGCGCAACTCGCGGCGGATCGCGTCGTGAAAATACACCAGCGCGGCAAAGATGCCGATCAGCATCACGGCCCCCATCGCGGCGAGAAGTTTGCGGCGGCGAAGGGCCGAAGTCGGATCGGGCGCGAACAGTTCATGCGTGCGCACATTCGCGTCGGTGAATATGCCGGCCGGACGAATGGAGAGGGCGCGCGCGGGCGAGAATTCGGCGAGGGCTTCGCGGAACGAACGCGACACGAACAGACGCGCCGGTCCCGCGAAATGTGCGATGGCTGCCGCCGTGCCGACGGCATCGCCGATCAGCCCCTGGTGGCCGCTATCGTCCGGGGCGAGCCGGATCGCGCCATGGTTGACTGCCACCGCCATCGAAACGCCTGCGGCCGACGCGCTCATGCAGCGCTGTGCAATATCGAGAGCCGCCGCCGGATTGTCCAGCACCGCGATTGCCATGCCGTCGGGCGCGTCCAGGATCACGCGCAAATGCGCGGGGATGCGTATCAGCGCCACGGCGAGCGCGGCTTCGAGCTG
>JANXVW010000278.1 GCA_025351455.1 Betaproteobacteria bacterium | reverse complement strand
CATTTCTTTTATACAATCCGGTACGCCAATAAAAATCCAAGGAGGAGAACACCATGAGACTCAAAAACAAGGTCGCAATCGTGACAGGCGGGGGATCCGGCTTTGGGGAGGGCATCGCAAAGCGTTTTGTCGAAGAAGGCTGCAAGGTCATTGTCAACGACCTGAAGCCGGCGGGGGGCGAGCGCGTCGCGAAAGAAATATCGGGCGCCGGCGGACAGGCAAAATTCGTTCAGGGAGATGTCTCCAAGGCGGCCGACTGGGACCGGTTGCTGAAGGCCACGCTGGATGCCTACGGCAGCCTGGACATCGTCATCAACAATGCGGGCACGACGCACCGTAACCAGCCGCTTCTGAATGTGACAGAAGAAGATTTCGATCGCGTATACGCAGTCAACGTGAAAAGCCTGTACCACAGCGCTCGCGCCATCGTGCCTTACTTGCGCAAGAAGGGCGGTGGGGTCCTGATCACCATCGCATCGACGGCGGGCGTGCGTCCGCGTCCTGGCCTGGTCTGGTACAACGGCAGCAAAGGGGCGGCCATCGTCACCAGTCGCGCGATGGCTGTCGAATTGGCGCCGGACAAGATCCGCGTGAACGTGGTCAACCCGGTGGCGGGCGATACGCCTTTACTCGCGGAATTCATGGGCTCGGACACGCCGGAGATGCGCGCCAAATTTGTTGCCAGCATTCCGCTCGGACGCTTCAGCCAACCGGTGGACATCGCCAATGCCTGCCTCTACCTGGCTTCCGATGAGGCGAATTTCATCACCGGTGCCTGCATAGAGGTAGATGGGGGGCGATGCGTGTAAAGAGTACCACCCACCCGCCACCTCATTCCTCGCCTTCTCCCCGGAGCGGAGAAGGCGCTGAAAAAAAGCGGCCAACAGCCGCTCGCTTTTACCTTTCCCTCTCCGCCTCACGGGGGGAAAGGGGCCAGGGTGAGGTGGGTGGTGATTAGCCGGTAAACGCCTGCAGGCCCGTCTGCGCCCGTCCCAGTATCAGCGCGTGCACGTCGTGCGTGCCCTCGTAGGTATTCACTGCTTCGAGGTTCATGAGATGGCGCATGACATGATATTCGTCAGATACTCCGTTGCCGCCGTGCATGTCGCGTGCAAGCCGGGCAATGTCCAGTGACTTGCCGCAGGAATTGCGCTTGATCATCGATACCATTTCTGGCGCAGCACGGCCTTCGTCCATCAACCGCCCCACCCGTAGAACGGATTCCAGACCGAGCGTGATTTCGGTCTGCATGTCGGCCAGTTTTTTCTGAATCAGCTGGTTTGCCGCCAGCGGGCGGCCGAACTGCTTTCTCTCCATCGTGTAGGCGCGCGCCGCGTGCCAGCAGAACTCGGCGGCGCCGAGCGCGCCCCAGGCAATACCGTAACGTGCCTTGTTGAGGCAGCCGAACGGACCTTTCAACCCCTCGATGTTAGGCAACAAATTTTCATCCGGGACGAACACGTCATCCATGACGACTTCGCCGGTAATGGAAATCCGCAAGCTGAACTTGCCCTCGATCTTCGGCGTGGAAAGGCCTTTCATGCCGCGCTCCAGGATAAAGCCGCGGATGATGCCTGCGTCATTCTTTGCCCAGATGACGAATACGTCAGCCACTGGCGAATTCGTGATCCACATTTTCGCGCCCTTGAGCAGATAGCCGCCCTCGACCTTGCGTGCGCGGCTGATCATGCTCCCCGCGTCCGATCCGAAGTCCGGCTCGGTCAGGCCGAATGCGCCGAGAAATTCCCCGGACGCGAGCCTGGGCAGGTATTTCTGACGCTGCGCTTCGGTGCCATAGGTGTGAATCGGATACATGGTGAGGCTGGATTGCACGCTCATCATCGAGCGATAGCCGGAATCCACCCGCTCGATCTCGCGGGCAATCAATCCATAGCAGACGTGGTTTACGCCCGCGCAACCGTAGCCCTCGAGCGTCGAGCCGAGAAAGCCGAGGGCGCCCATTTCGGCAAACACATCCCGATCGAAGCGTTCCTGGCGGTGTGCCAGAAGAACGCGAGGCATGAGTTTGTCCTGGCAATAGGCGTGCGCCGAGTCGCGCACGATGCGTTCCTCGTCGCTTAGCTGTTCTTCGAACAGCAACGGATCTTCCCAACGAAATGACGGGCGGACATCGGGCGCGTTCATGCATATCTCCTGTTTTGGCCGGCAAATCGCCCTCTTGCGGATCCTGCTGAGCGATTCATAATCGCTTCCAGATAGAAAACGCTCAATCCCTCATCCCGGCCTTCTCCCAAAGGGAGAAGGCGAGGATTGCTCTAATTCACAGACGTGAATCAGGGAAGATCAATAAGTCGAGCGACGACCCGATATTCTAAGCCATACGCGGGATCGCGCAGGCTTGTGGCTTGGCCAGCGCCTGAAAGGTGCCGGCGGCAGGGGGATCCGCCCAAGCTTTTACGAACGAACGGCACCCGACGCAGCGACCGCATCATTTTTTCCGTTTTGTGCAAATGTCGTAACCGTCGCGCCATCCCGACGCGTATTGCGTATCGTGCTTGAACCGGTCGTCGTCCCTGGTCTGTCCGCTCGCGCGCTTGCTGCTTTCGCAGCCATCCACGTAGCCCGCGCGGAATGCGGGCGGATAGCCGGTGAGATTGACATTGACCTCTTTTTTGGCCGGGGCGCAGGCGCAAATCAGCGCGGTTGCGATCAGCACGGCGTATTTTTTCATGTTTGGGCGGTCCCTGCGTATGGTGTGGTTCGACTTTGTGGCCGCTTCGTGCCATGGAGACCGGACCAATCCGAAAAAGATTCTACCGTATCGCCTTCGAGCGGGTTCCCGGCGAGTACAGGCAAAAAAAACGCCCGATAAGGGAGGAAACCGGGCGTTAAACACGCAAAAGCGCGTTTTAAAAGATTACAGGGTCATTCGAGTGTCTACATAATGGTCAGTTCATCAAATCCCGTATGAAATTGTTCTCAGCCCAGCCTGATCACCGCGCCATTGACCAGCTTGATCCGCTCGCCGATATCGAATGACGGACGCTCTGCTTCGTAAATGGTCCGTACCGTGCCGTTTTCCATGTGGACGGTCACGACAAAACCCACCGGCGGCGAACCATTCGGTCGTTGTTCCGCCTTGCCGGCGACCTTCAGAATAGTTGCACCATCGACTTCCGCGGCGAGCGCGTGAGTAATTCCATTGGGGGCTGTTGGCTTGGCAAGTCCGGGAACGATTGAATCCACGACACCGCAATCCGGGCAGACGGGCTTGCGGCCCGGCACACGCGCGCCAAACTGGAAGTTTACGGGTTTGCCTTCGCCGAGCGTTTCCCCGCGACTGCGGGTCAGGCCTTTATGTCGTTCGCTCGGAACGACCGGGGCCTGGATGATGCCGCTCGCCGAGGCATTAATGAAGCTGGAGAAAGGATTGAGGCTTGAATGCGTGATGGCAAGATGTCCGGTGATGGCTGCCACCCCGATGCCGCTGAAAGCGATGACCGAGATTGCGGCCGCGATAACCAACGGTACGAATAAGGGATTTTTCTGCTCAGTCATGGTTCTTTTTTCTGAATTCAGGTTTGTTTTTCTTTATCTCGGGTTTACGCCGGAAATCTTTCCGGCAAGCCCGTTCGTTTATATATAAGAATCCTTCAGTTACGCAAAGCACCTGTCATGCCAGACAGGCTAATGATTATAAAAACAATTAGTTGGCTGTAAACGCCAGTGCGCTGGACAGAAGAATCGTCGCCAGACGACGACAGACATGAGCCTCCAGACGTTCTTTTGGACGCCTGAGAGGCGGGCACGAGCTGCCCGGCGCTGCAGGCAACTACAAGGCCTTGAACAGCTTGGGATCGAGGTGATGGCGCTGCAAAAGTTTGTAGAATTCGGTGCGATTTCGTTTTGCCAGCTTTGCCGCCTGTGTGACGTTACCGCCCGTGATTTTGAGCAGCTTCGCGAGGTAGTCACGTTCGAATTCACTGCGCGCGGATTCGAACGAAGAAAGCTCGGCGCTCTGGCCGCGCATGGCACTGTCTACGAGGGCGGGCGTGATGATTGACGTGGTCGATAACGCCACCGCCTGTTCGACGACGTTGTACAGTTCGCGCACATTGCCCGGCCACGCCGACTTGACCAGGATTTCCATGGCTTCCGAGGCAAAGCCGTTAAGCGGTTTCTTATAACGGTCGACAAGCTGATTGAGGAAGTGGGTGGCCAGAACAGGGATATCCTCGCGCCGTTCGGAAAGGGCGGGTAATCCGAACGAAACCACGTTGAGCCGGTAATAGAGATCTTCGCGAAAACTTCCCGCCTTGATGGCTTCTTCAAGATTTCGATGGGTGGCCGAAATGATGCGCACATCCACCGGGATGGTCTGCGTGGTGCCGATAGGCCGGATTTCCTTGTCCTGCAGCACGCGCAGGAGCTTTACTTGCAAGGGCAGCGGCATGTCGCCGATTTCGTCGAGGAAAACGGTGCCGCCTTCGGCGGCCTGGAACAATCCCTTGTAATCGCGCGCCGCACCGGTGAACGAACCCCGCATGTGGCCGAACAATTCCGATTCGAGCAATTGCTCCGGAATTGCGCCGCAATTGATGGCCACGAATGGGTTGGCGGCGCGTGGGCTCGCCTTGTGTATCGCCTTCGCCAGCAATTCCTTGCCCGTGCCGCTCTCGCCCCGTACCAGCACGCTTGCGTCGCTTCCCGCCACCAGCTTTGCCTTGCCGAGAATGCTTTCA
>JANXVW010000033.1 GCA_025351455.1 Betaproteobacteria bacterium | reverse complement strand
CGCTTCACCGAACATGATCTGCGGGCCAAGGTCGGCAGCGACGCCGAGAGCCTGGAACACGCCCGCAAGCTGCTCGCCCACGTCGATTCACGCATGACGGAACGGGCCTACCGGCGCCGTCCGGACAGGGTCTAAACCCCGAATCTATGACACAACGCCATTCTATGACACAGCACCCTCTGGAGAACCGCGCCAGTACTGGGTTTGCGGGTGGGTAGCACTGGTTCGATCCCAGTACCACCCACCAGCACTGATCAATCAGTTCCCGCCCGATCCCGTCGCGAATTGCAAATGCTGATTCGCTCGCGGAAATATTTCATCCTGTAATACATATTTCCTCGTCGCAATCCGACAACAGCCAATCCGCGCAATGATTTTTTCCGCGCGTGTCATCCGGCAAGTGCGCAAGATCGTTCAAGATTTTTTCGCCCTCGAAAATGCAAGCTCACGCGGATGAATCTTGCAACGGCTGTAGGTCAGCGTGGTTTTTCTCCCTCAGGCGGGACCGCGCTCACCGGCGCATCGGTCGCAAGCCATGTCCCGCTTTTTGCCACTCCGGTTTCCATGTATGAGTCTTCGTCCGACATGGATGCAGTCAACCGCGACGTTACTGCGCGTCTCGTAGCCGAATCCGTTTCCGTCCCTTCCATCAGCCGCAGCAACGTCGGCGGCTGGCATTCGCAAACCGACCTTGCGCTGCGTCCGGACGCGAGTTTTCGTGCGCTCATCCAGTACATCGTGATGCGGGTACGCGAGACGATGGACCGTCTCGCGAAGGAAAGTGATCGGGGGCTGCCGGCGATGCGCGTGGGCGTGCACGCGTGGGCAATGGTGATGCGCAACGGCGACTATACGATCCCGCACGATCATGCGAACGCGCATTGGTCGACGGTGTACTACCCGGATGCGGGGGACGCAGACGAGGCGATCCATCCCGATTCGGGATTGCTCGCCCTCGTGGATCCGCGACACGGGGGCCTACCGATTCCTGGGCTCGACCTGCTAGGCAAGACCTTCACGGCCCGGCCAAGTACAGGAAGGCTGCTGGTTTTTCCGGGATGGGTGCTCCATTACGTGAATGCTTACCGCGGAACGCGGCCGCGCGTTGCGGTTTCCTGCAATGTCACCTTTGAATTGGCTCCGCCACCGCGGTAACGCGCCGCGCCGGACACCCTCGGCGCCCACTGGAACCTCACGTGGCGTGTCAGGACAGGATTACAAATCCTATTGCACGGCACACTCGGCGTTCCTGCCTGACGCAGGCCCGCTGTTGAAACCCGGCATATTGTTGGTCACACCCTGGTCGGGTGGGGCGAAGATCATCGCTACAGAGTTATTCCGCACGAAACCGAATTAGCCGACCGACAGGATTTTAAATGGCCACCGTGGTGCGCAATTGATAGGCGTCGGATTTGCGTTTGCCGATGGCGCCCGTGATCGTGCGCAGCCCGCCCTTGAGCAAGCTGAACAACGCGGAATCCTTTCCCGGATTGGTCTGGTCGTAGGCAAATGACTCGATACGGGTGCTCGAACCATCGGCTTTGCGGGCCAGCAGAGCGCCGCTGACGCGCGTGACCTCACCGGCCGACGCGGCGCAGGCGGTCGAGGCCGATGAGCAGCGCCGCGATCAGCAGCGCGCTAAATGCACATCGGCAGGCTGCGTTTCGGTTTGCCATCATTCTTGCCCTCCTCCTTCACACCTTGCTTCTCGCCCTCGTCCTCATCGGAATAGGACGTGTTCGCTGCGCCGCCGGATTCCGCCAGCGTCGCTGCATAGATGATGCTGGTATCGATTTCAATGGCGGGCAGGCCGCTCGGCTGCACAAAGCCCGGCAGCACAAGATTAACCGGCGCACCAAACAATCCACCGTCGATCGCCTGATTGGCCAGCGGATCGGAAGCAAGCACGGTACAACCGATGCAACTTGATGCGAAAACCAGGAGGCTGCCTCCTGTCGTACCGATTAACGCATCGGCATCCACTCCTGCACCGGGGGCCAAAGTGATGTTGTTTACGACTGTCCCCCTACTACTACCGGTTCCGCCAATAATTCCCGCATAACTGCCGGTACTGCTGCCGCCCTGGATGACGAAGTTCGACGCAGTGATATTCACGGTGTTTGCCGCAACCGTGGCAACCCCCGAGGACGTGGACCCGCCTTGGATAACGAGTTCTCCCGTGGCGGTCAGATTGAGGAACGCCGGATCGACCCCGGAAAATCTGCCGACATTTACGGAGACCGCATCTGCGCTGATACTGACCGTCCCGCTTGCCAGCAATTTGGCGGGACTATATTAGTGCCATCGATCAGCAATGTTCCCGGCGTGGTAATACGGAGATTAATTCCATCCACCAGGGAACCGGAGCTGGTTATCGGTTGAAGAATCACATTGCCGGCGAGAGCCGCCCCTCGATTTTCGACCTTGGACCACGCGGATCGGGACGAAAATCAATTGAGGCGTTGATTTTTACCTGTCAATCGGCCTGTTCCAGTGCCGTCCACAAGCAGGCTACTTTGGCGCCCTTGTTTATATCCTCCAGATAACGCTCATGATCCCGCAGCTCGTCTGGCGTGGCGCGTTGCACAATCAGATCCAAACTGGCCGCCGCGAAAGTCGCATCCGGGGCGTCGGAAGAAGGTTCGATGATGTCCATCAGGAGACTGTCCTGTCCTCGCGTCATGGACAGATAAACTTCCGCCAGCAGACGCGCATCCAGCAGCGCACCGTGCAGCGCACGCGCGGAATTGTCGATCTGGTAGCGTTCGCACAATGCATCGAGCGAATTGCGCTTTCCCGGATGCAGGCCTTTCGCCATTTTCAGCGTGTCAGTTACATTCGGGCAGTAAACATTGAGTGCCTGCAGTTCCAACAATGCGAGTTCGTGATTAAGGAACGCGACGTCGAACGGTGCGTTGTGGATGATCAACTCGGCGCCTTCGATGAATTCGAGCATGTCTTTCGCCACGTCGCGAAACTTCGGTTTGTCGGCGAGGAATTCACTGGTGATGCCGTGCACCTCCAGCGCGCCGGCGTCGATGTCACGTCCCGGGTTCACGTACTGGTGGAAGTGCCGGTCGGAGAAGCGGCGGTTCACGATTTCCACCGCTGCGATTTCGATTATGCGATGGCCCAGTGCGGGATCGAGGCCGGTCGTTTCCGTGTCGAGGAAGATCTGGCGCATGAAGCAGTGATTGGTGATTGGCGATTGGCGATTGGCGATTGGCGATTGGCGATTGGCGATTGGCGATTGGCGATTGGCGATTAAAGAATAAAACTTTTTTGCATTTTTGTCGGTACCTTTTACTAATCACCAATCACCAATTACCAATCACTGCCGCTTCACTCATTACCAATCACTGCTTCTTCGCCCCTGCGCGAAGCGCCTCCTCCACGCCGAGGTTCGCGAGCTCATCGGCTTTCTCGTTGCCGGGATTGCCGGCGTGTCCCTTGACCCAGACCCACTCGACTTCATGGCCTCGGACCAGCTCATCCAATCGTTTCCACAGATCGACATTCTTCACGGGCTTTTTATCGGCGGTAAGCCAGCCCCGTCGTTTCCAATTGTGTATCCAGGTCGAGATGCCGTCGTGCACGTACTTCGAATCGGTATGCAGGCGCACCGTGCAACTGCGCTTGAGCGAAGCCAGGGCTTCGATCACCGCCATCATTTCCATGCGGTTGTTCGTCGTTTCCGCTTCGCCGCCGCAGAACTCCTTTTCGTGGTCGGCCCATTTCATCCAGACCCCCCAGCCGCCCGGTCCGGGATTGCCCTTGCAAGCGCCATCGGTATAGATATTGACCACTTCGTTCACTGCGGATCTCCGGCATGATTGGTCCGCGCCGCCATCGCGTCGTCGCGCCCGTTGGTTTTGTGCGGCACCGCGGCCAGCGCTTTCTTCTTCACCTGCACTGCCTTCCACTGCGGCGTGATCAGGCGCATCCCCTGGACCCGTTTGATGCCGTGCAGGTAGTAAACGCCGCCGGCAAACGGCCACCAGCGATCCCCCGCCGATTCCATGAAGCTCCAGCGACGCGACCATTTTTCGCTGGCCAATGGCGGCGCGTAGCTGCACATGCGTCCGCCGGCGAGTTCAAATCCGAGCAATGCCATCCAGTCCTTGATCCGCGGCAGATTAATGAACTGACCGCACCATGGATAGGCACCTTCGCGCCGCGCGGTGAGGCGGCGCGCGCCCCACAGGCTCCACGGATTGAATCCCGACAGCACCACGTGCCCCTCCGGCATCAGGACCCGCGAAACCTCGCGCAGCACCTGGTGTGGATTGCTGCTGAATTCCAGGGTATGCGGCAATACGACAAGATCGATCGACGCGGTCTGCAGCGGCAATGCACACGGATCGGAACGCACGCCGACCGGGCCGTCGCAGCCCGTCACGCAGCGAAACGTAATACGATTGGCACGCAAGTATGGGTATTCCGGAAGGCCGAGCTGGATTGCGTTGAATCCGAACACATCAGCGAGTTCGCGGTCGAAGTAGTTCAGTTCGATGTCAAGGAGGCGTGCGCCCAGCGGCGTGGAAAACCATTCGGAGAGACTGACGGGCGCGGCGTTGATTGACATTCAGTTTTATAAAATAAAAGATACCCGCATGAATACCATCACCATCGTTCCCATCCGCGCATTCCAGGACAACTATATCTGGTGCGTGCGCACGGGCGCCGTCGCCGTTGTCGTGGACCCGGGCGACGCCGAGCCGGTCCTCGAATATCTGTCCAGCGAAAAACTGCAGCTCGCGGCGATCCTGACCACCCACCACCATGGCGATCACGTCGGCGGCAACACCAGGCTGCTCGCGAAGTATAACGTACCGGTATTCGGCCCGGCGCGCGAGAAAATTCCCGGCATCACCAGAGCGCTCAAGGAGGGAGACACCATTGAAGTCCCCGGTGTGGGCCTCACTCTGGGCGTGCTAGATGTCCCAGGCCACACTGCGGGGCACATCGCCTACTACGGCGAAGGCGTGCTGTTCTGCGGCGACACGCTGTTTTCCTGCGGTTGCGGGCGATTGTTCGAAGGCACGGCGGCGCAAATGCACTCGTCGCTCGCGAAATTTGCAGCACTCCCCGGCGACACGCTGGTGTATTGCGCCCACGAATACACACTTTCGAATCTGCGTTTTGCCCGCGCCGCGGATCCGGACAACCCTGCCTTAGACCGGCGCGAAGCCTCGGCCCGGGCCGCACTCGCGGCCGGCCATCCTTCTCTGCCCTCGACCATCGCATTGGAACTGGCGGCCAATCCCTTCATGCGTGGAGGGGACCCTGCCGTGGCCGCGTCGGCCAGCCGTCGCGCGGGGCGTGCGCTATCCGGTTCGGTCGACGTGTTCACGACCTTGCGCCAATGGAAGGACAGCTTTTAGCCCTCGTTTCCGTGGGGTCAGATGCGCGTTGCCCGCTTGGGTCAAGGTTTACCTTGACTAGGCTGAATCCTCTGCTAAGATACCAATAAATATCAATATCTTGCATTGGTAAATGAAGAAATTACTTGCGATTCTCGCCGGTGTCTGCATCTTTGCAGCAACCTCCCCACTCCAGGCTGACGTACCTGTCGCCGTCCAGACGCCCACGGACCCGACGTCGCCACCGGCACCCGCACGCAATGAGTTGAAACTGGATGCGCCGGTGGAAGCGCAACCTGAAACGCCCCTTACTGTCACGCCGCTTACGCCTGCACCGGAGAGCCTGTGGAAACGCGTGCGCGACGGCTTCGCCCTGCCCATGCTCGACAGCCAACTCGTTGCGCGCCACGAGGCCTGGTTCCTGAATCACCCCGATTACTTCCAGCGCATGATCGAGCGCAGCCGCCTTTATCTGTATTACATCGTCGAGGAAATCGACAAGCGCCACATGCCGATGGAAGTGGCGCTGCTGCCGATGATCGAGAGCGCCTACAACCCTATAGCCTATTCGCGCGCCCGCGCCGTCGGGATATGGCAGTTCATGCCTTCCACCGGAAAACGCTACGGGCTGCAGCAGAACTGGTGGTACGACGGACGCCGCGATGTACTCACCGCCACCGGCGCCGCGCTGGACTACCTGGAAAAATTGCATGCGGAATTCGATGACTGGCAGTTGGCTCTGGCGGCGTACAACTGGGGCGAGAACGGCGTGCGTCGCGCCATCGCAAGCAACCGGGCGAAGCGCAAGCCAACCAGCTACCTTAACCTGCGGATGCCGCGCGAGACGCGCAACTACCTGCCCAAGCTGCAGGCGGTGAAGAACATCATCATGAAACCAGCGCTGTTGAGCTTCCCGCTCGAAGACATCCCCAACCAGCCGTATTTCACGGCCGTATCGACCCCGGAGCACATCGACATGCAGGTCGCCGCGCGACTGGCGGAAATGTCGGTCGATGACTTCCGCTCGCTCAATCCCGGCCATACGCGTCCGGTCATCATGTCGAATGGATCGCGCACCCTCCTGCTGCCGGTCGAAAAGGCGGGTATTTTCTCAGCCAACCTGAAGGACTATGACCAGCCCCTGGTGTCGTGGCAGACCTATACGCTGAAGAAGAACGAGAATCCGGATTCGGTCGCCGCGAAATTCGGCATCACGCCAGCACGCTTGCGGGAGATCAACGGGATCAACCATCATGTCGCGGTTCGACCCGGCCGGTCGTTGCTGGTGCCGATGAATGAAGACGCCAATGCTTCGAACCTGGATGAAACCTGGAACAGTCCGGAATTTCAGGCACCCGAGGATTTATACGGTAGCCGCGTAGTCTATCGCGTAAAGAACGGCGACAGCCTCTACCTCATCGCATTGAAACACCGCGTCACGGTGGCCGCCCTGAAAGAATGGAACCACCTGTCGGGCAACAACCTGCGCATAGGCCAGCGCGTGACGATCTACAGCAATCCGCGTATCGCCCGCCGCTGACCCAACTGCATCAACCTCATATGGAAGCGATCGGCGCTTCCTTTTCCACTCTCGGTACGGCTGACAGCAACGCCTTCGTATAGGCATGCTGCGGGTTGTGCAGAACCTCGTCGGCGCTGCCCTGCTCGACGATTTTTCCGAGATACATGACGGCCACTTCGTCCGCCAGATATTCGACGACCGACATGTTATGCGTGATGAAGAGGTAGGCGATGCAAAGCCGGCTCTGCAGATCGCGCAACAGGTTCAGTATCTGCGCCTGCACAGACACGTCGAGCGCGCTGGTCGGTTCATCGCAGACGATCAATTTGGGCTCGACTGCGAGCGCACGCGCGATCGCAATGCGCTGACGCTGGCCGCCGGAAAATTCATGCGGATAGCGGTATTTCATCTCCGCGCCCAGGCCGACCTGCACCATTATTTCTTCGACCCTTGTCGCGCGAGCACGTCTGTCGCCGCCCACGCCGAGGGCGATCATGCCCTCCTCGATGATGTCGAGCACGCGCATGCGCGGATTAAGCGAGCTGTACGGGTCCTGGAAAATGATCTGGAAATCACGGCGCCGTCCGCGCAAGTCGCTTCCGGACAACGTTGCGAGATCCACGCCGCCGAGACTCACACTGCCACCGGCGAGCGGCAGCAGTTGCACGATTCCCTTGCCGACCGTGGTCTTGCCGGACCCCGATTCGCCAACCAGTGCCAGCGTCCGCCCCGCCCGCAGGGAGAGCGACACTCCGTCGACGGCCTTCACATGGCCGACAACATGCTTGAAGATGCCCTTGCGTATGGGGAAGTAAACCTTGAGGTCGTCAACCGCCAGCAACGGCATGCCGGTCTCCGGATGCATCGGCCCGCAGGCCGCGGACAATCCCGCCCCGGAAGCGAACGCGGTCGTCGCTGCATCCGGAACTTCCTTTTTTTCGCTGAACAGGTGGCAGCGCACGCCGTGGCCGCTTTCCACGGCACTCCAGTCCGGGCTCGTGTTTTTGCAAAGATCCCATGCGAAATCGCAACGATCCGCGAAGCGGCATCCACGGAATTCGCTGGCCAGGGAAGGAACGCGGCCGCGAATCACCGCCAGCGAGCGGTCCCTGGTCTGCCGGTCGGGTAAAGATGCAAACAACTTTCGCGAGTACGGGTGCGCCGGATTGCGGAAGAATTCATCGTGCCTTGCGGTTTCTACGATCTCGCCCGCATACATGACGGCGACGTGATGCGCCATTTCCGAGACCACGCCCAGGTCGTGGGTGATCAGCAGGATCGACATGCCCATCTTTTTCTGCAGGTTGCGCAGCAGGTCGAGTACCTGGGCCTGGATCGTCACGTCGAGCGCAGTAGTCGGCTCGTCCGCGATCAGCAAGCGGGGTTCGCATGCCAGCGCTATCGCGATCATGACGCGTTGCTTCATGCCGCCGGAGAGCTGGAACGGGTATTCGAGTATTCGGCTTTTCGGATCGGGCAATCCCACTGCGTCGAGCAGTTCCAGCACCCGGGCATCGGCCGCGCTGCCGCGCAGCGCCGTGTGCTGCAGCAATACTTCACCGATCTGCGCTCCGACGGTCATCACCGGATTCAGGCTGGTGCCTGGCTCCTGGAAGATCATGCCGATGCGGCTGCCGCGCACGTCGCGCATTGCCGCTTCCGGAAGCTGCAGAAGGTCCTGGCCGTCCAGTCGCACCGTGCCCGCCGAGATACGGCCCGCATCCGGCAAGAGTCGGGCAATCGACAGCGCCGTCATGGATTTGCCGCAACCGGATTCGCCAAGCAGCGCAAAGGTTTCGCCACGGGCGACCGAGAACGACACGCCGTCCACCGCATGCACGATGCCCTCGCTGCCCGACAGCCACGTGCGCAGATTCTCGACTTGCAAGATGGCAGGGGTCATGGACATCAGCGACCGGGCGTCGCCGGCAGGTATTTGGAAAGGAACCCCGGCGAAGCCAGGCGGCCGCGGATGCGCGGATCAAAAGCATCACGCACGGCATCGGCGAAAAGGTTCGCCGAGAGGACCAGCAGCAGCATGAAGGCAAAGGCCGACGCAAGCGACCACCACACCATGGGATCGCGCGCCATCTCCATGCGCGCCGAATTGATCATGGTGCCGAAACTGTTCATGGTCGGATCCACGCCGACGCCGACGTAGGACAGCACCGCCTCCGCCAGGATCAGGCCGCTGAAATCCATAACGATGGCGATCAGCACGATGTGCATCACGTTCGGCAGGATGTGACGAGTGATGATCCTGTAATCGGACACCCCGAATGCCCGCGCCGCCTGGATGTAATCCAGTTCGCGCAGCTTGAGCGACTCGCCGCGCAGCAGGCGGCACAAGCCGGTCCAGCTGGTCACGCCGAGGATCATGCACAACAGGAACAATCGCGCATCCGCCCGTTCGCTTGCCGTCTGGAACCAGTCCTGATGGCGGTCGATGACACCTTGCAAGATCAGCACGGAGGCGGCAATCAACAGCACGCCGGGAATCGAATTGAGTGTGGTGTACAGATACTGGATGATATCGTCCACCCAGCCGCGCAGATAACCCGCGAGGATGCCGAGCAGGAGTGCGAATGGCAGCATGACCAGCGTCGTGAGCGTCCCGATGACCAGACCGGTGCGGATGCTCTTGAGTGTCAGGTAAAACACATCCTGGCCGACCTTGTCCGTGCCCAGCACATGATATCCGGCGGACAAGACCATCATCGGCACGAACACGAGAAACACCACTCCATTGGTGACGAGCATCTCGCGCCACGGCATTTCCGTATGTCCTTTCCAGATGGCCGACCAGGTATCCCGCACGCTGTGCCCATGCCGATGAGACAGCCAGAATGTCACGCAGAGCAGCAGGATATTCCACGCCAACGCCGCGATCGCAACGCCGGCGACTATGCGCTTGACGATGTCGGGAGTCTGCTCGGTCGCCGGGTCCTTCAAATGTGCGCCGCCATATGTCAGCCGCGGAAACACGCGCGCCTCGCTGCCGTCCGGCAGTTCCACGGTCTCCTTGGCGAACAGATAAGCGGACAGCGGCGCGGAATAGGTCTTTTCCTGCTTGCGTTTGAGCGGAGCGGCAATCACATCGAACACGGACATCACGTCGACCGCGTAATTCGCCTTACCCACGGCGGCATCACCGGGCAGGACGGGCCGGAAATGCAGCGAGTCCAGCAGGCCGACGGTAACAAAGACCAACAGGATCACGGCGGCGATCATGCCGCTGCGGCTGCGCGCCACCTTCTTCCAGGGTGCAAGCAAATGCTGATGCCGGCTGATGTACCAGGCCGAGATGGCGACCACGGCAAACAGCACGAAAATCAGTGCGTCGGTAGTCAGGATGACCGGTTTGAACGGAAGATTCATTGCAGCCTTATGCGAGGATCCGCCACCGTGTAGGAAATGTCGGTCAGGATCAGGCCGATTATGTACAGCACCGAGCCGAGGAAAACCATGGCCCGCACCACGGAGAAATCCTGCTGGCTGATTGCATCGATGGTATAGCTGCCCAGTCCCGGTATCGAAAAGAATGATTCGGTAATCAAACTGCCGAGAAACAGCAAGGGAATTGCCACGACCGCACCCGTCAGAATGGGAATCATCGCGTTATGCAGCACGTGGCGGAACAGCACGCGCCATTCCGACAGTCCTTTCGCCCGCGCGGTACGCACGTAGTCGCGATTGATTTCCTCGATAAAAATGGTCCGGTACCAGCGCGCGCTGGCCCCCACTCCACCGACAATGCCGATGACCACGGGAAGCACCAGGAACTTCCAGGCGTTCAATCCTCCTACGTAGCCCGAGATCGGTACCAGATTCCACAGCTTGCTGATTACATATTGCCCGCCGATGATGTAGAACAGGCCCGACACCGACATGGCAAAAATACATAGCAGGATGCCGGCAATGTCAATGTAAGTGGCGCGGAAGAACGCCATCAGCAGGGCGAAGGTGATATAGGACAGCATGCCGACGATGAAGACCGGCAGCGCAATCGCCAGACTCGGCCACATCCGGCTGCGGATTTCATGGGCAATGTCGCGCCCGTCCGCTTCGGCGCGTCCGAAGTCGAACCAGAACAGAGGCACCGATTTCTCGAAAAAAATCGTGTTGGTGATCTTGCGGATGCCGCTGGCTTGCGCGTCGAAAAAGCTGGGCTTGTCGTAACCCCGCTCCTGCTTCCATTTCACCACCGCCTCGTCGCTGACGCGCTTCTGGCCGAGTTGCATGCGCGCCATGTCGTCAGGCGAGTTGACGATGAAGAACAGCAGGAAGGTCAGCACGTTGACGCCGATCAGGATCGGAATCGCATAAAGAATCCGCCGGACGAGAAAAGCAATCATGACCGTTGTCTCATGCCGGCAGCAGCTTGCCGCCGGCGCGCTCGCGCCTGCGGTAGGATTGCACGGCGGGGGTCAGGACGAGCGCCAGCACGGCCAGCAGGACAATGATCGGCCAGACCACAGGATGATTCCACTCGGCACGCTTCTTCTGGCGCAACTGCGGATCGATGCGCTGGTACTTAAGCCCGTTGTTGGCCATCTTGTTGGGCTTGCGGTTGTAGACCCAGGCATGCGCCAGCGTGTAATCCTTCGGATAGAGCATGTACACCCAGGGCGCATCGCGGCGCAGGATCTCGACCATCTGGTCGATGAGCGCCTGGCGCTCCGGCCCGTTTTCCATGACCTGCATGCGTTCGAACATGCGGTCGTATTCCGGGTTCTGATAGTTGGCGGCATTCTCTCCGCTCTTGATGCGCGATTGCGGTCCGTATAGCAGGAACAGGAAGTTTTCCGGATCCGGGTAGTCTGCATTCCAGCCGAAGAAAAACAGCTGCGCCGTACCTTTGCGAATCTTGTCCTGGAAACGGTTGAAGTCGGTGTTGCGCACCACCAGTTGCAAATCGATCTTCTGGAACTGCTTGGTCAGCCAGTCGATGCGCGACTTGCCGCCCACCCCGCTCATCGTGGTATCGAAGTAGATGACCAGCGGTTTGCCGCTTGCCTTGTCTATCCCGTTCGGGTAGCCCGCCTCGGCCAGCAGTTTCTTGGCAAACGCAATCGGCTTGCGCTCCGGCTTGCTGTTGACCCAGTCATACACGTAGGGATTGATTTCTCCCAATCCTTCGCGATGGCCGAATATGCCCGGCGGAATCGGGCCCTGCCCCGGTATGCCCCGGCCATTGGTGAAAATTGAAATGAATTCTTCCTGGTCGACGGCAATGGAAATGGCCTGGCGCAGCTTGCGCGTGCGCTCCGAATCGCCGCCGACGACCGGATCGATCATGTTGAATCCCATGTACATCACCGAAGTCGCCACGGACGTCTGCAGGACGATGTCCTGCTTGCGCATTTCGTCCGCCAGCGTGACGTCGCCGCTGGATGTGATCTGCACAGTCTGGTCAAAGCTGTCGGAGGTGATGCCGGAGGCATCGTAGTAACCCTGCAGAAATTTGTTCCAGTACGGAATGCTTTCCTTTTCCAGGCTAAATACCGCCTTGTCGATGAACGGCATCATTTTCCCCGCATCGTCGAGCAGACCGGCCGCCTTGTCGCCGTCTTCTCCTTCGGACGGATACGGCTCGCCGGCAAAATTGGGATTACGCTCCATGACCATGATGCGATTCGGATCATTGACGGTAAGCATGTAGGCGCCAGTGCCAACCGGATACCAGTCGAGCGAAAGATTCTTTCCCTCGGACATGCCCGGTTGCGAGTAGAAACGCTCGGCCTCCCAGGGAATCGGCGCGAAGAAAGGCATTGCGAGCCAGTAGACGAACTGCGGGTATTTACCCTTGAGCTTGATCCGATAGGTATGGGCGTCGACGACCTGCACGCCGTCGAGGGGAAATTGCAGCAGGTCCAGGTAGCCGTCGGCCGACGGCGCCTTGGTTGCTTCCTGCAACTTGGCCGCGTAGTCCTTCAGGCCGACGACGTACTCGCTGATCAGCCCGAAGATCGGGGAATGCAGTTTCGGATGGGCGAGGCGGCGGATCTGGAAAGCGTAGTCGTCGGCTACCAATTCCCGCGTGCCGGTGTATTTGAAATCGCGCAATTCGTAAACATCCTTCAGGTCTTCGCGTTTGAGCTGGTGATAGCGGTATTTTCCGTTCTCGTCCTTGGCGAAAGCCGGATGAGGCTGGTACATGATCCCGGCTTGGATATGGATTTCGTAAACGCTGTACGCAACCTTGGCGCCCCCTGCGGTCTCCGGCAATTTGCGGTCGGCGGCGTCGTAGTAAGTCGGCTTCGGCACTTCGGTGGCCGCCAGCGTAGTCAGTTCGTACGGCCGCTTGAGGTAGTGGTACTGCAGCGGCGGCATGTAGATCTGCGCCGTGAAAACCGCTTCATTTTCGGCGTAGGACTGCACCGGGTCGAGATGCTTGGGCCGCTCGGAAAACGACGAGTAGAGGATATTCTTGCCAGCCTCCTGCGCAGGATAGGGATCGTTCCAAGGTCCGCTGCACGCGCCGAGCGATGCCGGCAGCACCAGGGCCAGGATTGTTATGATGCCTTTCATTGCATCGAAGTGTAGCGGATTACCGGACCGTTAATTGTCTTGCAGTGCGGCAACGGCGTTACGGGACGTTTCGCTATAATGCGCAAGACTCCAAAGGGAATCCACCATGGCATTTCTCCAGAACAAAAATATCCTGATCACCGGCCTGCTCAGCAGCCGATCCATCGCTTATGGCATCGCCAAGGCAATGCACCGCGAGGGCGCGCAGCTTGCGTTCAGCTACCAGGGCGAGCGAATCAAGGACCGCGTGGTCGACCTGGCTGGCGAGTTCGACAGCAAATTGGTGCTGCCGTGCGATGTGGCCAGCGACGGCGAAATCGATGCCTTGTTCGCCCAACTCGGCAACCAGTGGAAGGGCCTCGATGGGATCATCCATTCGATCGCCTTTGCCCCGCGCGAAGCGCTCGCCGGGGATTACCTGGATTCCGTCACCCGCGAAGCGTTCCGCATCGCCCATGATGTCAGTTCGTACAGTTTCGCCGCTCTGGCCAAGGCCGGACTGCCGATGATGCAGGGCCGCAGCGCCGCGCTGCTCACATTGACCTATCTTGGCGCAGAACGTTCTTTTCCCAGCTATAACGTGATGGGGCTCGCCAAGGCCAGCCTCGAAGCCAACGTGCGTTACATGGCCCAGAGCCTCGGACCAAGGGGCATTCGTGTGAACGCCATCTCCGCGGGTCCGATCAAGACGCTGGCGGCCGCGGGTATCGGGAGCTTCGGCAAGCTGCTCGCATTCTCGGAAAAGCAATCGCCGCTGCGTCGCAACGTGACCATCGATGAAGTCGGCAACACAGCGGCGTTCCTGTGCAGCGATCTTGCCAGCGGCATCACCGGAGAAATCACTTACGTCGATGCCGGTTTCAATACCACGGCGGTCGGCCAGATCGAATGAAGGCCGTGACGGAAAATCCGTGACTATCGTGACTGCCGCAAACGCATAAGGGCTCGCACTAGCGAGCCCTTTTCATTCAAGCCTGCTATCCGATAGTCACGGTAGTCACGCGAGTCACGTAGTCACCGGTTTCCCGTCACGACAGTCACGCCATTTACGACCCCTGTTCCAGCTTCTTCTTGTCTATCTTGACGTCGGCGTGCTCGCGCAGGCTGGCCAGGTAGGCGATGTACTGCTCCTGCCCGATCATCTGGGCCAACTGCTTCGCCAGCGCCTTGCGCTGCTCAGGGGTGGTTTCGGTGATGTCTTTAACCTTGGTGATGCGATAGATCACGAAGCGGCCCTGGGAAACCGGCACCCCGGCATACGCGGGCAGCTTGGCCGTATCGGCGCCGAATACGGATTGCGCCGCTTCCGGGTGCAGGCCTTGTCGCTTTTGCAGGGTGACCGTCTGCGACGCGGACCATGACATCGCCACGGTCTCGCCTTTCTTCAGCTTTTCCAGCGCTGCCCGGCCTTCGCTCTCGGCCAGCTTGGTCGCCGCCTGGTCCGCCAGATGTTGGACGATATCCTTGCGCACCTGGTCGAGCGGCATTCCTTCGGAAGGCTTGTGCTCGACGACGCGCGCAGCCAGCAGCATGTTCGGCTGGACTTCGATCGCCGAGGTATTGTGCTTGTTCTTGAGCACCTCATCCGAGAACAGCGCCGCCAGCAGCTTGTCGTTATTGAGCAGCGGATTCGGATTGCCCCCCGTGCGGCTCAACCAGTCGCTCTTCTGCAATGTCAGCTTGAGCGCGGTCACCGCGGGCTGCAGGCTGTCGAATTGCTCGTACACCAGGTTGTTGAAATTGTCGGCCGCTTCCGCGAACGCCTTGACCACTTTTGGCTTGCGAATCTCCTCAACGATCTGCGCCTTGACCGATTCCAGCGGCGTGGTCTGCACCGCCTTGATCGCATCGAGGCGGATGATGTGGAAACCGTACTGCGTTTCCACCGGACCGGCGACATCGCCGACCTTCATCGCGAAGGCAGCCTCATCGAAGGGCTTGACCATCAAGCCGCGCCCGAAGAAACCCAGGTCGCCGCCTTTCTCCGCGGACCCGGGATCCTTGGAAAATTTCGCTGCTAGTTCACCGATTTTTTTCGGGTTCGCTTTTGCCTGCTTGAACAAATCCTCGGCCAGCGCCTTGGCCTTGGCTTTTTCTTCCGGTGTAACCGATGCGGCGGCGGGAATCAGGATGTGGCTGGCACGGCGTTCTTCAGCTGTCTGATAACGGCTCTGGTTGTCCAGATAGAATTTCTTGATTTCCTCGTCACTGACTTCGATTCCGCGCTGATACGCCTCCAGGGAAAGCACGACGAATTCGATCTTGACCCGCTCCGGCACGACAAAGTCGCCCTTGTGCTCCGCGTAGTATTTTTCGGCGTCGGGATCAGAGATTTTCACCTGCTTGCTGTAGTCGGCGGGGCTGAACAGGACCTGGCTGACTTCCCGCTCCTGCTCGCGGATTTTCAACAACCGGTCCGCGACGGAATCCGGCACGAAGGCGGAGCCGGAATAAACGCCCCGCACCTGCTCGAGCATGATGTTCGTGCGCACCTGGTTCTCGAAGGTGGCCGGCGTCAATCCCTGTCCCTGCAACAACTGGCGATACCGCTCGCGCGAGAATTTGCCCTGGTCGTCGTGGAACGCTTCGACCGCGGCGATCATCTTCTGCAGTTCGGCATCCGATATCGTCATGCCGGCCCGTGCGGCGTGCGAAATGGTGATCTTGCGTTCGATGAGTTCATTGAGCACCGATTCCTTGAGCTGCGGGCTATTGAGCAGCGTCGGATCCGGATTTCCCTTCATCATCTCGCGCATCTTGTCCTGGGCCTGGCGCAGCGCCTGGGAATATTCAACTTCGGAGATGCGCGCATCACCGATCTTGGCCAGCGATCCGGCGGTATCGGTATTGCGAAAATAGAAATCGATGCCGAACAGGGCAAACGGCGGAACGATGAGTACCAGCAGCGCGATCTGCAGCCAGCGTTTGTGCTTGTATACGAAATCGTACATGGTCCAGTCCTGAGTCCACAGATTATGCGAAAGGCGAGAGTATGCCCGAACCGGAGCCCATGCGGATGCGCGGGTACCCGGGCTTGAAAATGAAAAAGGCGAACTTGCGTTCGCCTTCCAGGGTCTGGCGGAGTGGACGGGACTCGAACCCGCGACCCCCGGCGTGACAGGCCGGTATTCTAACCAACTGAACTACCACTCCTTGGTCCTGCGCGTTAAGTTCCGCTGGTGGGTGCTGAGGGGCTCGAACCCCCGACATTCGCCTTGTAAGGGCGACGCTCTACCAACTGAGCTAAGCACCCATATGTGACATGTATTGTTGACATGTATGCCTGGTGCCCCGCCTGTTACTGCAGCGCCGCCGCTTACTACCTGCCTATGCGACGCTGCACGGTTTCCTGTCCCTGACTCACGTGAAGTCAGTCGATGCGGCCTAACGAAGCGCGCTAGTTTACTGCATCCTTGAGGGCTTTGCCAGCGCGGAACTTGGGCACTTTCGCCGCCTTGATCTTGATCGCGGCGCCCGTGCGCGGATTACGTCCACTGCGCGCGGCTCGCTTGCCGACATAGAACGTACCGAATCCGACCAACGTGACCATGCCGCCTTTTTTCAGCGAAACCTGGATCGCGGCCACTGCGCCGTCGAGCGCGCGGCCAGCGGCTGCCTTGGAAATATCGGCAGACTTCGCGATGGCCTCAATGAGTTCGAATTTATTCACTAGACTTCCCCTTTCGCTATTTCGTTATAGGAATTCAGGCAACTGCTTTCGACTGCGGGCCGAAGACAGAGGAATTTTTTTGGTCTTTTGATCCCCGGACGTGCTTTATAGCAAGGCGAAAATCCGCGTGTCAAGCAAGTTTCCGATCGATGGCGCGCATGAGCAATGAGGAACACCGCACAAAAAAAACGGGAATGCTGGTCGCATTCCCGTTTTTCGCCTTGCATGCCCTCAATGTTTGACGGCGCCTACCGCTTCACTCGGATCCACCTTCGGGATCGCGACGGCTTCTGGCTTTTCCGGCAACGGCTCCGGCTTGCGCTCGAGCGCCAGTTCCAGCACCTGGTCGATCCACTTCACCGGATGGATGTCGAGGCGATTCTTGACGTTGTCCGGAATCTCGGCGAGATCCTTGACGTTTTCTTCCGGAATCAGCACCGTTTTGATGCCGCCACGATGCGCCGCCAGCAGCTTTTCCTTGAGGCCGCCAATGGCGAGGACTTCGCCGCGCAAGGTAATTTCACCGGTCATGGCCACATCCGCCCTGACAGGGATACCAGTGAGCGCCGATACCAGTGCGGTGGTCATCGCCGCTCCGGCGGACGGACCATCCTTGGGCGTCGCGCCTTCCGGAACGTGCACGTGGATGTCGCTTTTCTCGAACGCGTCGTCCCTCACGCCAAGGCGGGCGGCGCGTGAACGAACGACGGAACGCGCGGCTTCCACCGATTCTTTCATGACATCGCCAAGCGAGCCGGTGCGCTGGATGTTGCCTTTGCCGGGCATCACCACTGCTTCGATGGTCAGCAGTTCGCCGCCCACTTCCGTCCACGCCAGTCCGGTCACTTGTCCGACCTGGTTGTTTTTCTCCGCGAGGCCGTAAGTGAAGCGACGCACCCCGAGATAGTGATCGAGATTGCGCGCTGATACCGTGATGCGCGTATCGCGCTTCTTGGTCAGCAGCGACTTCACCACCTTGCGGCAGATCTTGGAGATTTCGCGCTCCAGGCTGCGCACGCCGGCTTCGCGGGTGTAATAGCGGACAATGTCGCGTATCGCACTTTCCGAAACAGAGATCTCACCGTCCCTCAGCCCGTTGTTCTTCACTTGCTTGGGCAGGAGATAGCGCATGGCGATGTTGATCTTTTCGTCCTCGGTATAGCCGGACAGCCGGATCACTTCCATGCGGTCGAGCAGCGGTGCGGGGATGTTCATGGTGTTCGCCGTGGCAACAAACATCACGTCGGACAGATCGTATTCGACCTCGATGTAATGATCGACGAACTTGTCGTTCTGCTCCGGATCGAGCACTTCGAGCAAAGCCGAGGCCGGATCGCCGCGAAAATCCTGTCCCATCTTGTCGACTTCGTCGAGCAGGAACAGCGGATTGCGCACCCCGACCTTGGTCATGTTCTGCAGCAGCTTGCCCGGCATGGAGCCGATGTAAGTCCGGCGATGGCCGCGGATCTCCGCTTCATCGCGCACGCCGCCGAGCGACATCCGCGTGAATTTACGGTTGGTGGACCGCGCGATCGACTGGCCGAGCGAGGTCTTGCCCACTCCGGGGGGGCCAACCAGGCACAGGATAGGTGCCTTGAGCTTGTCCACGCGTTGCTGGACCGCGAGATACTCGACGATGCGTTCCTTGACCTTGTCCAGGCCATAGTGGTCGGCGTCGAGGACATCCTGAGCCTTGATCAGATCGTTGCTGATCTTGCTTTTCTTCTTCCACGGCAGGCCGACCATGGTCTCGATGTAGTTACGCACGACGGTCGCTTCCGCGGACATCGGCGACATCAGACGCAACTTCTTCAATTCCGATTCGGCCTTGGTCCTGGCTTCCTTAGGCATGTGGGCAGCCTTGATGCGCTTTTCCATCTCGTCGAGGTCGGCGCCCTCTTCCATATCGCCGAGTTCCTTCTGGATCGCCTTGACCTGTTCGTTCAGGTAGTACTCGCGCTGGCTCTTCTCCATCTGACGCTTGACGCGCCCACGGATGCGACGCTCAACCTGCAGGATGTCGAGTTCGGCCTCCATCAGCGACAACAGGTGCTCGAGGCGCTTCTTGACCTCGAACATCTCCAGCACAGCCTGCTTCTGGTCGAGCTTCAGCGGCAGATGCGCGGCAACTGTGTCGGCAAGCCGGCCCGGCTCATCAATGCCCGACAAGGAGGTCAGGATCTCCGGCGGAATTTTCTTGTTGAGCTTCACGTACTGGTCGAATTGCGTGAGCATCGCCCGGCGCATGGCTTCGACTTCGGTGGATTCGATTGCGTCCGCCGGAATCGGCACGGCCTCCGCCACGTAGTGCGTTTTCTCATCCGTGACTGAGACCACACGCGCGCGCTGCACGCCCTCGACCAACACCTTCACGGTGCCATCGGGCAGTTTCAGCATCTGCAGGATGTTGGCAATGCTGCCGATTTCGTAAAGGTCTTCCGGGGAAGGCTCATCCTTGGCGGCCGACTTCTGAGCCACTAACAGGATGCTCTTGCCCGATTCCATCGCCGTTTCCAGCGCCTTGATCGATTTCGGGCGCCCGACGAAGAGCGGAATAACCATGTGCGGGAAAACCACCACATCCCGCAGGGGAAGCAGCGGGTAGACGACGGCGTTTTCGGCAGGATCAGCGGGATAGGTCATTTTTCACCCAAAGTGGCATCAGTACGATCTAAGGTGGGGTAGCGTTCAGCTATTTCAACCAAACGAAAACCCCTTGCAAAACGTTGACTTCCTGCGAACGGATGCCTGTGGAGGGTTGCGTGTGCGCCGTTTCGTCAAGCAGAACCCGCAACTTTCGGCTGATCTGAATACAGCAGTATCGGCTGAGTATCCCCTTTGATCATGCTCTCATCAACGACCACTTTCTCGACATTGTTGAGCGAGGGCAAGTCGTACATGATGTCGAGCAGGACATGCTCAAGGATCGAGCGCAGGCCGCGCGCGCCGGTCCGCCTGGCCAGCGCCTTCAGGGCAACGGCTTTCAGGGCCTCGGTGCGCACCTCGAGTTCGACGCCTTCCATACTGAACATGCGCTGATACTGCTTGAGCAATGCATTTTTCGGTTCGGTCAGAATTTGGATCAGCGCGGCCTCGTCCAGCTCATCCAGCGTGGCCACAACCGGCAGACGGCCGACGAATTCGGGGATCAGACCGTACTTGATCAGGTCTTCGGGCTCGACGCCGCGCAACACCTCGCCGATGTCCTTGCGGTTGTCCTTGCTTTTGACTTCCGCACCGAAGCCGATGCCGCCCTTGTCGGAGCGGGCGCGGATGATCCGGTCGAGGCCGTCGAACGCCCCGCCGCAGATGAACAGGATGTTCGTCGTATCGACCTGCACGAATTCCTGGTTCGGGTGCTTGCGGCCCCCTTGCGGCGGAACCGATGCGATGGTGCCCTCGATCAGCTTGAGCAGCGCCTGCTGCACGCCTTCGCCGGAGACATCCCTGGTGATCGAAGGGTTGTCGGACTTGCGCGAGATTTTGTCGATTTCGTCGATGTAGACAATGCCGCGCTGTGCCTTTTCTACATCATAGTCGCACTTCTGCAGCAGCTTCTGGATGATGTTCTCGACATCCTCGCCCACATAGCCGGCTTCGGTAAGGGTGGTCGCATCGGCCATGACAAATGGCACGTTCAGCAGGCGCGCCAGGGTCTGCGCCAGCAGCGTCTTGCCGGATCCCGTGGGACCGATCAGCAGGATGTTGCTCTTGGCAAGTTCGACGTCGTCCTTCTTCTGCACCGTCTTGAGGCGCTTGTAGTGATTGTAGACGGCAACCGACAGGATTTTTTTTGCGATGTCCTGGCCGATAACGTACTGGTCCAGGCTCTCGCGGATATCATGCGGAACCGGCAGGTCAGACTTGACGCCCTTGCCGGCGGTCTCTGCGTGGCTTTCCTCGCGGATGATGTCATTGCACAGCTCGATGCACTCGTCGCAAATGAAAACCGACGGACCGGCGATCAGCTTGCGGACCTCGTGCTGGCTCTTGCCGCAGAAAGAGCAGTAAAGAAGCTTTTCGCCACCAGGTTTCTCAGACATATTTCCCTTTCGTTCAACCCATCTGCCGGCCCTGTGCCGGACTCAGGCTGCCAAGCTCAAACTGCGGCGGCGGCGGTCTCGCTGCGGCTAAGCAAAACCTTGTCCACCAGGCCGTACTTTACCGACTCTTCGGCGCTGAGGAAATTGTCACGATCCGTATCGCGCTCGATCGTGTCGGCCTTCTGCCCTGTGTGCTTTGCCATCAAATCATTCAGGCGGGCGCGCAGGTAGAGAATTTCGCGGGCGTGGATCTCGATGTCCGAAGCCTGGCCCTGAAAGCCTCCCATGGGCTGGTGGATCATGACCCGCGAGTTCGGAAGAGCGAAGCGCTTGCCCTTGGCGCCGGCTGCGAGCAGGAAAGCGCCCATGCTGGCCGCTTGTCCGATGCACAGCGTGCTTACGTCGGGTTTGATGAACTGCATCGTGTCGTAAACCGCGAGGCCAGCCGACACCGAACCGCCCGGCGAATTGATGTAGAAGGAAATGTCCTTTTCGGGATTCTCCGACTCCAGGAAAAGCAGCTGCGCGACGATCAGGTTGGCGGTCATTTCCGTGACCGGCCCGACCAGGAACACCACTCGTTCCTTGAGCAGCCGCGAGTAAATGTCGTATGCGCGCTCGCCGCGGCCACTTTGCTCGATAACCATCGGCACAAGGCCCAGGCCCTGCGGTTGCGGGTAAATGCGATCGTGCATTGTCATCATTGTGCGTTCCCCATGAGGTCGTCGAAGGGGGTCGGCTTGTCTTCGACCTTGGCATTCGACAGCGCCCATTTCACTACGTTGTCTTCCAGGACGATGGACTCGACTTCGCGCAGCCGCTCTGGCTGCTGGTAGTACCAGCGCATGACCTCTTCCGGCTTCTCGTAACTCTGAGCGTACTCCTGAATGACCGACTTGATCTGATCCGGTTTCGCCTCGAGCTTGTGCAGCTTGACCATCTCGGCAAGGATCAGCCCCAGGCTCACGCGGCGGACCGCCTCGGGTTCGAACGCCTCCCTGGGCATCGGAATCTGGTCCGCCTTGAGGCCCCGCTGTGCGAGGTCATGGCGCATGGTCTGCATCAGCCGCTCGATTTCCATGTCGAGCAGCGCCCGTGGCACTTCGACCTTGGTCGCCTCCAGCAGGGATTTCATGACCTGGTCCTTGACCCGTGTCTCGGCGCGACGCTTGACCTCACGCTCGAGGTTGGCTTTCACGTCCGCGCGCATTTTCCCCAGGTCGCCGTCGGCCACGCCCAGTGATTTGGCAAACGCCGCATCGGCCTCGGGCACATGCGGTTGCTGCACTTCCTTGAGCTGAACCTCGAAATGCGCGACTTTTCCAGCAACTTCCTTGCCGTGGTAATCGTCGGGAAAGTGCAGGTCGAACGCGCTGCTCTCCCCAGCCTTCATGCCGATAAGGTGTTTCTCGAAATCGGGAAGCAACTGTCCGCCGCCGAGCAAGGTATTCTGGTCCGTGCCGGTGCCGCCGTCGAACGGTTGCCCGCCAAGTGTGCCGCGATAATCCATGCGGATCTGGTCTCCCGACTGGGCGGCACGATCCACGACATGGTAGTGCGTGCGCTGCTTGCGTAAGATTTCGATGGTCTTGTCCACTTCGGTATCGTTGATATCCACGACCGGCCGCTCGATCCTGACCTGCGCGAGTTCGCCGACGGCCACCTCGGGGTAGACCTCGAAGGTGGCGATATATTCGAACAGGTGCTCCGGTGTGTCACCGGGTTTGACTTCGATGCGCGGATAACCGGCAACCCGCAGATTCTTTTCCTTGACCGCCTCGCCGAAGCTCTGCTGCACGGCGTCGCCGAGCACTTCCTGGCGCACCTGACCGCCGAACTGCTGTTCGACGATTTTCATCGGTACTTTGCCGGGCCGGAAGCCATGCAGCTTCACGGTACGGGCCAGGCGTTTGAGGCGGGATTCGACTTCGGTATTGACCTTGTCGAGCGGCAAAGTCACGGACAGGCGTCGCTCGAGCGAACTCAGGGTTTCCAGATTGGCTTGCATCAAATTCCGTTTTTCCGGTTGGTGTTGGGTGACATAGATGGCGTGGTCTTTTCGGCGGTCATGGTGCGGGAGGAGAGACTCGAACTCTCACGCCTCTCGGCGCCAGAACCTAAATCTGGTGCGTCTACCAATTCCGCCACTCTCGCGCTGCCCGCATTCTAATATAATGCCCCCCCGCCGTCACCCGAAAAGCGCCGCGCCACGGGCGCGAATGCAGGCCTAACTCCCTGTCTCGCCTTAACTTATCACGATGGCGGTAAACCACTACGAGAACTTTCCGGTCGCCTCCGTGCTGTTGCCCGGCCGATTGAGGCGTCCAGTGGAATTGATCTACGCCTTCGCCCGTCAGGCGGACGACTTCGCTGACGAAGGCGACTGGCCGCCCGCGGTGAGGCTCGCCAACCTGGCGGGCTTCGCCGGACAACTCGATTTGATCGAACAGGGCGCAACGCCCGAGTCGCCATTGTTCGTCGACCTGGCGGGCATCATCGGTGAATTCGCCCTGCCGATCGGCTTGTTCCGCGACCTGTTGTCGGCCTTCTCCCAGGATGTGATGAAGGCGCGCTATGCGGACTTCGGCGAAGTCATGGACTACTGCAGGCGTTCGGCCAACCCGGTGGGCCGGCTGCTGCTCCACCTTTACCACGCGACTGATCCGCGCAGCCTGGCCTGGTCCGACAACATTTGCACGAGCCTGCAGCTGATCAACTTTTGGCAGGACGTCCCAGTCGATTACCTCAAGGACCGCATCTATCTTCCGGCCGACGAGATGGCAAAATACGCCGTGACGGAGGCCCAGATTGCGCAGCGCGACGCCGGTGGAAACTGGCGCGACCTGATGCTGTTCCAGATCGATCGCACGCGAAGGATGCTGTTGACGGGAGCGCCGCTCGGCCGTACTTTGCCCGGTCGTATCGGACTCGAATTGCGCATGATCGTGATGGGCGGAAACCGCATCCTCGAAAAACTGCAGGCCAGCGGCGGCGACGTGTTTCGCCATCGCCCGGTTCTCGGTTTGTTCGACTGGATGCTGATGCTCCACCGTTGCCTGCTCGCCTACCCATGACACCCGCACAATATTGCCAGGATAAGGCCGCGAAAAGCGGGTCGAGCTTTTACTACAGCTTTCTGTTCCTGCCCCCCGAGCGCCGACGCGCGATCACCGCACTGTATGCATTCTGCCGGGAGGTCGACGACGTCGTAGACGAATGCGCAGATGCCGACGTCGCGCGCACCAAGCTCGCATGGTGGCGCCACGAGATCGCCGGCACATTCACGGGCTCGGCGCAGCACCCGGTCGCGCAAGCACTCATCCCGGTGGTACGGGCCTTCAATCTTCCGCAGAACCATTTCCAGGACATCATTGACGGCATGGAAATGGATCTGCGCTACAACCGCTATCCGGATTTCGCCACGCTGCAGTCCTACTGCTACCGCGTCGCCGGCGCTGTCGGCCTGATGGCCGCCGAGATCTTCGGTTACCGCAATCCCGCCACGCTCAAATTTGCCGAAAACCTCGGCACGGCTTTTCAGCTCACCAACATCATTCGCGATATCGGCGAGGATGCCCGCCGCGGTCGCGTCTACCTGCCGCTCGACGAACTTGAACGCTTCGGCCTGTCCGCCTCGGACATCGTTCATTTGAACGAAAGCGAGAAACTGAGGCAGCTGATCGAATACCAGATCGAAAGGGCCGAAAAATATTACGCACAAGCCTTCGCGTCGCTGCCGAGTGAAGATCGCAAATCGCAACGTCCCGGCCTGGTCATGGCCGCGATCTACCAGACCGTGCTCAAGGAAATTCGCAGCAGCGGATGCAGGGTGCTCGACCGGCGTACGTCGCTCACGCCGATCCGTAAATTGTGGATTGCGTGGCGAACGTGGTTGACGGCGTAAACCGGTGACAGGTGACGAGTGACACATGACAAACCTGTTAACCGGGTCTCGGGCACGGTATCGTCACCCGTCACCCGTCACTCGTCATACGGCCGCGCGCGTCCGCGCGTCGCCGTTATCGGTGGCGGTTATGCTGGCATGGCGGCCGCGGCACAGCTTGCGCATGGCGGCGCGCCGGTCACGGTGTTCGAAGCGAGCCGGGTGCTGGGCGGTCGTGCAAGACGCGTCGAAACCGAGCGCACGCGGCTCGACAACGGCCTGCATATCCTGCTTGGCGCCTATAAGGAAACTTTGCGGCTCATAGAGTTGGTCAAAGAGCCCGGCGATCCTCCTGGCCTGCTCAGATTGCCGCTGGAACTTACCATTCATCCGGTTTTTCGCTTGCGGACCGCGCCTCTCCCGGCGCCGCTGCATCTGCTGTCCGCGTTGTTGCGCGCGCAAGGGCTTGGCTTGGGCGACCGCTTTGCCGCCGTGCGTTTCATGGCGTGGGCGCGGCGCAGCAAGTTTCGTCTGGCCGGCGATATGAACGTCGCGCAACTGCTGCGCTCGAAGCGACAACCGGAAAAAGTCTCGCGATTCCTCTGGAATCCGCTTTGCGTATCGGCGTTGAACACGCCGCCGTCGCAGGCCTCTGCCAAGATATTCCTGAATGTTTTACGCGACAGCCTGAACGGCAGCCGCGCGGACAGCGACCTGCTGTTGCCCACCCTCGACTTCTCGGCCCTTTTTCCCGACCGCGCGGCGCGTTTCGTGGAATCCCATGGCGGCAACGTTCGGCTCGGCGTCACCGTGGATGCGATTGAGCGTAAAGATGACGGCTTCGCGCTTGCTGTCGAGGGCGAATATTTCCGCCACGTGATCCTTGCGGTATCTCCGCATCGTGCCGGCGCATTGCTCGCTCCATACACGGAACTCGCGCCGATCGCACGGATGATCGACCAGTTCACCTATCAACCGATCTACTCGGTTTACCTGCAATACGGCCGGGAAGCGCGCCTGCCGTTTCGAATGGGCGGCATGGAGACCGGCTATTCCCAGTGGCTGTTCGACCGTGGCCAGCTTTGCGGCCAGCACGGATTGATCGGCGTGGTGATTTCCGCCAGCGGCGCGCACCAGGGACTCGCCCACGACGACCTTGCACGGGCGGTCCATGCCGAACTGGCGGAGAATTTTCCCGCGCTCGGCGAGCCGCTGTGGCACCAGGTCATCGCCGAAAAACGCGCAACCTTCTCATGCACGCCCGGACTGCTGCGTCCCGACAATCTCACACCCGTCGCCGGCCTGTACCTGGCAGGCGATTACACGGCCTCAGACTATCCGGCCACGATCGAATCCGCGGTGCGCAGTGGCATACGCGCCGCCAACCTGATATTGCAGAATGCCTGAGATGAAGGACTATCACCCACGCGCCGATTTGCTCAAAGACCGCGTCATCCTTGTTACCGGCGCCAGCCGGGGACTTGGACGGATTGCCGCGCTGACATTTGCGGCGCACGGCGCAACAGTGGCGTTGCATGGGCGCGACGTGGCCGCACTGGAAAAGGTGTACGACGAAATCGAAGCCAATGGCCACGCGCAACCAGCAGCCATTCCCCTCGATCTCGACAAGGCGACAACGCGCGATTACGACGCGCTGGCTTACGCGATCGAATCGCAGCTTGGCCGGCTCGACGGCATCCTGCACAACGCGGCGCACGTCGAGAAACTATCGCCCCTCGAACACCAAAGCGTTGAGGAGTGGAACCGGATGCTGCGCGTCAACCTGATCGCGCCTTTCGCGCTGACACAAGCTTGCATGCGGCTGCTGAAAACGTCCGTGGATGCTTCAGTGATTTTCACGCTGGAGAGCCATGGCCACGTGCCGGCCGCTTTCTGGGGCGGCTATGCCGTTTCCAAGGCCGGGCTGGAGGCGCTGATGAAAATCCAGTCGGCCGAATGGCAGGAGTTCCCCCACCTGCGCGCCAACGCAGTCATTCCCGGCCCGGTGGCTTCGCCTTCGCGCGCGAAAACGCATCCGGGAGAAGTTGCCGCGTCGCAACGCCCGCCCGAAGCCCTGATGCCGACCTATCTCTACCTGATTGGACCCGACAGCCGCGACGTATCAGGTTCGGTTGTCAACGCCTAGGTGGCCCTCTTCAGTTCCTTGCGCATCCAGTCCGGCAGCGGGCGCGATTTTCCCTGCGAGATGTCGATCCACACCATCACCGCTGCTGCCTCCGCGTAGAGCACCGCGGGCTCCCCGGCCGGATACATTTCATGGAACATCATGAAACTGCTGCGGCCCGGATTGCCTACGTAGGTCGCAATCTCGATGTCGGCCGGATAAACCGCGGGCTTCACGTATTTGCAACTCAGGGTACCGAGGATGGGGCCTTCGGATCCCGGGCGATAGTCGATTTTGAGCGCGTCGAACCAGGAGATCCGTGCCTGTTCGAAATAGCGGAAGTAGGAGACGTTGTTCATGTGACCGAGCGCATCCATCTCTCCCCAGCGCATCGGCACCCGATCCACGCGAACCAGCCTGCCTTCTTCTTTTTTCATTGTGGTCTGACCCGGCAAGCCGTTCTGGCGGCATGCGAAAGCGTTTATCATTGGTGACGTCGCGCAATTTTAACAGAGGGTATTTCACGCCCGCCAGCAAGGAGACCGGTTTGGCAGAACGCGAGTCGATGCAATATGACGTGGTCGTCGTGGGCGCAGGTCCCGCGGGGCTCGCCTGTGCAATCCGCCTGAAGCAGATCGCCGCCGAGCGCGGCAGCGAGGCTTCGGTTTGCGTGATCGAGAAAGGCTCCGAGGTCGGCGCGCATATCCTGTCCGGCGCTGTCATGGATCCGCGCGCGCTGGCGGAATTGTTTCCCGACTGGCAGGCCATGGATGCGCCGTTGAACGCCCCGGTGACGGAAGATCGTTTTCTGTTCCTGGGCGAACGCAGTGCCTTCAGAGTGCCGAACTTTCTGCTCCCGGCGTGCTTCCGCAATCACGGCAACTACGTGGTGAGCCTGGGCAATGTATGCCGGTGGCTGGCGCAACAGGCCGAAGGGCTCGGCGTCGAAATCTTTCCGGGATTTGCCGCATCCGAAGTGCTCTATGACGAGCGCGGTTCGGTGAGGGGCGTGGCGACGGGTGATATGGGCGTCGGCAAGGACGGCGAACCAGGTCTCAACTACCAGCCCGGCATGGAATTGCACGCGAAGTACACGTTTTTTGCGGAAGGCTGCCGCGGCCAGCTCGGCCGGCAACTGCAGGCGAAATACAAACTCGACGAAGGCCGGGATCCGCAGGTCTACGGCATCGGGCTGAAGGAGCTCTGGCACATCCAGTCGGAAAAACACCAGAGCGGGCTGGTGATCCATACCGCGGGCTGGCCGCTCGACACCGGCACCTATGGCGGCTCCTTCCTTTATCACATGGAAGACAACCTGGTGTGCATCGGGTTCGTCGTCGGCCTGGGCTATACCAACCCGTACTTGAGTCCCTTTGAGGAATTCCAGCGCTACAAAACGCATCCTTCGATTCGGCCCTTCCTCGAGGGCGGCAAGCGCATTTCGTACGGCGCGCGGGCGATTGCCGCGGGCGGCTTGCAGTCGCTGCCAAAACTGGTTTTTCCAGGGGGCGGACTCATCGGTGATAACGCCGGGTTCCTGAATGCGTCACGCATCAAGGGCAGCCATGCCGCCATCAAGTCCGGCATGCTCGCCGCGGATGCGGCAATCGACGCACTGGCAGCCAATCGCAGCGGGGATGAATTGACCTCGTACCCCGAGAAATTCGCCACGAGCTGGCTGCACGAAGAACTGCACCGCGCGCGCAACTTCAAGCCGTGGATGTCTAAAGGCTTGTATACCGGAACGGCGATGGTCGGCATCGACCAGATCGTGTTTGGTGGCAAGGCGCCCTGGACGCTGCATCATGACCACGCCGATAACGAAACGCTGAAAAACAAAAGTGAGGTCCGCCCGATCGCGTATCCGAAGCCGGACGGCGTCGTCACTTTCGACCGGCTGTCATCGGTATTTATTTCGAACACGAACCACGGGGAAGACCAGCCCGTACACCTGACGCTGAAAGACCCCTCGGTGCCGGTGAACGTGAACCTCGCGCTCTATGACGCGCCGGAGCAGCGCTACTGTCCTGCGGGGGTGTACGAAATCGTGACTGAGCCGTCGGGCCCGCGCCTGCAGATCAATGCGCAAAACTGTGTTCACTGCAAGACCTGCGACATCAAAGACCCGACGCAGAACATCGTCTGGGTTGCCCCCGAAGGCGGCGGCGGGCCGAACTACCCGAATATGTGACCCCCTCTCCCCGGCCCTCTCCCGCCAGGGGAGAGGGAGATTGAAGTCAAAGAAGAGTCGGAGGAGCATTTCAAAAAGGCCAAAGTCAGGAGTATCAATCGCGCGTGGCTGGCCCAGCTTCAGAGCTCCCTCTCCCCTCGCGGGAGAGGGTTGGGGAGAGGGGGAGACTATTCTCTGTACCAGGTCTGTGAGCGTCCAATCAGCGAAATGCCGATGAAGCCACGCACGTTCAGGCTCTTGCCATCTTCGGAAAGCGTGATCTTGCAGCGATAGATCTTGCCGTTCTTGGGATCGAGGATTTCACCGCCGGCCCATGCATCGCCGTCCTTCTTCAATCCCCACAGGATTGCCATACCGATGATCGGCTTGTCCTTGCGCTCGTCCTTGCACTCTTTGCACAGGTGCGCGGGATCGTCGCCGGGCTGGTCGAAGATTTTTTCCACGACGCCCTTGAGTTCACCGTTTTCATCGGTGATGCGGATGATCGACCGCTCCTGCCTGGTCTTGTCGTCGATGCTGCGCCAGACGCCGACCGGCGAACCGGCGGCGGCAACGAGACTCGACGCGAGCATGAGTATTGCCGTGACAAACAAGCATTTCATCGCCTTCATTTCGCCCTCCTCTTGCCTGCATTCGAAGCGCCGGACTGCAGGACTGCAGGGGGCGCCACTCGCAATCGATCGATCGCCTTCCAGTTCCACTCGATGCCCAAACCCGGTGTTTCGTACGGGTAGGCGTAACCCTTCTCGATCTTCATCTCGTTCTTCATGATCACGCCGAGCTGAGGAATGTTTTCCACCCACGGACAGTTTGGCACCGCGGCACACAGGCCGATGTGCAATTCCATCAGGTAATGTGGGCAGATCGGCATATTGAACGACTCGGCAATGTGCGCGCTCTTCAGCCAGGGCGTAATACCGCCGATGCGCGCCACGTCCGTCTGTACGATGGAACAGGCGCCGCGTTGCATGTATTCGCGGAAATGGCTGATGGAATAGAGTGATTCGCCGACTGCAATCGGCAGGCTAGTCGATTGCTGCAGGAGGACGTGCCCGTTCAGATCCTCGGCCGGAAGCGGCTCTTCGAACCATGCGAGGTCGAACTGTTCGAAGTGGCGCGCGCGCCGGATGGCCTCTGCGATCGTGAAGCCCTGGTTAGCGTCCACCATCAGTTCCATCTCGTCGCCGATTGCTTTGCGTACCGCGGCGAGGCGCTTCACATCTTCACTCACGTGCGGCTTGCCGACCTTGACCTTTACGCCACGAAAGCCGCGCGCCTTGTTGGCCAGCGCGTTGTCGATGACCTGCGCAATCGGGAAATGCAGCCAGCCGCCTTCGGTGTCGTAGATCGGGACTTTTGTCTGTGCGCCGCCGGCCATCACATGCAGCGGCATTCCGGCCTTTCTGCAGCGCATGTCCCACAGCGCTGAATCGATTGCGCACAGCGCAAGGCTGGTGATCGCGCCTACCGCCGTGGCATGGGTATGAAAGAACAAATCCTTCCAGATCTGCTCGACCATGGCCGGATCGCGCCCGAGCAGTTGTGGGCCGAGGTGATCGCGGATGAGCGCGACGACCGACGAACCGCCGGTACCGATGGTGTAGGTGTAACCCGTGCCTTCGGCTCCGTCGTCCGCGAACAAACGCACCATCGGGGTTTCCTGCGTATGGAAGGACTGGATTGCGTCGCCGCGCTGCACGTGCGGCTTGAGATCGGCCTGGAATACTTCGATCCGGATGATCTTCGACATACTGCTTTTACTCCCCTGTAGTTGTTGCTGTGCCTGCTCGCAGGATTCCAGCCGGGCGGCCTTCAGCGTGCACGGCCTCCTGGCGCAGCTTGTAGACTTCCTTACGCGCGGCGTAGATCGTCTTATGCACGACCGCGTGCACCACGCCGCGTTCATCCATGAGTTCGATCTCGTAGACCAGATCGACCGAGGGCTCCAGTTCGAGGCGCTTTTTCATCGAAACCACCTGCGAATCGCTCAGGCTGCACTCGGCGTAGAGCGTAGAGCGGCCCGGCTTTTTGTAGCGGATCGACCCCGCCTTGTCCCAGATGATGTACCGGGGTCCGAGGGCAATCTTGACGAGAATGGCGTACAGCGGGTCGGTCGCTGCGTACATCGCGCCGCCGAACAGAGTGCCGTGAATATCTCGTGTGCGGAAATTGAGCGGCAGCTTGATGCGTAACTTGCGCCGGTCTTCGGAAATATGGATGACGCGCGCACCGGTCGCACGAAACGCCGGAAAAAAATTGAAGCCCAACCGAACCAGCCAGATCCTTAAGGATTCCCGCGGCTGAACAGACCGCCACGGCCCCGCGGAAGTCATTGCAGCGACTCGAACAGGCCCGCGGCGCCCATTCCCGTGCCGATGCACATCGTGACCATGCCGTATTTCTGCCTGCGCCGTCGCAGGCCGTGCAGAAGGGTGGCGATGCGAATCGCGCCGGTGGCCCCCAGCGGATGGCCAAGCGCGATCGCGCCACCGAGTGGATTGACCTTGCTGCGATCCAGGCCGATATCGCCGATCACTGCAAGGCTCTGCGCAGCGAACGCCTCGTTCAACTCGATCCAGTCGAGGCTGTCCAGCGTCAGCCCGACTTGCTTGAGCACCTTGGGAATGGCGAACTTGGGCCCGATGCCCATGATTTCCGGCGGCACGCCCGCCACCGCGAAACCGAGGAAACGCCCGAGCGGCTGCAGATTGTAGCGCTTCAACCCCGCCTCGCTCATCAGGATCACCGCCGCAGCCCCGTCCGAAGTCTGCGAACTATTCCCGGCCGTGACCGAACCCCGCACGTCGAAGGCAGGCCCCAACTTGGCAAGCACTTCGGGTGTCGTGCCAGCACGCGGACCCTCATCGATGGCGAGGACCCTGCTGCGAGTCACGATCTGGTGATGTTCGAAGTCGGGCAGGTGTTCGTCGAGGGTATAGGGCGTGATCTCCTGTTTGAATTCGCCCTTCTCGATCGCCGCCAGCGCGCGCCGATGCGACTCGGTAGCGAATTCGTCCTGTTCTTCGCGGCTGACCTTCCATTTTTCGGCGACTTTTTCCGCCGTAATGCCCATGCCGTAGGCGATGCCGATGTTCTCGTCCCGGGTGAAGAACTGTTCGTTGGCGACGATCTTGTTGCCGCCCATCGGGATCATGCTCATGCTCTCGGTGCCGGCGCCGATCATCACATCGGCCTCGCCCAGGCGGATCCGATCAGCCGCCGTTGCAACAGCCTGCAGGCCAGACGAACAAAAGCGATTCAACGTGACCCCGGAAACCGTGTTCGGAAATCCGGCAAGCAGCAGGCCGATGCGCGCCACGTTCATGCCCTGCTCGGCTTCGGGCATCGCGCATCCGACGATGACGTCGTCTATTGCAGCCGGATCGAGCCCCGGCGCCTGCGCCAGCGCGCTTTTCAGAACATGCGCGAGCATGTCGTCCGGCCGCGCATGCTTCAACATTCCGCGCGGCGCTTTGCCCACCGGCGTCCGTGTAGCCGCCACTATGAAAGCATCTTGTACTTGCTTCGACATGTTCTACCTCTCCAATTCAATTCTTGCCGTAAATCACTTCTCACCGCAAAGACGCAAAGGACGCGAAGGAAAACCTGAATATCGGGAACGGAATCGATTCGGCAATTGTTAATCGGACTTCATCGCAAGGGCGACCTGAAACGTGGCATCGAACACCATACTGTTCTTTTCCTTCGCGTCCTTTGCGTCTTTGCGGTGCCAAAATTAATTCCTTAGGGGTTTCCCCGTCTTTAGCATTTGCTCGATCCGCGCCTGCGTCTTTTCGGTCGCGATGAGTTCCATGAAGGCCTGGCGCTCGAGGTCGAGATACCAGTCTTCCGTCAGCAGCGTGCCGGGCTCGACGTCGCCGCCGCACATGACGAAGGCCACCTTGCTGCCGATCAGGTAATCGTGGTCCGAGATATAGTGGCCGGCGAGCATGTTGGCCATCGCCATCTTGAATGTGGCGATCGCGCTGCGCCCCGCTGCCGGGATGCTCCGCGCCCGCAGCGGTGGTCGGTAGCCGGCCTCTGCCATTGCATTGAGTTCGGCCTTCGCGGCATGCAGCACTTCGAAGCGGTTCATCACGATGCGGTCACTGGACCGCAGAAAACCCAGTTCCCGCGAATGCTCCGCGCTTTTTCCCACCTGCGCCGTGGCCACATTCTGGAAGTAATTTTTGAGGAAAGGAAACGCGTCACCGCCTTTGGCTTGCGCCGCGGCCCGCATGGCGAACTCCTTGCAGCCGCCACCAGCCGGCAGCAGCCCGACGCCGGCTTCAACCAACCCGATGTAACTTTCGAGCGATACAACTGCACGGTCGCAATGCATGGTGAACTCGCAGCCGCCGCCCAGGGCCATGCCGTCGACCGCCGCGACGGTCGGAACCATGGAGTAGCGCAACGCCTGCGACGTCGCCTGGAACTGTTCGACGACCTGCTCCACTTTTTCCAGGCGTCCAGCCATCAGCGAATCGGCGACGTTGAGTTTGAAAGCCGCTTTGAGAATCGCCGACTCCGCCTCACGCTTGAATTTCTTCATCATCGACGCAAATGCTGTCGGCTTCTGTTCGCTTTTCCGGCTGCCGCCACCGGACAGGTTGGCGCCGACCGAGAACGGCGGTTCTGTCTGCCAGAGGATCAGCCCCTTGAAGCGGCGCTCGGATTCGTCGATGGCCTGCATGACGCCGTCGAGAACATCTTCACCGATGGCATGCATTTTCGTCTTGAAGCTGATGACGCCGATATCGTCACCCGTGCTCCACATGCGCACGGCGTCGGTTTCGAATACGGTTGTACCGTATTCCGCTGTTTCGCTGATAAGCCGGTCGGGGAACGGCTGGCGGCCGTAGACCGGCAGCGTCGAACGCGGTTTGTAGTTGCGCTGTGCCGGGCTCCATGAGCCGTGGGGTTTGTGGACGCCTTCGCGCCCCGATTCGGTTACCCAGTCCGGCAAAGGCGCGGACGCCATGGTCTTTCCCGTTGCGATGTCGTCCGCAATCCATTTCGCCATCTGCCGCCAGCCGGCCGCCTGCCAGATTTCGAACGGCCCCTGGTTCCAGCCGAAGCCCCAGCGCACGGCGAAATCCAGATCGCGCGAATTGTCGGCGATCGCCTCAAGGTGCACGGCGCAGTAGTGCAACATGTCGCGCAACGCAGCCCACATGAATTGCGCCTGGGGATGCTGGCTCGCGCGCAGTTGCGCGAAGCGTTCCGCGACGTTCCTGTTCTTCAGGATGGCAACGACCGACTCGTCGGCCTCCCCCGCGGACGGCCGGTAGTCTTTCTTCTGCAGGTCGAGGACCTGGATCTCCCTGCCCTGCTTGCGATAGACGCCGCGCCCCGACTTTTGTCCCAGCGCCTTCTGCTCGATGAGCTGCTTGAACCATTCGGGCGCATCGTAGTACTTGTGCCACGGATCGTTCGGCAACGCCTCCCTCATGGTATTGACGACGTGCGCCAGCGTATCCAGGCCAACCACGTCGGCGGTGCGATACGTGGCGCTTTTGGGTCGACCGATCAGCGAACCGGTCAACGCATCCACTTCATCGAAGCCCAGGCCGAACTTCTGCGTGTGATGGAAAGCCGCGAGGATCGAAAATACACCGACCCGGTTGGCAATGAAATTAGGCGTGTCCTTCGCGCGAATGACGCCCTTGCCCAGCGTGGTGACCAGAAATTCCTCGAGCTGATCGAGGATCGCGGGATCGGTGGTCCGGCCGGGTATGAGTTCCACCAGGTGCATGTAGCGCGGCGGATTGAAGAAATGCACGCCGCAGAAGCGCGCGCGCACCTGCGCCGGCATGGCTTCGGACAGCGAGTTGATCGACAGGCCGGATGTGTTGCTGGCGAAAATAGTCTGCTCACCCAGATGGGGCGCGACTTTCTCGTACAACGCCTTCTTCCAGTCCATGCGTTCGGAGATCGCCTCGATGACGATGTCGCACTCCTTCAGCAATTCCAGCCCCTGATCGTAATTCGCGGCCTGAAGATGATCGGCGCCGGAAGCCACCGACAGCGGACTTGGCTCGAGCTTCTTCAGGCCATCAATGGCCTTGCGCACGTTGCCGTTCGGATCGCCTTCCTTGGCCGGCAACTCGAACAGCATCGCCTCGACCCCGGCATTGACCAGATGGGCGGCGATTTGCGCTCCCATGACGCCGGCGCCGAGGACGGCGACTTTGCGGACGATGAAGCGGGATGGGACGGTCATGGCGATTCCTTGAACAATGCAGCGGCATGGTCAAGCCCACGGCAGAAAATCGAAGCGGCGGCGGGTCAAAGCCCGCCGCCTCTGTGCGGCTTAAAAACTAACGCTGTATTGCGCGCTCAAAATGTCGATCGAGGCATCGTAACTGCCGACCACGCGACCGAAACCGGCTGAGCTGCCCCGGTTCTGGTCGATGGCCGTATCGCTGACGAACAAATGCGCGTATCCGAAATCGACTTTGCTGGAGTTCCCGATCTTGACACTTCCACCCAATGCCACCCACTTGCGGTCATTGTCGGGCAAACGAACAGTACGGTCGCGATCGCTGACCGGAGACTGGTCCAGCGCGACTCCGATTTTTCCGATGAATCTGTCGGAAAACTTGTAGTTCATTCCCAGCGAGTAGCGATACGTATCGTCAAAGTTCAATACCAGGGTATCGCGAGCCGCCCCGGTTGCCGGATTTGCAATCCTGATTTGCTGAATTTCGCTCCAGCGCGTCAGAGTCACATCCGCCACCAGATCGAGCCGATCACTCAGTTTCTGAAGAAGGCTAAGCGAGAAAGTGTCAGGCACCGTTATATCGGCCGTGGCCGCACCGCTTGCCGGGGCAAACGTTGCTCCCGCTGGATTCGTCACGGTGACTGTGCCTTCGAGCTTGTATTCGATCTTCGAACGATAGCTAAATCCAATACGGGTAGACGATCCCGCATCAACCAGGATGCCGGCATTCCAGCCCCAACCATCGTCGTCGGCTTCGAGCTTCGCATTGAACTCCTGCCCCGCGAAAACCGGGTTAATTGCTGCGCCGCTCACCTTGTTGGTCAATTCCGTGTCCAGGTGCTGATAGTTGACACCCACGCCCACGGATATCATGTCATTGACCTTGTAGGCAACCGTCGGATTGATGTTGTAGGTCATCAGCTCGGATTTGATGCCTTGGAAGCGCCCGACCCAGGTGGAGTCATACTCTGTTGCTAGGCCGAACGGGGAATTCAGTCCCAACCCGAGCACCAGACTTTCGCCCAACGGCATGGAGAAGTAGGCATTGGGAATCACCACCGCATTGCCGGCGTTCCCGCCGTTACCCCCCAATGAAGCGATAGCCGCGGGCGCAGTGGATGCTCCGCTGTTGGAGAATTCGGTTTTGACGTCTACGAGGTGCGCAGCAAAGGTAGCCTGCTTTCCCTGCAGTTTTGTCAATCCCGCCGGATTGAAGAAGATCGTGCTGGCGTCTTCCGCCGTCGCCGCAGCGCCGGCAAAGGCATTGCCCATGCCGCTGGCACTCTGTTCGATCAGTGCAAATCCTGCCGCCGAGGCCAGTGTCGATGCGCCGGCCAATGTCGAGGCCACTGCCAGTGCAATCAGATTTTCCTGAAATTTATTATGCATTTTCCCCTCCTGGTTGAAAACATGACTCCGAACACATCGAACCACCTGAAATCCGTTTTGTTAATTATCCGATGATCGGCCGCGGGCGACGTTCGTCGTCCACCGCCACATAAGTCAAGGTCGCCTCGGTCACTTTGACGACTTCATGCAATACCCGCCGGCGTGCGAAAACCTCGACGTCCACCGTGATCGAAGTACGCCCCACGCGCACGACCTGGGCGTAAAAGCTCACTACGTCGCCAATCATGACCGGCTGCTTGAAAAGGAAAGAGTTGACGGCGATCGTCGCCACCCGTCCCTTGGCAAGCTCGATGGCGGGGATGCTGCCGGCAATGTCGACCTGCGACATGATCCATCCGCCGAAGATGTCGCCGGTGTAATTGGCATCGGAAGGCATTGGCACGACGCGCAGCGTCGGCTCGCGGCGCCCCAGCAACGCTTCGGCTTCCTGCGGTTGTGTTGGACTGCGATCAGTGTCCGGCATAAAGGTCCTCGAACTCCTTCTTGTGCACTTCCATGACTTTCGACCGTTTCAATTTCATGGTCGGCGTGAGCAGCCCGTTTTCCACCGTCCAGGGTTCGGCGCACACCGCCACGCGATGGATTTTTGCGTAACCCGGAAACGATTTGATCTGCCGTTGCACCCGATCCAGCACGACCCTCTGCGCGGCTTCGTCCTGCATGATGCCACCCACGCCAGTTGTCAACCCAATCTGGCCAGCGACCTTCGCCCACTGCTCCTTGCTGACCACTACGAACGCGCCCAGGTAAGGCCGGCCCTCGCCCATGACCATGACCTGCTCGAAGAGGCCGTCCTGCAGGATCGCGGCCTCCATGTCCACCGGCGGTATCTTTTCTCCGTTGGACATCACGATGATTTCCTTCAGCCGGCCGGTGATGTAGAGATGGCCCGTCTCGTCGATGCGTGCCGTGTCGCCGGTATTCAGCCAGCCGTCCGCGGTGAACATGGCCTTGGTGGCATCCGGAAGATTCCAGTAGCCGAGCATGACATTGGGGCCTTTGACCAGCAAAGCATCCTTTTCTCCCAGCTTGACCTCCACGCCGGGAACCGGCTTGCCGATGCTGGCGGGAATGTTGTCGTTCAGCCGGTTGGTGCTGACCACCGGACTGGTTTCCGTCAGTCCGTAACCTTGCAGAATAGGCAGGCCAAGCCCGACAAACAGTCTTGCGATATCGGGCGCCAGCGCCGCGCCGCCACTCACCGCCGCGCGCAAGCGTCCGCCGAGGCGGGCCATGACTTTGCCGGCGACCAGCCGGTCCAGGATCGGCCATAACAGGAAGGATGGTTTCCACGGTCCCCTGCCCTGCTGGTGTTCGAATCTCGCCCAGCCGACCTCGACTGCAAACTCAAACAGTTTTTTGCGAAAGGCTGGACCTTCCGCAAGCCGGGTCTTGATGCTGCCGTATACGCGCTCATAAATTCGCGGTACCGAGATCATGATCGTCGGCCGGACCGCGACCAGATCTTCGCCGAGCAGCGCAATCGAACGGGCATAGGCCACGGTCGCGCCCGTCATCATTGTCAGATAGCAGCCCGCGGTACGTTCGAGCGTATGCGACATCGGCAGGAACGACAGGAAGAGATCGCTCGGCGTTATTTCAAAGCACTGCGATGCTGCGGCTGCATTCTCGAGCATGTTTCGGTGCGACAACATGACGCCCTTGGGTTTTCCGGTGGTGCCCGAGGTATAAATGATGCTCGTCAGTTTCGTGCTGTCCAGATTAACGTGTTTAACGGCGCCCGCGGTCTGCGGCAGCCAGTCGGCAAGGCTGTTTACGCGCGCGTCCGGGGACGCCCCTGACATCGGATTGATGCAAAGCACGCGCTTCAGGCCGGCAAGCTGGTCCTGGACTTCGTTGAATGCCGTCCATTGATCTGCATTTTCGAACACCAGCACTTTCGCGCCTGAATCGTGCAGTATGTAGGCGATGTTGTCGGGACGATCCGACGTGTATAGCGGAACCGTAACCAGATCCAGGCCCATGGCGGCCTGATCGAATACGATCCAGTTGACACTGTTACGCAGCATGATCGCAACCCGGTCTCCCGGCTGCAGCCCGTCCGCTTCGAACCCCGCCTGCCAGCGCGCCACCAATTTCTCGACATCGCCCCAGGTGTAGTCTTTCCATCCATCCGGCTCGTCGAAATTCCTGTACGCCACCGCGGCGGCCGACCGGCGCACGCGTTCCTGGAAAAGTCCGTCCAGGGTTTTCGCAATCTGCGTGGCGATGACGTCGCCTTTCTGCGCCATGACGATTCCTCCTGTCGATTTTCTTGGTGTGCGGATCAGTCGAGAAAAATATCCGGGAAGAGCCGCGCCCCCGGCGTTACCGCGTAGTGTGCGAAATCCGTGACCCCCTGTGCGCGCAGGACTTCTTCATCGATGAAAAAGCGCCCGGTGACACTGCGGCTGTCGCGGACCACGATGGCGTGGGCCGCGTCCGCCATAATGGCCGGCTTGCGGCTCCCTGCGAGCGCCTGCGGAAAAAATACCTCAACCGCCGCGGTGGCAATGGTAGTGCGCGGCCACAGTGAATTTACCGCGATGCCCTGGTCCGCAAACTCGGCGGACATGCCGAGCGTGCACATGCTCATGCCGTATTTCGCCATGGTGTAAGCGACGTGCTCCTTGAACCATTTCGGGTTCAGGTTCAGCGGCGGGGACAGGGTGAGGATGTGCGGATTGCTTGACTTGGACAGGTAGGGAATGCAGGCCTGCGAGCAGATGAATGTGCCGCGCGCGTTGATCTGGTTCATCAGGTCATAGCGCTTCGCGGGCGTGGCCATGGTGCCCGTGATGCTTAGGGCGCTGGCGTTGTTGACCAGGATGTCGATGCCACCGAACTCGTCTGCAGCCGCTTTGACCGCCGCCGCAACCGCATTCTCGTCGCGCACATCGACTTGCAGCGCAAGCGCGCGACCGCCGGCTTCCTCCACTTCGCGGGCAGTCGAATGGATCGTGCCCGCCATTTTGGGGTTGGGCTCCGCCGTCTTGCCGGTCACTACGATGTTGGCGCCGTCACGGGCGAAGCGCAATGCAATTTCGCGCCCGATTCCTCGCGTGGCCCCGGTGATGAATACTGTCTTATTTTTCAAATCAGCCAAAATCAACCTCGTTCAACGCTTTCACGCACCTTTGAAAACCGGCTTGCGCTTTTCGACGAACGCCGTCACGCCTTCTTTCAAGTCGGCGCCGCGCGCGCAACGGGAGAACGCCTGCAGTTCCTGCTCCATTTGCGCGGCCATCGGATCCAGGGACTGATTGACCAGCCGCTTGGCTTCCGCGTAGGCATGCGTCGGTCCCGCAGCGAGGCGCTGGGCAATGCGGGCGGTCTCCTCGGCAAGCTTGTCGCCTGGTACTACCCAGTTCACCAAGCCGTGCTGGCGCGCGGCCTCGGCGTCGAAGCGGTCCGGCAGCATGATCAATTCCATGGTTTTCTTGTAGCCGACGAGCCGGGGCAGGAAATAAGTGCTGCCGCCGTCCGGACTGGCGCCGATGTTTGCGTACGCGAGCGTGAAACGGGTATCGGAAGCGGCGATCGCAAGGTCGGCGGCGCACATCAGGCTGAAGCCGGCGCCGGCCACCGCGCCATGCACGCTGGCGAGAACCGGCTTGCCCATGCGCCGCAGCGCCAGGAAGGCCGAGTGCATTTCGCGCCCCCAGGTCACGATCAGTTCGGGCAGCTCAGCGAGATGCCGATGAAAGACCGCCACGTCTCCACCGGCCATGAATGCCGCGCCTTCGCCGCGCAAAACGACGGCGCGGACGGCCGGATCTTTCTCCACCGCTTCAGCAACGGGACGCAATTGCAGCATCATCTCGCCATCCATCGCGTTCATCACGTGTGGCCGATTGAGCACGATGGTGGCAACGCCACCCGCCACGGAAAGCTTTACGACTTCGCTCATGCTGCGGTCTTGTGGGAGGCGCTGCCGAACGAGGTCACACTTGCCGGCTCGCGCGATGCCTGCAGGCGGCCGATGTCGTGCGGGAAATCGTCGACCATGATGCAGCCGTGGCGCAATGCACTGAATTGCCGGAACTGGGCCGCCTCAGCTGCGCTGATGATGCCTTTCTCCACGGCGAATGCAATGCGTGCAGACTCGGTCAAACCTGTGATCACGCCCGCCTTCATCGCGCTGCGGATCTTGCCTTCCGTTGCTTCGCCGGCCGGCGCGGCCAGCAAGGCCAGTTCCAGGCGCCCTACCGGATCGTCTTCATGGCGCATTACGAACACATTGGAGGTCACGCGCTCTCGCGTCGGCGAGGATTCCAGCATCAACTTGGCTATCTGGTGACCCAGATGGTCCCTGGGCGGTGCAAAGGATTTTCCGAACGGAAACACCATCACACGCAACAACCAGCCGGTGACGCGGCTCGGGAAATTCTCGAACACGCCGTAGAACGCGTCCTGGATCCGGTTCAGGCAGTCTTCCAGTGCCCATTTCACCAGCGGCAGGTCGGCGCGCGGCCGGCCATCGTCCTCGAAGCGTTTCAGGACAGTCGATGCGATGTAGAGCTGGCTGAGGATATCGCCCAGGCGGGCGGACAGTTTCTCGCGGCGCTTCAGGTCGCCGCCGAGGAACAGCATTGCCACGTCGGCCGCGAAGGCGAAGCCTGCGCACAGGCGCGTGAGCTGGCGCGTGTACGAACGCAGTTCCGGTGCGCCGGGCACGCTGATCATTTTTGCGCCGGTCACGCCCTGCCACAACGACCGCGCCGCGTTGCAGACGACAAAGCGCACGTGGTCCCAGAAGGCCTCGTCGAAGTCGTCCCCGGCCCCCTTCGGATCTTCGTTGCGCGTGGCCGCGATTTCCCGCAAGACATAGGGATGGCAGCGAATCGCGCCCTGACCGAAGATCATCATGCTGCGTGTCAGGATGTTCGCGCCTTCCACGGTGATCCCGATCGGAATCTGCTGATAGGCGCGGCCAAGATAATTATTCGGACCGAGGCAGATGCCCTTGCCGCCGTGCACATCCATTGCGTCGTTGATCACCTGGCGTGCGCGCTCGGTGCAGTGGTATTTGACAATGGCCGAAATCACCGAGGGTTTTTCGCCGAGGTCGATCGCCCCCGCGGTCATGGTCCGTGCGGCATCGATCGCATAGGTATTGCCGGCAATGCGCGCCATCGCTTCTTCGATGCCCTCGAACTTGCCGATGGATATCTTGAACTGGCTGCGAACCCGGCTGTACGCGCTGGTCGTGCGCAGCGCCAGCTTGGCCGCGCCGGCGCTCGACGATGGCAGCGAGATGGAGCGTCCGGCTGCAAGGCACTCCATGAGCATGCGCCAGCCCTGTCCGGCATATTCCCGCCCGCCGATGACCCAGTCCATCGGGATGAAGACATCCTTGCCGGAGTTGGGCCCGTTCATGAACGAGGCATTCAGCGGAAAATGCCGCCGGCCGATGTTCACGCCGGGATGCCTGGTCGGGATCAAAGCGAGCGTAATGCCGATGTCCTCCTTGCCGCCCAGCAGGCCGTCGGGATCGTGCAACTTGAATGCGAGTCCGAGGAGCGTGGCCACCGGCCCGAGCGTGATGTAGCGCTTTTCCCAGGTCAGGCGGATGCCGGTCACTTCGCGGCCCTCGTGCAAGCCCTTGCAGACCACGCCGAAATCCGGAATCGAGCCTGCATCCGAACCGGCTTCCGGACCGGTCAAGGCAAAGCAGGGCATCTCCAGGCCTTTGGCCAGACGCGGGAGGTACAGGTTCTTCTGTTCATCGGTGCCGTAATGCAGCAGCAGTTCCGCCGGCCCCAGTGAATTCGGCACCATGACCGAAACGCAAGCCGTGGCGCAGCGCGTCGCCAGTTTTTGCACGACTTGCGAGTGCGCATAGGCGGAAAATCCCAAGCCGCCGTACTGGCGTGGAATGATCATGCCGAGGAAACCGCGATCCTTGATGAACTGCCAGACTTCCGGCGGCAGGTCGTTTAGCTCGTGTGTGATTTCCCAGTCGTCGCACATCCGGCAGAGCTCTTCGACCGGGCCGTCGAGGAAAGCCTGTTCGTCCGGGGTAAGCCGCGGCTTCGGCGTGCCGAATAATTTGTTCCAGTCCGGCTGACCGCTGAACAGTTCGCCATCCCACCAAACCGTACCGGCGTCGAGCGCCTCCTGCTCGGTCTGCGAAACCCGCGGCAGCGCCTTGCGGAACCAGTTGAGCAGCGGATCGCTGATCAGTGCGCGGCGCAATTGCGGCACCATCAGCAAAGCGGCGGCGATCAGGAACAGCGTCCACAGTCCCGCCTTTGTCGCACCGCCCGCTCCCGACCACAGCGTCAAGGCCCCGAGGTAAGCGCTGATGCCGACGATCCACGCCGCGGCCCCCGCGCGAGTGTAGGCGAGTATCCACAATGCGGCCGCGGCGGCGGCCACCCAGAGCGTGACATTCATGTTCTTGCCCCTCTTTCCAGTTCGTGGTGGCGCTTCATGCCGCTCTTCGACCCGGCAAACTGCGCTTTATTTGCAAGGCTGGCAGCGGCGCCCGCAATCCTGCGGCGAGAAAGGGAATCAACCGGCGCATGATGGCAACCGCGTCGTCGCCGTCTTCCCGGTTGCAGGTTGCAATCAGCTTCAATGCGTCATTGCCGGTCATGGTGTAGGACAAGGTGCCGAACATGAAGTGCATGCGCCAGATCAGTTCCTGGTCCGGCATGTCCGGTAATGCCCTCGTCAGCGCCTGCTTGAAGCGGATGACCACCTCGCGATACTGGGCGGGAAGGATTTCGCGCAAGGTCTCGGCGGGCTCGGAAAAGGCGCGGCCAAGCAGCTGCAGGGAAATCGTCCCGCGGGGCCGTGGTTCCTTGCTGACGTGCAAGACCGGCGCGACGATGGCTTCGATGATCTGCTCGATACCCAGCGGGCGCCCTCGGGCCGCGGCCTCCAGTTTGTCGAGATGGGCAATTCGCGCCGCATTCAGGGGGCCGAGGCGACGCTCGAACACCTCGCGGATCAGCGCTTCCTTGCAACCGAAATGATAATTGACCGCTGCGAGATTGACCCCGGCCTTGGCGGTTATGCCCCGCAGTGAAGTCGCAACGTAGCCCTGCTGCATGAACAGGGACTCCGCAGCGCAAAGAATTTTCTGCCTGGTATCGGTTGTCTGGTTCCTGTTTTCGGCCATTGCACTTGCATTCCGGCACGTTTCCGGAACGGCCCTCTCCCAAAATATGCAGCCAACAAGATGATTCAAACGAACGTTTGAATCATCGTCAGGCAGGGAAGGCTTGTCAACGGAAAATTGCTATGGCAGTAAAATTGCGGTGGCGCAAAAAAAGAAACGCAGCATTCAAGGCTGCGTTTCATCTCGCCTTCTGTTGCGCGCCATTTCGCGCTGCTGCGTCAGAACTGGGCCTCTTCGAGCGCAAGCACGCTGCTCGAGCCGTGCACGATTTCCTGCTTGTAGGCCACGGCCAGGGGAAGGATATGTTCCGCATAAAAGCGCGCCGTGCCGATCTTGGCGCGATAGAAATCGAAATCCTCGCTATTTTCATCCAGGCGATTTTTTGCGATCAATGCCGCCCGCGCCATTTGCCAGCCGCCGGCCACGGTACCGAACAGTTTCAAAAACGGGACCGCCCCGGCGGACGCCGCTTTCATATTGCCGGGGAACGTGGCGAGCAGCCATTCGGTCGCTTCGGACAAGGCGGCCACCCCTTCGGCCAGCGAGCGCCGGATCACGGCGAGACCGGGATGGCCGACCTTTGCAATTTCTGCATCGAAGCCTCGCATCTGCGCGAGGAGCAGTTTGATGGTGGCGCCCTTCTCATAGGCGACCTTGCGGCCCACCAGATCGTTGGCCTGGATGCCGGTGGTGCCTTCGTAGATCGTCGTGATGCGCGCATCCCGCAGATACTGCGCCGCGCCGGTTTCTTCAACGAAACCCATGCCGCCATGGATCTGCACGCCCGTTGACGCGATTTCGATGGACTGTTCGGTGCACCAGCCCTTTACCACCGGCGTCAACAAATCGAACATCGCCTGGTTTTTGGCCCGCTCTGCCTTGTCCGGATGCAGCAATGCCTTGTCCAGATGGGCGGATGCCAGCGTTGCCAGGGCGCGCATGGCCTGCGTCTGCGCCTTCATGCTCATGAGCATGCGGCGCACGTCCGGGTGATGGATGATGCTGACGCGATCGCCGTTCTTGACGCCGATCTCCCTGCCCTGGACACGACTGCGCGCGTAGTCGAGCGCATGCTGATAGGCGCGTTCCGCGATCGCCACGCCTTCAATGCCGACTTCGAGTCGCGCGAAATTCATCATGGTAAACATGTATTCCAGTCCGCGATTCTCCTCGCCGATGAGGTAGCCGACCGCGCCGTCGGCGTCGCCGTAGGCCATCACGCAGGTCGGGCTACCGTGGATGCCCAGCTTGTGTTCGATGGAAACGCATTTCACATCGTTGCGCTGGCCGAGGCTGCCATCGGTGTTGACCAGGAATTTCGGCACGACGAATAATGAGATGCCTTTCACGCCTTCCGGCGCATCCGGCGTGCGTGCAAGCACCATGTGCACGATGTTTTCCGCCATGTCGTGCTCGCCCCAGGTGATGAATATCTTGGTGCCGTAAATGCGGAAATGGTCGCCTTGGGGTATCGCCCGGGCACGCACTGCGGAAAGATCCGAACCAGCTTGCGATTCAGTCAGGTTCATGGTCCCGGTCCATTTTCCCGTCACCAGGTTCGGCAGATAGGTGTCTTTTTGTACGTCCGAGCCATGGCGCATCAGCGAAGCGACCACGCCTGCCGTGAGCATCGGGCACAGGCAGAACGACATGTTCGCCGAATTCCACATTTCCGAAGTCTGCGTGGAAAGAATGTGCGGCAAGCCTTGGCCGCCATACTGCGGATCGCAAGCCAGTCCGGTCCAGCCGCCCTCGGCGAATTGCTTGAATGCGGCGCCGAAACCCGGTGCCGCCGTCACGCCTTTGTCGCTCCACTTCGCGCCGGTGACGTCTCC
>JANXVW010000260.1 GCA_025351455.1 Betaproteobacteria bacterium | reverse complement strand
CTTCCGATCCGCGGGTTGACCAGCAGCCCGTCAACGACAAACCGGTCTGATTTTCAGCCGGACCTACTGCCACCTTTATCGCGACGCACACCACAGGATGGTCGAGCCCGATTCATTCATGTCACACCTGATCGAGTTGCGTGATCGGTTGCTGCGCTGCGTGCTCGCATTGTTGCTCGTCTTCATCTGCCTCTTTCCATGGGCGCGCGATCTGTACGCAATGCTCGCGCAGCCGATGATCGCCTCGATGCCTGCAGGCGGGCGCCTTATCGCAACCGAGGTGACCGCACCGTTCTTCGTTCCGGTGAAGGTAACGATGATGGCCGCTTTTGTGATCGCGCTGCCTTATTTGCTGTACCAGATATGGGCGTTCGTGGCCCCTGGGCTCTATGCCCACGAGCGCAAACTGGTGGCCCCGCTCATCATCACCAGCACGCTTTTGTTCGTCTGCGGCATGGCGTTCGCGTACTACCTGGTCTTTCCGGTCGTGTTCCATTTCATGGTGTCGGTCGCGCCTGACGGCGTGGCGGTGATGACCGACATCGGCAAATACCTCGACTTTGTCTTGAGCCTGTTCCTGGCCTTCGGCGTGACGTTCGAGGTGCCGGTAGCGGTAGTGATCCTGGTGCGGATGGGCTTGGTAAGCGTGAAGACGCTGAAGGAAATACGCCCGTACATGATCGTCGGCGCGTTCGTAGTCGGCGCGATTTTCACTCCGCCAGATGTGGTTTCCCAGGTAATGCTCGCCGTGCCGCTCTGGATACTCTACGAGCTGGGAATCTTTGTCTCCCAATGGATTACCAAGCCCGCACCCGAAGAATCCCAGTCCGGCTCGGCTGGCTGACGGAGCAGCGCTACTACTCGAGTTCGTTGCGGCGGGTGGGTTTCGGGCGCTTGCCCACGCTGACCTTGACCGGCATCTCGTTACGATTGCGCAGGATTTTCAGCGTGGCCTGTTTCCCCGGTTCAAGCGCTGCAACCAGATTCAGCATGCTCGTTGAATCGAGGACATCTCTCGATTCGACAGCTACGAGAATATCCCCGGGTTTGATCCCCGCCCGATCAGCGGGACCGCCGCGCAGTACGCCGGCAATCAGCGTACCGTGAATGTTCGAGAGTTTGAAGGACTCCGCCAGTTCTGCCGAGAGGTCCTGGACTTCTACTCCGATCCAGCCGCGCGTCACCGCGCCGGTGCGCACGATCTGCTCCATTACCTGCTTGGCCAGATTCGCGGGAATTGCGAAGCCGATTCCGAGCGACCCGCCGCTGCGGGAATAAATTGCGCTATTGATACCGACCAGGTTGCCGGACGCATCGACCAATGCCCCGCCCGAATTGCCGGGATTAATCGCGGCATCTGTCTGGATAAAATTTTCGAAGGTGCTGATGCCCAGATGGCTGCGCCCTAGCGCGCTGACGATGCCCATGGTGACCGTCTGGCCCACGCCGAATGGGTTGCCGATGGCCAGAACGACGTCGCCCACGGAAAGCTTGTCGGGATTGCCGAAGGTCACCGCTGGCAGTCCCGGTAAGTCGACTTTCAGCACGGCGAGATCGGTTTCCGGATCCGTGCCGACAACTTTCGCCGGAGCCTTTCGACCATCCGCAAGCGCAAGCTCGATTTCGTCAGCTGCTTCAACTACATGGTGATTGGTCAGGATATAGCCTTCAGGGCCGACGATTACGCCGGAACCAAGGCTGGAACTATGCTGTGTATCGCCGTCGAGTTGGTCGCCAAAAAAGCGCTTGAACAGGGGATCGTCCATGAAGGGATGCCGCGGAACCTTCACGTCCTTGCTGGTGAAGATATTCACAACGGACGGCATCGCCTTCTTCGCGGCGGGACTCAGCGATACGAACCCCGGACGGTCGCGCGGGCCATCCGATGCTTCCCTGACCGTAACGATGCCGACGTTGTGCCCGGTCCAGGAAACGAGGTCGGGCCGCAGCGTGATTACGACAAAGAGTGCCGCAAGGCTGATCGTGACCGCCTGGGCAAATATGAGCCAGAGCTTGCGCATTGAACGAAACGGACGGGAAACAGGAGGGTGCGCCGGGAAGCGTATTATTCACTAAATGGTCTTGTCATTAAAGCATTTATGCCCGGGTAGCGCGCGAGGAATTCCGAGTCGCCGCCGCGATCGTCGGCGGTGATGCCGGTTGAATCATTGACCCATAATCGCATAGGAATCCACAACTTGAGTCGGGAAACCGGGTTTGACAAGGGACGGAGCGTTCCACTACACTACGCGGCTTTCGTTAATCAGCCCACGCGGAACATCCGCCATGAAGACGTTTTCTGCCAAATCACACGAGGTCAAGCGCGACTGGTTCGTCGTCGACGCTACCGGTAAAGTATTGGGGCGCCTTGCCTCCGAAATTGCCAAGCGCCTGCGTGGCAAACACAAGGTGACTTTCACGCCTCACGTCGACACGGGCGATTACATCGTCGTCGTCAATGCTGAAAAATTGCGCGTCACGGGCGACAAGGCCGAACAGAAGGTTTACTACCGCCACTCGACTTACCCCGGCGGTATTTACAGCGCGACATTTTCCAAACTGCATGGCCGTTTCCCCGGGCGAGTCCTGGAAAAGGCCGTGAAGGGCATGCTGCCAAAAGGGCCGCTTGGTTACGCGATGTTGAAGAAGCTGAAGGTGTACGCGGGATCCGATCATCCGCACTCGGCGCAACAACCGCAAACTCTCAACGTTTAGGGAATTACATGGCAACAGTCCAATACAACTATGGAACCGGCCGTCGCAAGAGTGCGGTTGCGCGGGTCTTCATGAAGCCGGGTAAGGGCAAGATCACCGTGAACGACAAGCCGGTTGATGAGTTTTTCTCCCGCGAGACCGGTCGAATGGTGGTACGCCAGCCGCTCGTATTGACCAATCATCTGGATACCTTCGATATCCTGATCAACGTTGATGGTGGCGGGGAGTCGGGCCAGGCGGGCGCCGTCCGGCACGGCATTTCGCGCGCATTGGTCGATTACGATGCGTCGCTCAAGCCGGTTCTGAGCAAGGCGGGACTGATTACCCGGGACGCGAGGGAAGTCGAACGCAAGAAAGTGGGTCTTCACAAGGCGCGGCGCCGCAAGCAGTTTTCCAAGCGCTGAGAGCCAGGACCAGAAAAAGCCGCCTTTGGGCGGCTTTTTTATTTGCATCAATGCCTTATCAGGCGATATCATCAAATCGTGTCTTAAGCCATTGGTAAAAATGAAAAAAAGGACCATCGGAAATAGCGTCGTGGGAGTGCTACGTTGCCTTGCAACGCCTCCGGACACTGACGCGGCGGTCATCACATCGTTGCCGTGGCGCTGATCAGGGCCATCAAGCGACGTTTCGGCATCGCTGCTCCCAGAGTCGCGGTCCATACCCATGTCCCCTGGTACTGGCGCTGGCTTTCAGTGGCAGCGTTTGCCGGGGCAGTTGTCGGCGTCGCATGGCTTACCTACGACCTTGGCCGCCAATACGCAGGGTTCGACAACAGCGAAGCGCAGCGCGAGAAAGGCCACCTGGAAGATCTAAATGCAAAGTTGCAGAGTGAAAACGCGGCGCTGACCCGAGAAATTGCGGGGGCGGAACGACAGCTTCAGATCGAACTTGCCACGCATGGAAATCTTTCGGGGCAGATAAGCAACCTTGCCGAGGAAAACGCGCTTCTAAAAGAAGATCTGGCTTTCTTTCAGACACTGATGGCTTCGGGGGGCGAGGCAGGCGGCATCAGCGTCAATCGATTCCGCGTGCAGCCGGACGCGCTGCCCGGGGAATATCGCTATCGCCTCCTGATCGCGCAATCCAAGCAACGGGTAAAGGATTTCCGCGGACGGCTGCAATTCATCGTCGATTATGAACAAGGCGGAAAATCGGAGGTCGTCAGCTTTCCGAAAGGCGATGAGGGGAGCCAAGCGTATAATTTGGCATTCAAGTTTTATCAGCGCGTCGAGGGGACATTTCTGGTGCCTCCCGGCGCTGTCATCAAGAAGGTACAGGTTCGCGTGCTGGAAGTCGGCAATCCCACGCCGGTGTCTACGCAGACCGTGAACCTGTCGTAAGCGGAGCAAAAAATGTTCGGAGCCAAACCCACCAAGCCGCAAAACCGCATTGATAGCCTGATCGGCGCGGGCACGATCGTCGAAGGAAACATCGCATTCAGCGGTGGTTTGCGCGTAGATGGACGTGTGCGCGGAAACGTTTCGACCTCGGATGATCAGCCAAGCACCTTGGTTTTGAGCGAAAAGGCCCAAATTGAGGGAGAGATAAGGGTTTCGCACGCCGTAATCAACGGTACGGTCATTGGACCGGTGCATGGCGCCGAATATGTCGAACTGCAACCCAAGTCCAATGTCACAGGGGATGTCCACTACAAGACGCTGGAAATCCAACTCGGGGCTGTCGTGCAGGGCAGGCTAGTGCACCAGGACGATGACAAATCGCAGAAAGTCGTGTCGCTGAAAGGGTCTGGCGGAGATTGACCGGCCGAACCCGGCACCAGATAATGGTTTCAAGCAAGGTTTACTTCGGGAGCAGGCAATGAACGCCGTTACTGAAATGCCTTCGCCGCTGTTGTTTACGGACAATGCGGCAAAGAAGGTGAAGGAGTTGATCGATGAGGAGGGAAATCCCGGCCTCAAGTTGCGTGTGTTCGTCACTGGTGGAGGATGCTCGGGATTCCAGTACGGCTTCACGTTTGACGAAGACACCAACGAAGATGACGCGTCCATGGAAAAAAACGGTGTGACGCTCCTGATCGATGCAATGAGCTACCAATATCTGGTCGGCGCGGAAATTGACTACCAGGAAAGTATCGAGGGATCACAATTCGTGATCAAAAATCCGAACGCGAGCTCCACTTGCGGATGCGGCTCTTCCTTCTCTGCATAGAAATCGCGCAGTAGAACCCGCAGGGCGGCATCTGATGCCGCCCTTTGTTTTTTCACGCCGGGTAAATTGCCCCCAAGACCCTGGGGCCTGCCGCGCCGGTAACCGAAGGAAGATTTCCGGGTTGCAGATGCAATGCCTGGCGGGCGAGCCAGGCAAACGCGCAAGCTTCCACCCAGTCGGGATGGATTCCTAGTTTCACGGTCGTTGCAACCGGTACACCACGAAGAGAAGCAGCCAATCGCCCCATTAACGCTGCGTTCGAGGCGCCTCCGCCGCAAACATAAATTTCCTTCACCCCGACGCAGGAAGACTGGACCGCCAGTGCGATGCTTGCCGAGGTGAACTCCAGTAAAGTTGCCTGAACGTCGCGGACATTTTCTTTTCCGGAAAGCAGCGATTCCAACCACGCGACGTTGAACAATTCGCGTCCGGTGCTTTTGGGAGGGGAACGTCGGAAATAATCGTGGGCGAGTAGCGTCTGCAGCAGTGCGGGAATGCAGTTTCCCCCTTGCGCCCAAGCGCCGTCCCGATCAAAAGGCTCGCCATGATGCCGTCGGATCCAGGCGTCCATCAGCATGTTGCCCGGCCCCGTGTCAAAGCCTTGAATGGCGCCGGAACCCAAGTCGGTAAGATTGGCAATGCCGCCGATGTTGACGATGACGCGATGAATCGCCGGGTCCGCAAATACAGCCTGATGGAATGCCGGGACAAGTGGCGCACCCTCGCCGCCGGCGGCAATATCCCGGCTGCGGAAGTCACATACGACGGTGGTGCGGGTCAGCTCTGCTAGCAGCGCGCCATTGCCTAGCTGGATCGTATAACCGGCATCCGGACGATGTCGAATTGTCTGGCCGTGGCAGCCGATCGCCTGCACGCTGGCGGAATGCATCCGGGTTTTCTTTAGCAGGTCCCTAACCGCTCGTGCGTAGAGGTGTGCAAGTTCATTGCCGAGGGCGGCAGCTTCGTGGATTTCATCGGACCGAGGCTGGTGGAGATCAAGAAGCTTCGCGCGCAATGAGTCGTCAAATGGCGTGAAAGTCTCGCCTATGATCCCGTGCGCGCTCTTGGAGAGCTTGAGCAGGACAGCGTCCACGCCGTCCAGGCTGGTTCCCGACATCAGGCCGATGTAGTGATCCGGAATCGTCATGGCCGGAGAGTCTAGCAGGCAACGGCGGGCCGGAATGTCCAGCGCCGCCGCTGGCACTCAGTCCAGACGGGCGAGATCAGTATTGCGCAGCATGTCCAGCCGCGCGAAGAGGGGTTGAGTAGTTGCTTCGAATGCCGAACGCAATTGCGAGGTGATCGGCGGTCCCGGCGGCATGGCGAGCCGCATGGGATTCTGGTGCACGCCGTTGACATGGAATTCGTAGTGCAAATGCGGACCGGTAGCCAGCCCGGTACTCCCGACGAAGCCGACAATCTCTCCCTGGACGACACGACGGCCTTGCCGTATGCCCTGGTTGAACCCGGACAGATGCGCGTACAGCGTTTCGTAACCGTTGGTATGGCGCACGATTACGACATTTCCATAGCCTCCTTTGCGACCGACGAAGGTCACGTGGCCGTCGGCAGTGACACGCACACGCGTACCGGTGGGCGCGCCATAGTCGATCCCCTTGTGCGCACGCCATGTTTTGAGCACCGGATGGAATCGCGCGGAAGTGAAGCCGGAAGTGACGCGGGAGAACTCGATTGGCGAACGCAGGAATGCCTTGCGCATGTTGCGTCCGTCCGGGGTGTAGTAACCATTGCGTCCCTCACTGTCGCGAAAAAATACGGCGCGGAAGGTATGGCCCTGATTGACGAATTCGGCCGACAGCACGCGTCCGAAACCGACGAATTCACCATCGGCGGCCAGCGCCTCATAAACCACCGAGAATCGGTCGCCGCGACGCAGGTCGCGATGGAAGTCGATGTCGCTGGAAAAGATCTCCGCCAGTTGAAGGGCAACCATTTCCGGAATGCCCGAAGAATCCGTCGCCGCAAATAGCGATGTTTCGATCTGCCCCGAACTCTGCATTACCCATTGTTCGGTTTGCGGCAATTCCTCGGATGACGAGAAACCGGATTCGCCGCGTATGACATGCAGCCGGCGGCCGTCGGTATTCAAGTAGGAAAGCGACTCGAGCCGGCCCTCTTCTGTCGTTACGACACGAATGGTGCGGCCGGGCATCAACTGATAAAGCGAACGGACGTCCTTTGCCTGCAGCAAGTAAGTCAGGGCATCGACGTCATTGACGTTCAGTCTTGCCAGAATCGAGGCGACGGTGTCGCCGCGCTGGATGCGTTCTTCGCGCCAGTATTGCACATCCTCGGACGTTGCAACGGAGGCCGCCGGAAGGGCGATATCCTCAACGACGTGCTGCAGTTCTATGGGTTCCGGAACGGTATCGGGCGCAATACCAAACGCGGCAACAACGCCGAAAAACGGCAATACCGCAACCACCACCGGCCAGCGATGCCACAACGATCGTGTCTCGGGTGCCGGCTTTTGCGCTAGAATTTTGTATTTGTTCAAAGACATGCACTCTTGTTATGCCTGCTAGGCGCGGAGATTAGCAGAATCCCCCACTGAACGTTACCCGGAACTCGCAACTAGTGTTCCAGCCGGCAGCTTCTGAAGGCACATGCGGAACCTGATCGACACAATCAAAAACATGGACATCAAAGAACAACTGGAAATTACAAAGCGGGGCTGCAGTGAACTGATCATCGAGACGGAATTTGTCGAGAAACTCAGGAAGGGCCGCCCTCTGCGCGTAAAGGCGGGGTTCGATCCGACCGCGCCCGACCTGCACCTGGGCCATACGGTGCTGATCAACAAGCTCCGCCAGCTTCAGGATCTTGGTCACCACGTTATTTTTCTGATCGGGGATTTCACCGGGCTGATCGGCGACCCGACCGGCAAAAACGCCACGCGGCCGCCTTTGACGCGCGAGCAGATCGCGGAAAATGCGAAGACCTATCAGGCGCAGGTTTTCAAGATCCTCGACCCGGCCAAAACCGAAGTCGCATTCAACTCCACCTGGATGGACAAGCTCACATCGGTCGATATGATCCGGCTGGCGGCAAAGTACAACGTGGCGCGCATGCTCGAGCGCGACGATTTCGGCAAGCGCTACAAGGGCGGCCAGCCGATTGCCATCCATGAATTTCTGTATCCACTGGTGCAGGGATACGACTCGGTGGCGCTGAAGGCGGACCTGGAACTCGGCGGTACCGACCAGAAATTCAATCTTCTGGTTGGCCGCGAACTGCAGAAAGACTATGGGCAGCCGTCCCAGTGCATCCTGACCATGCCGTTGCTCGAGGGCCTCGACGGCGTGAACAAGATGTCCAAATCGCTCGGCAACTATATAGGCATCACCGAAAGCCCCGAGCAGATATTCGGCAAGCTGATGTCGATATCCGACGAGCTGATGTGGCGTTACCTGGAGCTTTTGTCATTCGAATCGCTGGCCACTATCGGGAAATGGAAGGAGGAAGCGGCGGGGGGGCGCAACCCGCGCGATATCAAGGTCATACTTGCGCAGGAAATCGTGGCGCGGTTCCATGACCGCGCTGCGGCTGAAAAGGCACTTTCCGATTTTGAGGCGCGATTCAAAGAGGGACAGGTTCCGGAGGAAATGCCCGAGTACACGCTTTCGGCTGCTGGCGAGGCGATACTTTTTTATCAGGTTCTTAAGCAGGCCGGGCTGACTGCGAGTACATCGGAGGCGATGCGCATGATCGAGCAGGGCGGGGTGAAGCTCGATGGCGAGAAAGTCAGCGACAAGGCCCTTAAATTGAGCGCTGGCGGACCGTTCGTCATCCAGGTCGGCAAGCGCAAATTCGCGCGGGTGCTGATCTCCTGAGGGCTTTTTGTCGCAATTCCTGTTTCGTGGTGGCCAATCAAGCTGTTTTGGCTATGGAATACCGCGAAAAGGGTTGACCCACGGATTTCGATCCGTATAATGCGCCCTTCGCCGGAAACGGCCGCCAGAAAAACGGCGCTGCTCTTTAACAATATAAACAACCGATGCGTGTGGGTGCTTCGTGTTATTTGAGGCGCTGCACGGGAACGGGTAGTGGGTTATCGCCCGGTTCTTTTTGACCTGTCAAAGGGGAGAGAAGGACGCCTGTCCTGTGAAGAAGCTTTGAGAGTAATGAAGTGCTCACGCGTAGTAATTCTTGATCTTTGGAGATTACTTTGAGTGAGAGGCTGGTTCGTGAGAACTGGCAAACAGATGGATTGAACTGAAGAGTTTGATCCTGGCTCAGATTGAACGCTGGCGGCATGCTTTACACATGCAAGTCGAACGGTAACGCGGGGGCAACCCTGGCGACGA
>JANXVW010000246.1 GCA_025351455.1 Betaproteobacteria bacterium | reverse complement strand
TTTTGTCCGCATCCTCTATTGCAAGGTTGTCTAGTCTCCGAACATCTATGGAAATCGCCTGAATTGCGACAGGAATTCCAGACTGCTCTATGGCTTCTTTTAAGGACTTAGTTACCTCGCGCATCGGGTCAAGCGAAACTTTCAGCTTTCCCACAGTGCGCGTTGGCATATCGTCAGTTGGCCCCAATCTTCCTCCTGTCAGCATGAAGGAGAATTCAATGGCGGTAATATCGCCCGCAGCAAAGTCGGGATCCAACATTGCGTAGCCGTGAACATAACTGCTGGCTGTTGACGGATCCTTTGTGCCAAGCGCAACTGTAAATCCGAGATCAAATTGAGCCATCAGATTTAGTTGCATCGGAGCAAGCGTCTTTTGCCCAACAGAAGCGTCACCGTTGGACGCTCCGCACGATCGAGCCTGCTCTAGGTACCTTGCGACTCGCGGTGCGTAAGTTGTCTTGAATTCACGTTTGTAATTCTCAAGATCGGATTCGTCTGCACTACGAAAGCAGAAAAGTTCGTTCGCACCCAGATACATCGTTTGCATACATGACATTCCATGCAGCGAGTTGAGCGCGGGCGGGGAAATAAAACACCACTTCACCGATGGCCGCACGGTCATGCGTTTCGCTAGCCCTCGTTCAAGCACACCCTTTGGGGTTCGGCAATTGAATTCCTCATTCTTGCTAAGCTTCTGATAGAGATCATTGACATCGGCACACGAATTTAGCACATCCATGTTGATATCAGCACTTGCGGATATGTATGAAGTAGCCATGAGGCACGCTACGACAAGATTACGGACGGAGGGCAATAGTTGCATAGCGATTCTGCTGAAACTCATCATTTGCTTTCTTTAAATCCCGATCAAAGTCAGAGAATTTCAGATATACGCCAGATCTAAATGCCGCGTTGCGTTGAACTGGGGTTCCATGAGCGTTTTCATCCAGTTCCCGATACAGACTCATTAGTGCGACGGTTGTCTGGAATTTAACGGCTTCAACATTGGAGGCGTTCTTAAAAATAACGCCTGCCAGAAAATCAGCTCCCAACTCACGCTGCAATGAAATAGTTTCTAGCCTCAACTTTGCAATACCTCCAGCAAGTTCACTCTGGAAGACGTGTGCCAATTCGTGGGTGATCGGAGGAAGGTAGGACTCGACTGATTTCTGCCCGAGCGGATATAATATTTCGTAGCTTCTTGAAAAAGGATCTTTGCCAGGACGGGTAAGAAATGGTGCCTCGCGGCAGCCGATAAATGACACAGGTACGCCATTCAAAGCGAATGCCTTGATGGAAGCCAATACGGCTGGCTGGCTGCCCAAGTGAAGCGGGTCATTGCTACAACCAGAAAAGCTGGTGCTCTCCACGTTGTCTGCATACAGGCAGCCATCCTCGCCGGCGGCGTTGGCAGACCAGATCGCAGTCACTGCAACGCAAGCAAATTGAACGAGGCTCTTCAAGACTCGCGCCGATCTCATGGCAGCGCCTCGTTGCACGCGGTGGGTTGGCAGTTCGTCATCTTCGATCTCTCCCGCTGCCCTCAACCGACTGTCGATCAGCACGTCGCTTCGCCTCAACTAGCAGGCGTAGTCGTCAGTCGCCCCGCGAAAGACTGCGTTCATAGTGAGAGACTCCTACAAGGGTTGTAGCGCAGGAGAATATCGCCACCCGTGCCGCTGACCATCCCTAAGCTGGATGAGGACATCGGGGACGTGCCGGCCATCGCCGGCACTACTAGAGCGTGAACGCCGCAAGCTCATCGAACACCGCGCGCAGGCTGGCGATGGCGTCTTGAACGAACTCCTCGTTCAAGACGAGTTGATTGTCCGTCTGGTCGTGGTTCATTCGGATGTTCAGCCCTCGCAGGTCCTTGATCCGGGTTGCCGGCGACTTCTTGTTGTCCCGGTCGAGGTCGATCTCACCGCTGCGATGGGCAATGCAATTCCGAATCTCGCCGAGCAGAAGCGCCCGATTCCAATCTGCCGTCTCAAATAGCGTCTGAACGCCAGCGACCTTGGTTAAATAGTTCGCTGCCCTGGCCGGAAGATCCCCTGGCCGCGACAGCGCGAACTCGGACCGCTTCTTGACGATGCGGCACAACTGATTCAGGGCGTGCTCGAACGACGAATAGACGGCAAGGAACTGCGCGTACTCACTTGGTCGAGGTCGGCGTTGGATCGATCATCTTGATCGAAGCCAGTAGGCGGCCGATTTCTGATTCCGTCAGCCCTTCTGACGTGTCA
>JANXVW010000235.1 GCA_025351455.1 Betaproteobacteria bacterium | reverse complement strand
CGGAATTGCCAGGAAAAAAGAGAACTCGGTGGCGGCGCGGCGTGACAGGCCGAAGAACAAGCCGCCGATGATGGTGGCACCCGCGCGGGAAGTGCCCGGGATCAGCGCCAGACATTGCGCAAGACCTATTTTCAGGGCGTCGGGCCAGGTCATTTCATCGACGCTGCTCACCGTGACTTCGTGTTTGCGGCGTTCTGCCCACAGAATGATGAAACCGCCGACGATGAATGCCACGGCCACCGGGACTGGCTTGAACAGCACTTCCTTGATCGCTTTGCCGAACAGCAAACCAAGGACGGCGACCGGGATGAAAGCGACCAGTAGATTCATGGCGAAGCGCCTCGCCTGCGGATCAGCGGGCAGGCGCGCGACGACGGAAACCAGCTTTGCGCGATACTCCCAGACGATGGCGAGGATGGCGCCGCACTGGATCACGATTTCGAACAGCTTGCCTTTCTCAGTGTTGAAGTCGAGAAGATCGCCGACCAGGATCAGGTGGCCGGTACTCGAGATGGGCAGGAATTCGGTAACACCCTCGACAACGCCCAGAATGAGCGCCTTGATCAGCAGCGGCAGGTCCATGAACTCCTCGCGAAACTAAAAAAAGGGCGGCGAATTTCTGCGCCGCCGTTGCGGTGCACGCCATCAAGCCTTGCGATAAATCTCGGCGCCGGCCGCGACGAACTCCGCTGCCTTTTCCGTCATTCCCTTCTGCAGCGCCTCGCCCTCCGGTACGCCCAGGGTGGCAGCATAGTCGCGCACATCCTGCGTGATTTTCATCGAACAGAAATGCGGCCCGCACATCGAACAGAAGTGCGCCAGCTTCGCGCCGTCCTGCGGCAGCGTTTCATCATGGAACTGCTTGGCCTTGTCCGGATCCAGGCCGAGATTGAATTGATCATCCCAGCGGAATTCGAAGCGCGCTTTCGATAGCGCGTTGTCGCGCATCTGTGCGCCGGGATGCCCTTTCGCAAGGTCTGCGGCGTGCGCGGCGATCTTGTAGGCAATGATGCCGTCCTTGACGTCGTCCTTGTCCGGCAAGCCAAGGTGTTCCTTCGGCGTGACGTAACAAAGCATCGCGGTACCGTACCAGCCGATCATCGCCGCGCCAATGGCGGACGTGATGTGGTCGTAGCCCGGCGCGATGTCCGTGGTCAGCGGCCCCAGTGTATAGAACGGCGCCTCGTGGCAAAGTTTGAGCTGCAGATCCATGTTCTCCTTGATGAGGTGCATCGGAACATGGCCCGGGCCTTCGATCATGACCTGCACGTCATGCTTCCAGGCAACCTGGGTGAGTTCGCCGAGCGTGCGCAGTTCGGCGAGTTGAGCCTCGTCGTTGGCGTCATAGATCGATCCCGGCCGCAAACCGTCGCCCAGCGAGAATGACACATCGTAGGCCTTCATGATCTCGCAGATGTCTTCGAAATGCGTATAGAGGAAATTCTCCTTGTGGTGCGCGAGACACCACTTGGCGAGAATGGAACCGCCGCGCGAAACGATGCCGGTCATGCGCTTGGCGGTGAGCGGGACATAGGCGAGCCGGACGCCGGCGTGGATCGTAAAGTAGTCGACGCCCTGTTCCGCCTGTTCGATCAGCGTGTCCTTGAATATCTCCCAATTGAGCTCTTCGGCCTTTCCGTCGACTTTCTCCAGAGCCTGGTAGATCGGCACCGTGCCGATCGGAACAGGCGAATTGCGCACGATCCATTCGCGGGTTTCGTGGATGTGCTTTCCCGTCGACAGGTCCATGACGGTATCGCCGCCCCAGCGGATCGCCCAGGTCATTTTCTCGACTTCTTCCTGGATGCTGGAGCCGAGCGCCGAGTTGCCGATGTTGGCGTTGATCTTCACCAGGAAATTGCGACCGATGATCATCGGCTCGGCTTCTGGATGATTGATGTTCGCCGGAATGATGGCGCGCCCGCGGGCGACCTCGTCCCTGACGAACTCCGCCGTGATCTGCCTGGGCAGGCTGGCACCAAAACTCTCGCCTGCGTGCTGTCGCGTGATCAATTCCGGCAGGGCGTCGCGGCGCTGGTTCTCACGGATCGCAATGAACTCCATCTCCGGCGTGATGATGCCCTTGCGCGCGTAGTGCATCTGGCTGACGTTCATGCCGGGCCTGGCGCGGCGCGGCATGCGATGCAGGTTGAAACGCATTTGTGCGAGCTTCGCGTCGTCGAGCCGTGTGCGGCCGTAGATGGAAGTCGGCCCCGTCATCAGTTCGGTATCGGCGCGCTCCTCGATCCAGCGTTCGCGCAGCGGATTGAGGCCGTTGCGGATGTCGATCGCGGCGCGTGGATCGGTGTAAGGCCCGGACGTGTCGTAGACGAACATCGGCGGATTGGGCTCCGCGCCGAAGCTCGCCGGCGTGTCGCTTTGCGAAATTTCACGCATCGGCACCTGGATGTCGTCGCGCGAACCCTGAACATAGACCTTGCGCGAACTCGGCAACGGTTTTATGGCCGCTTCGTCTACATGGGCCGTGGAACTCAAGAACTTGGGATTGGCATTCATGATGCGCTCCTGGAAGCTGTGGAGGCACAGGAGAAGCGCGGGGATCGAGACTTTCGACGCGCTTCCCTGCATCGGCATTATCCGTACAGGTTCGAAGGGTTTGTCTCACCCGCGCCACTCGCGCGCAGGACCCCTAACGCAGCCATGACGCTAATTGAATTGTGTGATAATTGCAAGCTTACAAAATCGTCGGTTGTGCTCAAAAGCGATGAATCAGGAACAGGCGCGACTCAACATGGTCGAGAGCCAGATCCGCACTTGGGAAGTACTCGACCAGACCGTGCTGGACCTGCTGCTGACAATCAAGCGCGAAGAATTCGTGCCCGAAAAATACCGGGACCTTGCGTTTGCCGACATGGAAATCCCGCTTGGCCACGGCGAAGCGATGCTGGCACCGAAAATGGAAGCGCGCATGATCCAGGAACTGGATGTGCGCAAGACCGACAAGATTCTGGAAGTTGGGACGGGAAGCGGCTACGTCACCGCGCTTCTGGCAAAGCTGGGCGGCCAGCTGGTGTCGGTCGAGCGCATCAAGGAATTCAGCCAGGCCGCCACCCGCAAGCTTGCGGGCCATGGACTACAGAACGTGCAGTTGATCACCGGCGATGGCGCCGAAGGCTGGCCTGCGCAGGCGCCTTATGATGTGATTCTCCTGACCGGCTCCGTTCCCGTGCTGTCCAACGCGTTCCAGGAACAACTCGCCGTCGGCGGCAGGCTGCTGGCGGTGGTCGGCGAGCCTCCCGTGATGACCGCGCACCTGATCACGCGGGTTTCCGAACGCGCATTCAATTCGGTGGGCCTGTTCGAGACGTCCATTCCGGCATTGCGGAACGTCAAACAGCCCGAGCGCTTCGTGTTTTAGAAGAATCTGATTGCCGTAGCACCCGTGGTGCGTGGATGCGGCAACGTCGATCGAGCCAAGGGGAGAGCGGAACATGAATCGGTTGTCCAAAAAAATGCTGGCCATGGCGTTGCTGCTGGGAGCCGGCGAGCCCGCGTTCGCCGCCGACCTGTTATCGATCTACCGGGAAGCGCAGATCCAGGATGCGACGTACGCGGGGGCGAAGGCGCAGTACATCGGGGCGCAGGAGAAACTGCCGCAGGCGAGGGCGCTGCTGCTGCCGAGCGTGAATTTTGGCGCC
>JANXVW010000229.1 GCA_025351455.1 Betaproteobacteria bacterium | reverse complement strand
AAACCTGACCTGCCGTTTGGTGGTGGTGGCCGCACTGGGATTGGCGCCGCTCGCCGCGACGCTGGCGCAGGACGACGTGGTGCCGGCCGACAAGGAGCCGCGCCACGTCTCCAAGCTGGTGAACGAGTGGGTCAGGGTGGTGGATGTCGAAATTCCGGAAGGCGAGCAGACGTTGTATCACCGGCACTCGCTCGATTACCCGTATGTGCTGGTGACCAGCGTCACGCTGTACAACCAGATCTACGGACAGGATGCCAAGGACGTGAAAATGGAGGCCGGCTTCATCGGCTACTACAACGCGACGTCGAAAGGCGCCTACGCCCATCGCTTCATCAATCGCGGACCCGGCGCTTTCCGCGCGATCGGCATCGAGTTGTTGAAGCCGATGCAGGTCTCCCCCGCGGTGCCGCCGCGGCTCCCCACCCTGGCGGGTGTTGAAACCGCGCTGGACAATGAGCGCGTCGGCGCCTATCGCATCAAACTGGCGCCCGGCGCGTCGACCGGGCCGTTGTCGATTCCTGGACCTAGCATTCGCGTTGCCATGGGCGAAGGCAGGATCGCGGAAAAGATCGGCGATGAAGCGACGACGACGGACCTGCTGCCGGCGCAATTCCTGTTCCGCGACCAGGCGATCGAGACAACAGTGACCAATATCGGCGACAAGCCGGTGGAACTGGTGGAATTCGTCCTGAAGTAGACCGGATTCGAGCCAAGAAAAAGGGCGCGGCCGTGAAATGCATGGCGCGCCCTTTTTTGCTCCGGCGTCGATCTGGTCGTCACCGAAGGCTTGTTTCCCGCCGACCAACAGCCTTTCCCGGGAGAGGTCAGAAGGAGACCACGGAATCCGCGCCAACAGTGTTCACCGGCGCGGCGATGAAGCAAAAACAGTTGTTATCGGTAAGACGGCCGTTCGCCGACGGAGTTCCCCTCTCAAACCCCAAATTTCACCGCAAAGCCGCAAAGGACGCCAAGGAAAAGCAGATTGAAATCACAGGGTAATATTGTGTCGTGGCTGCGGGTGTTGGAATGTTCCGATACGAGCAACAACACTATCGCGCGCGCAATCCGTTTTCCGATTGTCCTTTGCGGCTTTGCGGCGAAATTTGGGTTGGGGACGGAATTAAGGGCCATGTTCTCCGTTACCATGCGCCGATGCCTTCCGCACCGTCCATCCCCGATTTGCCCGCCGCGCCGCGCCCGCCGAAAGGGATCGAGCGCCTGCGCGCGCTGACGATCCTGCTGCGCTTCGCGGCGCCTTACCGGCAGCGCATGGTTTATTTCGGCCTCGCAATGACCGTCTCCGCCGGCTGCTTCCTGGTCATTGGCCAGGGCCTCAAGCAAGTGGTCGATCGCGGATTTTCCGGTGGCGACCCGGCGGCGCTGAACCACGGCTTGTTCTTCTTGCTCGGCGTCATCGTGGTCATGGCGACCGCGACCTGGGTGCGCTTCTACTTGATCTCCTGGCTGGGCGAGCGCGTAATCGCCGATATCCGCCGCAAGGTGTTCTCGCACCTGCTGACGCTGTCGCCGGCCTGGTTCGAACAGACGCGCACGGGCGAGATGATCTCGCGCCTGACCACCGATACCGCGCTGCTGGAGCAGATCGTCGGCACCAGCGTCTCGATGGCGTTGCGCAACGGCGTGCTCGGCGCCGGCGCGCTGGTCATGCTGATGCTGACCAGCTGGAAACTGACCCTGCTGGTCATGCTGACGGTGCCGGTCGTGATCGTGCCGATCGTGCTGTTCGGCCGCCGGGTGCGCAAGCTCGCCCGGGCGAGCCAGGATCGCGTGGCCGATCTCGGCTCCTATGTCGACGAAGCCCTGCATGAGATCCGCACGGTGCAGGCCTATGGCCACGAGGAAACCGACCGCAAACTGTTTGGACAGCGCATCGAAGCGGCATTCGACACCGCGCGCCAGCGCATTCGCGTGCGCGCCTCCCTGATTTCGGCGGTGATCGTGCTGGTCTTCGCTGGCATCGGCATCATCCTGTGGATCGGCGGCCATGATGTGCTCGCCGGCAAGCTCACCGGCGGCGAGTTGTCGGCCTTCGTGTTCTATGCGGCAATGGTCGCCAGCGCCGCCGCGGCGATGAGCGAAGTCATGGGCGACCTGCAGCGCGGCGCCGGCGCCGCGGAAAGATTGATCGAAATCCTCGACACGCATCCGGCGGTCGTGGCGCCGGAGAATCCGCTCGCGTTTCCGCCGGCTGCGGCCGGTGCGGTCGCATTCGACGCGGTGACGTTTCACTATCCGTCGCGTCCGGCTATCGCAGCACTGAAGGACTTCACGCTCGCGATCGCACCGGGGGAAAAGCTGGCGCTGGTCGGTCCTTCCGGCGCGGGGAAATCGACGGTATTCCAGTTGCTGTTGCGTTTCTACGATCCGCAGAGCGGCACCATCCGCATCGACGGCATCGACATCCGGCGCGCGGATCCCGTGCAGTTGCGCAACCGCATTGCGCTGGTGCCGCAGGAGCCGGCGATTTTCGCGGCCAATGTCACCGAGAACGTGCGCTACGGCCGGCCTGAAGCGACGGACGCGGAGGTGCGGCGGGCCTGCGACGCGGCTTTCGCCACGGAATTCGTCGAGCGCCTGCCCGAGGGCTTCGACACTTACCTCGGCGAACGCGGCGTGCGCCTGTCCGGCGGCCAGCGCCAGCGGCTGGCCATCGCGCGCGCCGTCTTATCAGACCGCCCGATCCTGCTGCTGGATGAAGCCACATCCGCGCTCGATTCGGAATCAGAACGCATGGTGCAGATCGCGCTGGAACGGTTGATGGAAACGAGAACCACGCTGATCATCGCGCACCGCCTGTCCACCGTGAAAAGCGTGGACCGCATCGCGGTCATCGACCAGGGCCGGCTGATCGGTGCGGGGACGCACGAACAACTACTCGCCTCCAATCCGCTCTACGCGCGGTTGGCCGAACTGCAGTTCAATATTTAGGGCAGATGGCACCGCAAAGGCGCAAAGGGCGCGAAGGAAAAACGGAAGTAGGGTGTCAGCGAGGCGGCGTGACGCTAAAGTCGATGGCGAAAAACTGAAGTTGAATTTATCGCGTGGAATCGAGGCGTTACCCAGGGAGATATTCCCAATCCCGTAGCAATGGCACGACACTACGACGTGGCCCCACTCATTTTCCCCTCCGTCTTTCCTTCGCGTCCTTTGCGTACCCCTCAAGGGGGTATAGAAAAGAATCTTTGCGGTGACATTCGCTCTAGGATAGAGGACTAACTACGCTTCGGCGGGCGGCGTTCGTGGCGCCACTGCCACGGGGGTTCTGGGTCGGTATCGCGCCACAGGCCGCGGTGCCCGGATCTGGCCTCGCGTTCGGCTTCGAGGTAGAGCTCGCGGTCTTCGACCGGCAGTTCGCGCAGGTATTGGGTGTACACCCAGGCCGAACCTTCGCGCACCTGCTCGAGGTTCGCGTCGACGCCGTCGATTTCGATCTTGCCGAGGATGCGGCCGTAGCGGTCGGTCTTGAACCATTCCACCGTGACCGCCTGGCCGAAGATCTGGCGCGACAGGGTTTCCCTGGAGCGGGCGCCAAAAGGCTGTTTCTTTTCCGGCGCGTCGATCCCCGACAGCCGGATCTTGAACTGGTGATGCTCCGCGGTCAGGACCGTGACGGTATCGCCGTCGCTCACGCCGACCACGCGGCCTGAAAGCGTGGCCGCGAACGCGTCGCATGCGAATACCGCCAGCAGCATGAATGCCGCAAGCGTGCGCTTCTTCATTGTTTCCCGGTCTGTGCGTACCGGTGGATCTGGTTTTGTGTGCGCAGTATGCCACGCGGCGCGCGCCGCCGCCTGGCGTACGTGGCACTGCCCGCGCTACTGCTAGAATCCGGTTCCTCCCAATCAGGTCCGAATCGAATCCAGAATGAGTGCCCAACTGCTGACCCCCTTCCAGATGCGTAGCCTGACTTTGCCGGATCGCATCGTCGTGTCCCCGATGTGCCAGTACATGGCCGATGACGGCTGCGCCAACGACTGGCACCTGATGCACCTCGGCCAGTTCTCGATGGGGGCGGGCGGCCTGGTCATTACCGAGGCCACGCACGTCTCCCCGGTCGGTCGCATCACCCCGCGCTGCCTGGGCCTGTACAGCGACGAGAACGAAAAAACGCTCAAGCACGTGATCGATTTCTGCCGCCGCAACGGCGTGGCGAAGCTCGGCATCCAGCTCGCGCACGCGGGACGCAAGGCGTCGACCCGGACGCCGTTCGAGGGCGGCAAGCCGCTCAAGGCGGACGAAGGGGCCTGGCCCACCGTCGCACCGTCCGCGCTGCCCTTCGGACCGGACTGGCACGTGCCGAAAGCGCTGGACGCGAACGGACTGGCCGAGGTGAAACAGCAATTTGTCGATTCGGCGAAGCGGGCGCTGCGCATCGGCTTCGATCTGATCGAATTGCACGGCGCGCACGGCTACCTGCTGCACCAGTTCCTTTCGCCGATCTCGAACCAGCGCAACGATGGTTACGGCGGCTCGCTGGAGAATCGCATGCGCTTTCCGCTCGAGGTGTTCGATGCGGTCCGCGCGGTCTGGCCGCAGGATCGCGTGCTCGGCATGCGCGTGTCAGCCACCGACTGGATCGAGGGCGGCCTGACGCCGGAAGAAGTCGTCGTATTTGCGAAGGAACTGAAGAAGCGCGGCTGCGATTTCATCGATGCGAGTTCGGGCCAGCTCGATCCGCGCCAGAAAATCCCGTTCAGTCCCGGCTACAACGTGCCGTTCGCGGAAAAAATCAAAAAGGAAGCGGGCATTCCGACCATGGCTGTCGGCATGATCACCAGGCCCGCGCAGGCTGAGGAAATCATCGCCAGCGGCAAGGCCGACCTGATCGCCATCGCGCGCGCCGCCATGGACGATCCGCGCTGGGCGTGGCACGCGGCACGCGAACTGGGTGGCGAAGTGCCGTACGCGCCAAACTACGTGCGCGCCAGCCCGGCGGTGTGGAAGCCCTGACCCCGCCCCCCTCTCTCCATCTCTCTCCCGCCAGGGGAGAGAGGGAGATTTTGAAGAAGAAAGCGAATGACGGAAGCTTCTAACAAGGCTCCAGAAGCCCCCTCTCCCCTTTGCGGGAGAAGGCCGGGGAGAGGGGGAGGGGGGGCGGCTGAATGAATGCAATCGCGCAAGTCCTCGAAAGCCGCAAGCGCGACCTCGGCGGTTTCGAGGTCAGGCGCATCCTGCCGTACGGTGGCGGGCGCATGGTCGGCCCGTTCATTTTCCTCGATCACATGGGGCCGGTTGCTTTTACCGCCGGCCAGGGCATCGACGTGCGCCCGCATCCGCATGTCTGCCTGGCTACCGTCACTTATCTGTTCGAGGGCGAGATCGAGCATCGCGACAGCCTCGGCGTGGTGCAAACCATCAAGCCCGGTGACGTCAACTGGATGACCGCCGGCAACGGCATTGTGCATTCCGAGCGCACGGGCGCGGCGTTGCGAGCCTCGGGTCATCGCTTGCACGGACTGCAATCGTGGGTGGCCTTGCCGCAGACGGACGAAGAAACCGATCCTTCATTCCATCACTTTTCAGCGAAAGAACTACCATCGCGCGATGGCGACGGTGTGCGCTTGCGCCTGATCGCGGGTGTGGCCTTCGGCCTGCGCTCGCCGGTCCGCGTATTTTCGGAAATGTTCTACGCCGCTGCGAGCCTCGACGGCAACGCGGCGATCGATTTACCCGCAGAACATGCGGAGCGCGCCGCATACGTGGTGGACGGCGCCATCGAAGTGGAAGGCCGTACGTTCGGCGAAGGCACGCTGCTGCTGTTCACCGAAGGAGAATCGGTGCGGTTGCGCGCGACGATGGCAAGTCGCGTGGCGCTGCTCGGCGGCGCGCCGCTGGAAGGCCGGCGCCATATCTGGTGGAATTTCGTGGCGAGTTCGCCGGAACGCATCGAGCGCGCGAAGCGCGACTGGGTCGACGGAAAGTTTGCAAAGGTTCCCGGCGAGACCGAGTTCATCCCTCTACCTACGACCTAAAGCAATTCTCACCGCAGAGGCGCAAAGGGGGGGCAAAGGAAGGTTAAAGCAGATAGGAGATCGGGAGAGAATGTTTTTGCAAGTGTGCGAATTCGGAGGATTAGAGGTGGTCCCAAGCATTTGGACAGATATTCCGAGTTTTTAAGTGGAGTCTCTGCCAGTGGAGGGTTATCCACGGGGCCGCGAGGCACGGTGGGTAACCCGGTTCATGGTCATGCTGCTTTCTTCAGTTCGAGGTTGTTAAAGTACATCGTTTCCGGGGTCTCACCACCATGTTCGGTATGCGGGCGGCGTTGATTGTAGAACGAGAAGTACTTTCCGATGCCCGCGCGCGCATCGCTGACGCTGTCGTAGGCATGCAGGTAGACCTCCTCGTACTTGATCGACTTCCACAGCCGCTCGACAAAC
>JANXVW010000166.1 GCA_025351455.1 Betaproteobacteria bacterium | reverse complement strand
GGTTACAACAACAGCGGCAATCAGCATGACGGCCATATCCGATATCTTGAAGACCTGGTCGAAGGTGCCGGCCGCGTAGGCGCCCAGACAGTAATACAAGCCGTGTCCGAACGAAACGACCCCGGTGCGCATCAGCAGCATCATGCCGAGCACGACGATGCCGTAGCACAGCGAAACATTGATCAGGAACATCGCCCAGCGCGGCAGGAAGGGGCCGATCGCAAGCAGGATGACGGAAACCGCGATGAGAAGCGGGAGTGTCCAAGCGTGTTTCATATTTTGCGTGCTTCCTGTGCGCTGAACAATCCCTTGGGACGCACGATCAGCACGACGGCCATGACCAGGTAAATGCTGAACAGGTCGAGTTCCGGCCGGTAGTGAACGGCGGCCGAGCGCACGAGGCCAACGAGTATCGCGGCAAGGGCTGCGCCCGGCAGGCTGCCCAGCCCGCCGATCACCACGACGGCGAACGCGAGAACGATAGTCTCCGCGCCGATGCCGGGCTGAACCGAAATCATCGGCGCTGTCAGGGCACCGCCCAATGCACCGAGCATCGCACCAACCGTAAAGGTGATGAAATACACGCGACCGACGTTGATACCCATCGCGCCGGACATCTCGCGATCATGGATCACCGCCAGCAACATCTTGCCCTGTCGGGTTTTGGTCAGCACCCAGGCGAGTACCGCGCCGATGAACACCGCCGCGCCGAATACAACCAGGTTGTAATTCGGATAAGTCAGGCGCCCGACGGAGAAATTGCCCAGCAGCCCGTAGGGTTCGGCGATGAAATACGGATCGACGCCCCACGCCAGCTTGACGAAATCCTCGAGGATCAGGAATACGGCGTACGTGACGAGGACGAGGACGATCTCGTCTTTGCCGTACATGAAACGCAGCAGGCCGCGCTCAATGATCGGACCGGCGATCAGTCCGACCAGGATGGCAGCTAACAGCATGACGGCGTAGCTGCCCATCGGGGGGTAACCCTGCTTGATCCAATAGCCGGCCAGCGATGCCGCGGTGTAAGCACCGAGCGCGTACAGGCTGCCGTGCGCGATGTTCAGGATCTTCATCACGCCGTAAATCAGCGTGAGGCCGACCGCGATGATGAACAGCCAGGATGAGTAGATCAGTCCGTCGATGACGACCGCGAGAAGCTGGCCCATGGTCTACTTGCCGGGTGGTGCTACCACTTTCCCGGCTTCATGCCCGACTTGATCCAGTCGATGCTTTTCACGCCTTCCGGAGGTTGCACGCGTTCGACCGGGTAATACTTGATGTTGCCCACGGTGATGACGCCATTGACCGTGCGTGTCGTTCCATACGCAGTGCCGGTTACGGCCTGGTGGCCCTTGCCGAGCTTCATCATGACCTTGCCGCTCGGCGAATCGAAGCTTTCGTATTCGAAAGCCTGGATGATTTCGTCGGTTCCCGGCGTGCCTTTTGATTTCGCTTTCTCATAAGCGGTCTTCAGGCCGAGGAACGCCTGCGCGACGCTGTAGGCCGGGTAGTTCGGATAGGTTTCTCCACGTTCCTTGTAGATCTGCCGCAACCAGTCGTTCAGCGCACTCTTCTGCGCGTATACCCCGCTCGGACCGCGCGCGCCGACGATGGTGCCGTCGGGAATGCTGCCCGGCAACCTGTGCAGGTAAGGTTCGCCGGCCACCAGGATGAGCTGGCTGCGCGCGAACAGATTGCGCGGCGTGGCCTGCAGCATGAAGGCTTCCAGGTCGCCGCCCCACAGGCTGGAGTGAACTACGTCGGAGTTGCTTTCCAGCAGGGCCGAGATTTCGGGGCCGTATTGCCCGGCGCCGAACTTCGGCATCTGCGAGGTGGTGATGGTGGCATCGGGCTTCAATGTTCCCATCACTGCGGTGAAGTCGGCCCAGGAATCCTGGCCATAAGCATAGTTCTGGTTGATGCCGGCGTAGCTTTTCATTCCGGGCCGGTTTTCCAGTAAATACATCGCGCCGGCCACGGCATCCATTGTCGCGTGCGGCCGGGTACGGAACACGTACTTGTAGCTCGCGTCTTCGAAAACGCGCGGCGTGCCGCAATCGAACAGGATGGTGATCTTCTTTAGTTCCTCGGCCACCGGTGCCACCGCCAGGCAATCGCCGCTGCCGATGTAGCCGATGACGAAATCGACGTTCTGGCGTTCCACCAGGTTGCGCAATTCGGCGACTTGCTTCGTCGCCCCGCCGGCCTCGTCGATCACGACCAGTTCGAGTGGCGTGCCGCCGAATCCCTTGGTGGTGTAAGGCGCCGGTGCCTTGCCGGCATTGAGTGAATCCACGATTGCTTCGGCGGCGAGCTTGGCGGGAACGCCGAAGGGCCCGGCGGCCGGACCCGAGAGGAAGGTCACCAGACCGATGCGGAGTGGCTTGTCCTGTGCATTGCCGATCACGGGGCTGGCAGTCAACGCAGCGACGAGCAGGACTGCTCCAGATTTCAGGATTCTCAAAATTTGCGTATTCATATGTCCTCCCTTGGTACTTATGGCTTTTGAAAAGCAATCCGGCGGGCGCTTTTCGCGCCGGACAAATTGGAATTTAGCGGGAATCTATCAGGTTTCGACCTCGCCCAGCAATGCATCGAGTCCGGACGACATTGGGCGAATCCCACGGGTCGGCCGCCGCGACGATCAGCGCCCGGCCAGGCGCGCGCGAGCGCGAGCAATGGCAGCCCGCACCTGATTCGGTGCCGTCCCGCCGACGTGATCGCGCGCCGCGAGCGAACCTTCGAGCGACAGCTTTTCCGTCACGTCCGCTTCGATCAGCCCGGAGAACTGCTTTAACTCGGCCAGGTCCAGTTGCGCGAGATCGACGCCTTTCTCCGCGGCGCGGCGCACGGCGCGGGCGACGACCTCGTGGGCTTCGCGAAACGGCACGCCTTTCTTCACCAGGTAATCGGCAAGATCGGTCGCTGTGGCATAGCCCTCCATTGCGGCACGTCGCATCGCGGTCTTGTCCACTGTGATGCCGCCGACCATTTCGGCATAAATCCTCAGGGTCGTCGCCAAGGTGTCGACTGTGTCGAACAACGGTTCCTTGTCTTCCTGGTTGTCTTTGTTATAGGCGAGGGGTTGCCCCTTCATCAGCGTGAGCAGTCCCACCAGGTGGCCGTTGATGCGGCCGGTCTTGCCGCGCACGAGCTCGGGCACGTCCGGATTCTTCTTCTGCGGCATCATCGACGAGCCCGTGCAGAAGCGGTCGGCGAGCCGAATGAAGCCAAAGCGCGGATTCATCCACAGGATCAATTCTTCGGACAGGCGCGACAGGTGCGTCATGATCAAGGCGGCACAGGCGCAGAATTCGATCGCGAAGTCCCGGTCGGATACCGCGTCGAGTGAGTTCTCGCAAATGCCGTCGAAGCCGAGTTCTTTGGCAACGCGTGCGCGGTCGATCGGAAACGTCGTGCCGGCCAGCGCGCCGGCGCCAAGCGGAAGCTGGTTGAGCCGCTTGCGACAATCGGAAAAGCGCGATGCGTCGCGCCCGAGCATTTCGTAATAGGCCATCAGGTGATGCGCGAAACTCACCGGCTGCGCGACCTGAAGGTGTGTGAAACCGGGCATCAGCGTGTCGACGTGTTGATCCGCGAGGTCGAGCAGGCGGCTCTGGAACGCTGCGATGAGCGCGAGCGTCTCGTCGCCGGCCGCACGCAGGTATAGGCGAATGTCGGTGGCCACCTGGTCGTTGCGCGAACGGCCGGTATGCAGGCGTTTGCCCGCGTCGCCCACGAGGTCCGTCAGGCGTTTTTCAATGTTCAGGTGCACATCTTCGAGATCGATCGACCAGGCAAATTTTTTCAGGCGGATCTCATCGAGGATGACCGCCATGCCCCGCTCGATGTCGGCGACGTCGGATTTGGACAACACGCCGACCGCCTGCAGCATGCGCGCATGGGCGAGCGAGCCCTGGATATCGAACTCGGCCAGCCTCTTGTCGAAATCAACCGACGCCGTATACCGCTTGACCAATTCCGCGACCGGCTCCTCGAATCTGCCTGACCACGTCTTGCCGTCGTTGTCCGCCGGCGGTTCCTGTTGTTGCATTGGCGATCTGCCCCGTTCACAATGGAATGCGTTAAACAATTGTTTTGTCGCGCGTTTCGGCGCGTCGCTAGAGATGGCAAGTATAAATCAAAACCTCGTCGTGACCCTGCTGCCGAATTTCCGCAATCTTGGTGTCATGCTGCGGGTGCTGGTCATCGTTACGGGGCTGACGGTCATCGCGGCGATGCTCAAATCGGCGAACTGGAGCGGCTTCATCCAGCAATGGATGGGCATTGCGGCCGTGGTACAGCCGATTGCAGTCTGCTCTGTTTTGCTGCTCGGCGCGGCGAATGCCTGGCTGCACAAGCTCGAGTATCGAGCCGCGGTCATGCTGATCGTGCTGGTGGAACTTGCCGTCACGCTGCTGGTGTTGCGCTTCGGCGCCATGATTCTGGGAACGGCCATGGAGGATGTAGAGCGGGATGCCGTTTTTGCCGTAACGACCACGCTGGTACTTCTCGGCTACTTCAATCTGCGCAATCGTGCGCTGTCACCGGCGTTGACGGAGGCCAGATTGCAAGCCTTGCAGGCACGCATCCGGCCGCACTTCCTGTTCAACAGCATCAACGCGGTGCTGTCGCTGATCCGGGCCGAGCCTCGGCGCGCGGAGACTGCGCTGGAGGACATGGCCGACCTGTTCCGCGTACTCATGGCCGACAACCGTGATCTGGCGCCCCTGGCAAAGGAAGTCGAGCTTTGCCGCCAGTATCTCGCGCTCGAGCAACTGCGCCTGGGCGAGCGTCTGCGCATCGACTGGCACGTGGACAATATGCCTGGCGACGCGCTCATGCCGCCGCTGGTCCTGCAGCCGCTGCTGGAGAATGCGGTCTATCACGGTATCGAACCCTCGATAGAGCCGGGTGTGGTCAGCGTCAACATCTACCATGTGCGCGATCAGGTGCACGTGGTGCTGCGCAACCCCTATCGCAAGGACGGCAGCCACCATGCGGGCAACAAGATGGCGTTAGGCAACATACGGGAGAGACTGGCGTTGCACTTCGACGCGGAAGCCAGCCTGCAGGCGCGCGCCGGCGACTCCGAATACGAGGTGCATATCACGATCCCATACGTGAGGGCCGACGAATGACGAAACATCCCCAGTCCTTGAAAGTCGTCATAGCCGACGATGAAACGCCCGCGCGCAGTCGCGTGCGCGACTTGCTGGAGGATTGCGCCAGCAGTTTTCCGATCGAACTCGTGGGCGAGGCCGCGAGCGGAAAGGAATTACTGGCGTTACTTGTCAAGACGCCCGCCGACGTGGTGTTGCTCGACATCCGCATGCCCGAGATGGACGGACTCGAATCCGCGCAGCACATGCTCAAATTGCCGGATCCGCCATCGGTGATTTTCACCACGGCTTACGATGACTACGCACTGAAGGCATTCGAACTGCATGCGGTGGACTATCTGGTCAAGCCGATCCGGTTGCGGCGTCTGCATGATGCATTGTCCAGGGCGCGGGCGATCACGCCGTTGCGCCTGGACGTGCTAAACCGAATCGCGCCGGAACCGCGCAAACATCTTTGCGTGCAGGAACGCGGCAAGGTCATGCTGATCGCCGTGTCCGACATTCGCTATTTGCGCGCCGAGCTGAAGTACGTGACGGTGCGCACGGCCACCCGAGAGCACTTGGTGGAAGAATCGCTTTCGCGCCTGGAGCAGGAGTTCGCCGACCAGTTCGTTCGCATCCATCGCAGCTGCCTGGTGGCAAAGGCGTACATCATCGGATTCGAAAAGGAAGCCGCGGAGGCGGGAGAATCGCGCTGGGCCGTAATGCTAAATGGCCTGGAAGAGAAATTGCCGGTAAGCCGCCGCCAGCAACACATCGTCAAGGAATTCGGCAAAAACCTGCAGCAATAGATCTGCGGCCCAATCCGCTGCGGCCGCGGTGAAGCCTGCGCGGAATTGGCCTATCATTCGGCAATCCTCTTTATTTATTCCGCCAGAAAGGGAAACACAATGGCCGCCGACCTCGGTATCAAGGAGAAAGATCGCCTCAAGATTGTGGAATCGCTGTCGAAGCTGCTTGCCGACAGCTATACGCTTTACCTCAAGACACACAATTTCCACTGGAACGTGACCGGTCCGATGTTCCAGACGCTGCATCTGATGTTCCAGACGCAATACACCGAGCTGTGGACCAGCATTGACCTCATCGCCGAGCGCATCCGGTCCCTCGACGCGCCCGCGCCGGGCACTTACGCGCAGTTTTCCAAGCTCGCGTCCATCCGTGAAACCGTGGGTGTGCCAAAAGCGCACGACATGATCAAAATCCTGCTCGAAGGACATGAGGCTGTAACCCGTACCGCGCGCAAGGCTTTTCCTGCGGCGGAAAAGGGCGGCGACCAACCCACGATGGATTTGCTGACCCAGCGTATGGAAGTGCATGAAAAGACCGCGTGGATGCTGCGCGCTTTGCTGGAAAAGTAAGCCGGCGGGAAAAGCCGACAATCTCATTCAAGTACCAAGTGTCGCGGGCCGCTGGCGTCATGCAGCGGCCCGGCATTTTGTCTTCGTTGCGCAGATAACCTGAGGTTTGCCTTCCGCCGTGAATCATCCCACCCGAATCACCATTGCCACGCGCGAAAGCGCGCTGGCGATGTGGCAGGCGCGCCATATCGAAGCAAGGTTAAAGGCGCTCTATCCGT
>JANXVW010000165.1 GCA_025351455.1 Betaproteobacteria bacterium | reverse complement strand
CGCTCCCCCAGCAGGCGGGACAGCTCGGCGACGCCCGCCTCGATTTTTTTGCGCTGCCGCCCGACCCAATCCGCACTTTGCAAGGCGGTGGGACGCGAGCCCTCCAGCCTGATCAGCACAACCGCATCACTGACGCCGTCGGCGATTACTTCGATCTGTTTGTGCGCAATGCGCAGATCGGGTGACGACGGAATGAGCGCAGGCGGTGCATTCAGCGTCTCCAGATATTCGACGATCACCTTGGAGTCATGGATGACCCTGCCATCATCGAGAACCAGTGCCGGTATCTTGCCCAGCGGATTGGCATTCGTAATACTGGTGTCCGGCAGCCACGGATTCTCGACAATGGTTTCAAAAGCAATCCCTTTTTCGATCAGCGCGACACGTGCCTTGCGGGCATAAGGGCTGGGTTTGGCGATAATAAGTTTCATGGAATTCACCCGGGTCATTAGATGTACTTCTTTTGTACCTTTGGAATTTTAACGGAATCCTTGCGGGCGATGGCCTATCCCCGCCTTACCGTCGTGGCACTCTGGCCGAAGAGGATCTTGCGCGATTCTTCATCGATCACGGGTTTGGCGCTCACTGCCTTGCCCTTCTCGTAAGCACAAACCACCGCAGGCCGTGCGCCAATTGCCTCGAACCAGCGCTTCAGGTTGGGAAACTCGTCGATGTTCTGTTGCTGACGCTGATGGGGCACGATCCAGGGATAGGCGGCCATGTCGGCGATCGAGTAGTCGCCCGCGACGAATTCCCGATTGGCGAGGCGCTTGTCGAGTACCGCGTACAGGCGCGCCGTTTCGTTCACGTAGCGATCGATCGCATAAGGCAGCTTCTCCGGTGCATATTGGCTGAAATGATGGTTTTGCCCGGCCATGGGTCCCAGACCGCCCATCTGCCAGAACAGCCACTGCAGCACTTCGACCCTGCCGCGCAAGTCCATCGGCAGAAATTTCCCGGTCCTCTCGGCGAGGTAGACCAGGATGGCCCCCGACTCGAAGACAGAAACGGGTGCGCCGCCATCGACTGGTGCGGTATCCACGATGGCCGGCATGCGGTTGTTCGGCGAAATCTTCAGGAAATCCGGATGGAACTGCTCCCCCGCGCCGATGTTGACCGGCAGGATGCGGTAAGGCGTACCGGTCTCTTCCAGGAAAATCGTGATCTTGTGCCCGTTCGGCGTGGGCCAGTAATGGAGGTCTATCATGGTGAATGCGGTGATTGGTGATTGGTGAACGGCGAACAGTGAACGGTGAACGATAAACAGTGATTGGCAGGAGGCAAATGCTGCATCCCGCGGCGGACACTACAAACCTCCATCGTGCCGGAATGTTATTCGACCGGAGAATAACCTGAAATCCGCACATCGCTTATTCGGTTTTCCGATTTCGATATACTCATCTCCAGCGCTTCATCCCGATCTTACACAATGAACAGACATTTCGATCTCCTCGTCATCGGCGGCGGCAGCGGCGGCGTCGCTATGTCCAATCGCGCGTCCAGCTACGGCGCGAAGTGCGCGCTGATCGAGTCCGGCCGCATCGGCGGCACCTGTGTGAATGTTGGTTGCGTGCCGAAGAAAGTCATGTGGAACGGCGCGAATCTCATGCACGCGATCGAAGATGCGCCGGACTACGGTATTTCCATTGCTTCCCAGAAGTTAGACTGGGTCACGTTGCGGCGCCAGCGTGACCAGCATGTACTCGACCTCAACGGCATCTACGAACGCAATCTGATCAAGAATGGCGTAGAACTTATCCACGGCACGGCACGCTTCGTTGGTCCGAAAACCATCAAAGCCGGCACCGACACCTTTACGGCCGAACATGTCGTCGTCGCCGTCGGCGGACGGCCAATCGTGCCCGAATTGCCGGGCGCCGGTTTCGGCATCACGTCGGATGGCTTCTTCGAACTGGCGGCACAGCCGATGAAAGTCGCGGTGGTCGGTGGAGGCTACACCGCCGTGGAGATTGCCGGGCTGCTGCGCGCGCTGGGCAGCGAAGTGACCATGCTGTTGCGTCGCGCCCACTTCCTGAACGATTTCGATCCCATGCTGCGCGAAGAATTGATGGCGCAAATGCAGGCGGACGGCATTGGCGTGATCGCGCAGACGAAGATTGCGAAGGTGGAAAAGACACCGAGCGGGCTGCGCATTACGCAGGAGAACGGCGAAGTCGTCGAAGGTCTGGATGGACTGCTCTGGGCCATAGGACGCCGGCCGAATACGGATCGGCTGGATCTGCGCGCGACCGGCGTGGCTGTCGACCCTGCCGGCGCCATTCCGACAGACGCGTACCAGGCGACCAACGTGGCCGGCATCTACGCCATCGGCGACGTCATCGGCAAGCTCGACCTGACGCCGGTGGCGATCGCGGCCGGCCGGCGCCTCGCCGACCGATTGTTCGGCGGCATGAAGGATCGCAAGCTCGACTACCAAAACATCGCCACCGTGCTGTTCACCCATCCGCCGATCGGTACCGTCGGCATGACCGAGGACGAGGCGGTGAAAGCCCATGGCGCGGCAGAGGTAAAGGTGTACGAGACACGCTTCACGCCGATGTACCACGCGTTCACCCGCCGCAAGGTCAAGTGCGCGATGAAACTGGTGGTTACCGGCGAGACGGAAAAAATTGTCGGCTGCCATGTCATCGGCCCCGGCGCCGATGAACTCATGCAAGGCTTTGCCGTCGCCGTGCATATGGGCGCGACCAAGCGCGACTTCGACGACACGGTTGCCATTCATCCTACGGTTGCCGAAGAACTGGTGACGATGCGCGGCAGCCGGGACGCTGTCGCGCAGGGGTGAGGGGAGAGGGGTGAGGGGAGAGGGGTGAGGCGAGAGGAATTAGAAACGCTTTGTCTTAAGCCTTTCTAGTTCCTCACCCCTCACCCCTCACCCCTCACCCTCTTCATGCTACCTTTGCTCCCTGCTAAACGAGTAATTTTCCGTTAACCAGCTACAGCGAGGAAATCCAGCATGAGCGTCAAACGCCTGCACATCGGACCGCGGCTTTCGCAGGTCGCGATTCACGGAGATACCGTCTATACCGCGGGGATCGTCGCCGACGACACCAATGTGGATGTCGCCGGGCAGACCGGCCAGATACTCGACAAGATCGACCAGTACCTGAAGGAAGCCGGCACGGACAAGACGAAAATCGTCTCGACCACCATCTGGCTTGCGGACATCAAGGATTTTGCCGGGATGAATTCGGTATGGGACCAATGGGTGCCGAAGGGCAACACGCCGCCGCGCGCCTGCGTCGAATCGAAGCTGGCCACACCGGCTTACAAGGTCGAGATTCGCGTGATCGCCGCCAGATAGCAGGTTCGAGCTTCTCCCAAAGGCCACAGCCTGTCGCTGCGGCCTTTTTCTTTTGGCGTGCGCGCCCTAAAATCGGGGCATTCCCTCCCCGGTACTCTAACAATGAACGTTCTCAGCGAAACCGCCATCTTCCTTGCCGCTGCGGTCGTTACCGTGCCCCTGTTCCGGCGCTTCAAGCTCGGCGCGGTGCTTGGCTATCTCGCGGCCGGCGTCATCATCGGCCCATGCGGATTCAAGTTCGTTACCGCTGTCGACAACATCCTGCACTTCGCTGAAATCGGCGTCGTGCTGCTCCTTTTCGTTATCGGTCTGGAACTGCAGCCGTCGCGCCTGTGGGTGCTGCGCCGCTCTGTTTTCGGATTCGGTTCCGCCCAGGTGCTGATCACGGGTGCATTGGTCGGCGCCATTGCGCTCGGACTCGGCCTGGACTTCAACAGCGCGCTGATCATCGGCCTGGGGCTGGCGATGTCCTCGACCGCGTTCGTGCTGCAAATCCTCGCCGAGAAAGGCCAGCTCACCGCGCGCCACGGACGCTCCGCCTTCGCCATCCTGCTGTTCCAGGATCTGGCCGTCATTCCGCTGCTGGCACTGATCCCGTTGCTGGGGGCGGGCGACGCACACGCCGCTGGGAGCAGCGTCTGGTTCGGTGCCCTGAAGGCGATCGCTGTAATTGTTGCCGTCATCGCCGGCGGCCGTTACCTGTTGCGGCCCGTACTCCAGGCCATCGCGGCCAGCGGCATCCAGGAAATTTTCACCGCTGCGTCCCTGCTGGTTGTCATCGGCACATCCCTGCTGATGAGTTCAGTCGGCCTGTCGATGTCGCTCGGCGCGTTCCTCGCCGGCGTGCTGCTGGCGGATTCCGAATATCGCCACGAACTCGAGGCCGACATCGAGCCGTTCAAAGGCCTGCTGCTCGGATTGTTTTTCATCTCGGTGGGCATGTCCGCCGATCTGGGCCTGATCCTCGCGCATCCGTTCGCGATCATCGGCGCGACAATCGCGCTGATGGGCGTCAAGGCGGCGATCCTGCTGGGCCTTGGCCGGTTCTCGGGACACAATTGGGAATCTTCGCGCGGATTGGCCGTCGCCTTGTGCCAGGGCGGCGAATTCGCATTCGTGCTGTTCGGCCTGGCCGCCGATAACGGCATCATGGGGCACACGCTGACCGATTCGCTGGTGATCGTGGTCACGTTATCGATGGCATTGACGCCGCTCGCCTTCGCCTTCAACGACCTGTTGCTCGCGAGATGGCTGAGCAAGCCGGAAGAAGAAAAATTCGACACCATCGAGGACGGCGGCAATCGGGTCATCATCGCCGGTTTCGGGCGGGTCGGCCAGATCGTCGGCCGCCTGCTGCGCGCCAAGCGGATTTCGTTTACCGCGCTCGACAAGAGCGCCGAGCAGGTGGAAACCGTGCGCCGTTTCGGCAGCAAGCCCTATTACGGCGACGCCTCGCGCCTCGACCTGTTGCGCTCGGCCGGGGCGGACAAGGCGGAAATCCTGGTGCTGGCGATCGACGACGTGGAAGCTTCGCTGCGAACCGCGGAGAACGCGCGCCGCCATTTCCCCAAGCTGAAAATCTATGCCCGCGCACGCAATCGTTTCCACGCCTACCGGTTGATGGACATCGGCGTGGATTACCTCATGCGCGAGACTTTCGTTTCCTCGCTGGAACTGGCACAGAACGTGATGCAGGGATTGGGCCTGCAGGCTTGGGAAGCACGCGACGCGATGGAAACCTTCCGACGGCACGATGAACGCCAACTCGAAAGCCAGCACGCGGTTTATCACGACGAAACCCAGCTCATCCAGAACGCGAATGACGCCCACAAGGAACTCGTGGGCATCTTCGACGCGGATAATCAGGGAACGGAGTCGGGCATGGCGAGGTCGCCGGTGTTCAGCCCCAGTGACATTCGCTAGGGCGAATGTCACTGGGGCTCGTGATTGGTGATTGGTGATTGGCTCAAGGCCTTAGGCTTTGGATCCAATCACCAGTTACCAGTTACCAATCA
>JANXVW010000164.1 GCA_025351455.1 Betaproteobacteria bacterium | reverse complement strand
ATCTATCTGATGCAGACCGACGACAAGGGCCGCGGCGTCATCAACATTCTCGCCGCCGACAAGCTGATGAACGCGCCCAAGGCCTATGCCACCTTGCTGTTGTGGCTGCTGTCGGAACTGTTCGAGGAACTGCCCGAGGTAGGCGATCCGGAAAAACCGAAGCTGGTGTTCTTCTTCGACGAAGCGCATCTGCTGTTCAATGACGCCTCGCCCGCGCTGCTCGACAAGATCGAACAAGTCGTCCGGCTGATTCGCTCGAAGGGCGTGGGCGTCTATTTCGTGACGCAGAACCCGCTCGACGTACCGGACACGGTGCTCGGCCAGTTGGGCAACCGCGTGCAGCATGCGTTGCGCGCCTTTACGCCGCGCGACCAGAAAGCCGTCAAAACCGCGGCGACGACCTTGCGCGCGAATCCCGGGCTCGATGTGGAGAAAGTCATCACGGAACTGGCGGTCGGCGAAGCGCTGGTGTCGTTTCTCGACGAGAAGAGCCGCCCGTGCGTGGTGGAGCGGGCCTTCGTGCTGCCACCGCACAGTCGCATCGGGCCGATCACCACCGACGAGCGCACTGCCTCGATTAAACGTTCGCTGGTCGCCGGGACCTATGAACAAGTGGTCGATCGCGAATCCGCCTATGAAGTCCTGAAAGCACGTCGCGAGCAACCCGCCGCGGCGGCGCGGCCCTCCGCAGCGCCCGTATCGGCGCCGGCGTCCACCGGTTCCGTGTTGGGCGACGTCTTGGGCAGCGTATTCGGCGGCGGCACAGCGCACCGGCAGTCCGCCGGCGAGGCGATGGTCAAGAGCGCCGCTCGTGCGGTCGGCTCGGAGATGGGACGGCAGATCATCCGCGGCGTGCTGGGCTCCATTCTCGGCGGCTCCGGCCGCCGGCGCTGACATCGCCGCTCAACCGCCGCCAGTGCCGGCTGCCGCCGGTCAGTCTTCCACGGCCGGCACCGTCTGCGTTCTCCTGTCCGCGGTCGGCTTTTCCGCCAAGGCAATCCTGATCAAGCTGGCTTACGCTTATCCGGTCGATGCCGCCACCCTGCTGACCCTGCGCCTGTTGTTCTCGGCGCCGTTCTTCGTACTGATGGCACTGTGGTCGAGACGCGAAGCAACACCGCTGTCGCGACGGCAATGGCTGGGAGTGGCCGTGCTGGGATTCAGCGGCTATTACCTGGCGAGCTACCTGGATTTTCTCGGGCTGGCGTATATCACCGCAGGACTCGAGCGCCTGATCCTGTTTTTGCACCCGACGATCGTGGTGTTGTTATCGGCCTGGTGGTTGAAGAAACCCATCCGACGCCACCATTTCGTAGCACTCGGCCTGTGCTATGGCGGCATTGCGCTGGTGTTCACCGAGAACCTGAATTTCGGCGGACATGCGCACGAGGTTGCCCTCGGCGGCGCGCTGGTCTTCGCAAGCGGCGTGGTTTACGCGTTCTACCTGATCGGCGCCGGAGAAATCGTCGGCAAGATCGGCGCGATGCGCTTTACCGCGTACGCGATGCTGGTGGCGTGTGTGGTCTGCGTGCTGCAATTCCTGGTTACGCACGACCCGCACGCTTTGGTCGTTCCGACGCAGGTCTACTGGCTGACGTTGGCAATGGCGATCATTTCCACCGTGATCCCGGCCTGGCTGATGGCCGAGGGTATCCGCCTGACCGGCGCCAATCATGCGGCCATGGTTGGATCGGTCGGACCGGTGGCAACGATATTCTTTGGCTACTGGTTCCTCAGCGAACCGATCACCGTCATTCAGATTGCCGGCGCGGCCTTGGTGCTAGCCGGCGTTGCGCTAGTCAGTACCCGTCACACTTGATGTCCCTATCGCGGAAAGCGGTCAGACGTTGAAGCGAAAATGCATGACGTCGCCATCCTTCACGACGTACTCCTTGCCTTCGAGCCGCATTTTGCCGGCCTCCTTGGACCCCTGCTCGCCCTTGTGGGCGATGTAGTCGTCGAAAGCGATGACCTCGGCGCGAATGAAGCCCTTCTCGAAATCGGTGTGGATCACGGCCGCAGCCTGCGGCGCGGTGTCGCCTTTGTAGATAGTCCACGCACGCACTTCCTTCTCGCCCGCGGTGAAATAAGTCTGCAATCCGAGCTGCTCGTACCCGGCGCGGATCAGGCGATTCAGACCCGGCTCCTGCAAGCCCATGTCGGCGAGGAATACGCGTTTGTCTTCGTCCGACAGGTCGGCGATCTCGGCTTCCATGCGTGCGCAGAAGGCAACCACCGGCGCACCTTCCTTTGCGGCCTTTTGCCGGACCTTTTGCAGCAGCGGATTGTCGTCGCCGAAGCCGTGTTCGTCGACGTTCGCGGCATACAGGGTGGGCTTCGCGGTGATCAGGCAGAGCGGCTTGATGAGGGCCTGCTCTTCCCTGGACAGGTCGAGCGCGCGTACCGGCTTGGCCTGGTCGAGCTGCGCCTGCACCTTGTCGAGTACCGCGACCAGCAGCCTCCCCTCCTTGTCCCCGGACTGCGCCAGCTTGCGATTGCGCGACAGCGTCTTGTCGACGGTGGCCATGTCAGCCAGCGCCAGTTCCGTCTCGATGGTTTCGATGTCGGACAGTGGATCGACGTTGCCGGTCACGTGCACGATGTTGTCGTCGACGAAACAGCGCACGACATGAACAATCGCATCGGTCTCGCGGATGTTGGCGAGGAACTGGTTGCCGAGGCCTTCGCCCTTGGAAGCGCCGGCGACCAGCCCGGCGATGTCGACGAATTCGACAATCGCCGCAATGATCTTCAGCGGCTTGGCGATGGCCGCCAGGGGCGCCAGGCGCGGGTCCGGCACCTCGACGATGCCGACATTCGGCTCGATGGTGCAGAACGGATAATTCTCCGCCGCGATGCCGGCTTTGGTCAGCGCATTGAACAGGGTCGACTTGCCGACGTTCGGCAGCCCGACGATTCCGCATTTGAGGCTCATAAGATCCGGTGAGGGGTGAGGGGTGAGGGGTGAGGGGTGAGGGGTGAGGGGTGAGGGGCAATGGCACCGTTGCCGTTGCTCCTCACTCCTGACACCTCACGCTTCCTTCATCACGCCTTCGTATGTAATTTCAGCATCGCCGCCTCGCACTTGCCGTCGATCAGCAACGGCCAGGTATCCAGGCTGCGCTCCAGGGCATCGTCGATCAGCGGCATCTCGTCCTTGCGCGGCGCATTGAGCACAAAATTCACCATCTGGTCGCGATCGACTGGCCTGCCGATGCCGATGCGCAACCGCCAGTAATCCGGGCCCAGGTGCGCGGTGATGTCCTTGAGGCCGTTGTGGCCCGCCGAACCGCCGCCCTTCTTGAGCCTGACCTCGCCGGGCGGCAGATCGAGTTCATCGTGCACGACCAGCATGTCTCCCGGCTCGATCTTGTAGAACTGCGTGAGCGCCTGTACCGCACGACCGCTGACGTTCATGAATGTAGTGGGCTTGAGCAGCCAGCATTCCCTGCCGCCATCGACCAGCTTGCCGGCATGGCCGTGAAAACGGGATTCCGCACGCAAACGGGCACCGGCCCGCGCAGCGAGCCGGTCTACCCACCAGAAACCGGCGTTGTGTCGCGTGGCCTCGTGTTCCCGGCCCGGGTTACCCAATCCTACGACGAGCTTCATGTCGTTCGCACGGCGTCAAAACAAATTAGAAACAAACCGGCCTGCCGGACAGGCAACGCTGACGGCAGGCCGTGATGGGAACTGCGGAAAAACTACTTCTTGCCGCCATCCTTCTTCTCGGGCTCCTTCTTGGCATCCGCGCCGGTTGCTGCGCCCGCTGCGGGTGCGGCTGCACCAGCGGCTGGGGCTGCCCCATCTGCTGCTGCGCCTTCTGCGGCAACAGCAGCCGTGGGTTCCGGTTCGACGATCGCACGCGGGATCTGCACCGTTGCCACCACGGCGTTGTCGCCGCGCGCCAGCTGCACCGATTCCACGCCTTTGGGAACCTTCAGGTCGGCCAGGTGAACGGCCGCGCCGATTTCCAGCGTCTGCAGGTCGACCTCGATGAATTCCGGCAAGTCATCCGGCAGGCAGGTGATGTTCATTTCGTTCATCACGTGGCTGATGATGCCGCCGCCGGTCTTCACGCCCGGGGATATGTCGGCATTGATGAAGTGCAATGGCACTTTCATGTGGATCTTCTTGTTCGCCGAGACGCGCTGGAAGTCGACGTGCAGGATCAATTGCTTCCAGGGGTGCATCTGGACATCGCGCAACAGCACGCGCTCCTTCTTTCCGTCGACGATCATGCTCAGGATCGAAGCATGGAAGGCTTCCTGCTTGAGCTGGTGGAACAGTCCGTTGTGGTCGAACTCCACGTTTTTCGCGGGATGGTCTCCGCCGTAGATGATGCCCGGTACCTTGCCCGTGATGCGCAGGCGGCGGCTCGCACCCGTTCCCTGCAGCCCACGAGACACTGCATTGACTTCGATCGTTGCCATGTGACTCTCCTAAATGAAGGAGGCGACCGCGACCAGTCGCCCCCTGTTCCAAAAGGGACGGCATCGCTGCCGCCCCACCGTAAAAACCGTCAGAACCAAAAAACTATTCCATGAACAGCGAGGAGACCGAATCCTCGTTGCTGATGCGCAGCATCGTTTCGGCCAGCAAGGCCGCGATGCTCAACTGGCGGATGCGCTTGCAATTCTTCGCGTCTTCGCGCAGCGGAATCGTGTCCGTCACCACCAGTTCATCGAGTACCGAATTCTCGATGCGCTCGATCGCCTTGCCCGACAGCACCGGGTGCGTACAGTAGGCCAGCACCTTCTGCGCGCCTTTTTCCTTCAAAGCCCGCGCCGCTTCGCACAGCGTGTTCGCCGTGTCGACCATGTCATCCATGATGACGCAAGTGCGGCCGGCAACATCGCCGATGATGTTCATCACCGTCGCCACATTCGGACGCGGACGGCGCTTGTCGATGATCGCCAGGTCCGACTCGAGGCGTTTCGCCAGCGCGCGCGCCCGCACCACGCCGCCGACGTCAGGCGACACCACCACCAGGTCCTGGTGGCCCAGCTTCCAGATGTCCCCCAGCAGGATCGGCGCCGAGTAGACGTTGTCGACCGGAATATCGAAAAATCCCTGGATCTGGTCGGCATGCAGATCCATCGTCAGCAGGCGATCCACGCCCGCGACGACCATCATGTTCGCCACCACCTTGGCGCTGATCGCCACGCGCGCCGAGCGCGGGCGCCGGTCCTGCCGTGCATAACCGAGGTAGGGCACCGCCGCCGTAATCCTGCCTGCAGACGAGCGCTTCAGCGCATCTGCCATCAGCAGGACTTCCATCAGGTTGTCGTTGGTCGGCATGCAGGTCGACTGCAGAACAAATACATCCTTGCCGCGCACATTTTCCAGCAACTCGACCATCACCTCGCCGTCGCTGAAGCGGCCGACGGTGGCCCGGCCAAGCGGGATATTGAGGTGTTTGACGACGTCTGCGGCAAGCTTCGGATGCGCGTTGCCGGTAAACACCATCAAGCTGTCATAAGCCATGCTGGAAACTGGAGACTAGAGATCGGAAACTAGGAAAATCAAAAAAACCCCGCAGTCCAAATAATCAACGGCAGCCGACTTCGCCGACTGCCCCGCTAGTCTCTAGTCTCAAGACACTAGTCTCTAGCCTGGCTGGGGAGGTAGGGATCGAACCTACGAATGCCGGAATCAAAATCCGGTGCCTTACCACTTGGCGACTCCCCAAAAAAACTTTAATCGTCCTCCGACCACAGAGGGTGCCGTTCCAGGCCGCGCGCCACGAAGCCGCGCATGTCCGCCGGTAATTCCTGCAATGCCCGGCGGGCCTGCTCTTCGCTGCCAAACGCGCAAAACACACACGCCCCGGATCCGGTCATGCGGGCATCGCCGTATCGGTGCAACCACTCCAGGTGACGGGCCACCTGCGGGTAACGCCGGCACACCACCTCTTCGAGATCGTTGTGGCCCCGGCCGACTGAAAAGGCGGCTATTGTGATTGCATTCGTATTACGTGTCAATTCAGCAGCGGAGAAGATTTCCGCCGTGGAAACAGCCAGTTCGGGCACCAGAACCAGATACCACGCGGGCGGTAACAACAGGGCCTGCAAGCGCTCGCCGACGCCCTCGGCAAATGCATTCCGGCCGAATACGAATACCGGCACGTCGGCCCCCAGCCCCAGCGCGAGTTGCTGCAGCCGATCGCGTGATAGCCGCGTGCGCCACAATCGGTTCAGGGCAATCAGCGTGGTCGCCGCATCGGAACTGCCGCCGCCCAATCCGCCGCCCATCGGCAGGCGTTTGACGATGCCTATGTCCGCGCCCTGGGAACAACCCGTTTCGCGCTGCAATGCCCGGGCAGCACGCACGGTCAAATCCAGTTCCGCAGGAACACCCTGCAGCGGCGTCGTACGTCGAATATCGCCGTCGGCGCGAACGGCGATCGACAATTCGTCGCCGTAGTCGATGAAACGGAATGCAGTCTGCAACAAGTGATAGCCGTCGGGCCGGCGGCCGACGACGTGCAGGAACAGGTTGAGCTTGGCCGGCGCCGGGAAAACGCCGGACATCGCCGTCACGGGGGCAACTCCCAGTGTTGGATGATCAGACGCAGATTGAGCCGGTCATAAGCAAGGGACAGGCGCGCGGGCAGCGCGCTGTCGCCAAAATACTCGAGGTAGGCGATGCGCCAGTCGTTCTGCGTCAGGCTTTTCAGCCGCTGCTTGTCATCGCGTTCCTGCGCCTGCACGGGCGATGCCGGATCGGCCCGGCCCGTGACCCAGTAACGCAACCCCGACAATGGCAGGTCCCAGCCGAGCACTTCGTGAGTGAGCGCCTGCGCGTCACTCGAGTGAAAAACCTTTTTGTCGCCGGTCGTCAGCGTAGCGCCGTTGCCGTCGGCCTCAATTTGACCGACCACGGAACCGACCGGGGAGAGTAGCCTGATCGAGTCCTGCGTTGCCGAATGACGCCAGCGCAGGCTCGCGGTGTAACCGCGATCGTCGATCTTGACGGCAACTCTTCCGTTCAGCGAAAACGCCTCGATCGAGGCATTGGAGGCGGGCAGGACTTGCGTGGGGCGTGTGGAGGCACATCCGGCCAGCGCCGCGAGGACGGCGCATAGCGCGAAAAACCCGAGCCGACATTGCATGGACCGACTCTAACGCAGGTATTTCCTGATGACCTTCTGCAGCTCGTCGTTTTCCGGATTGTCGCGCAGCGCGTCGCGCCAGACTTTTTCCGCGCCGGGCTGGTCGCCCTTGGCCCACATGACTTCGCCAAGGTGTGCGGCGATCTCCGGGTCCGGGCGCTGCTGGAAAGCTCGCTCGAGGTATTGCAGGCCTTGCGCGACATGGCCCAGGCGATATTCCACCCAGCCCATGCTGTCGAGAATGAACGGGTCCTCCGGCGACAGTTTCAACGCCTTCTCGATGTAGTCGCGCGCCTCGGTCAGTCGATCGGTACGATCGGCCAGGGTATAGCCCAGCGCGTTGTAAGCCTGCGCGTGGTCGGGCTTCAATACGATCAAGCGCCGCAGATTGGTTTCGACGATGTCGATGCGGTCGATTTTTTCAGCAGCCAGCGCGACGTCGTAGAGCAATTCGGGTTGATCCGGCTGGACGTCGAGCGCCTTTCTGAGGATGTCGAAGGATTCCTTGTAGTCCTTCGCTTCGCGCATCAGTTGCGCCTCGGATTGCAGGATCTGCACCCGCTGGGCATCATTCTGCGGCACGAGGTTCTGTAGATGCGCCCGCGCCTCGGCGAGCTTGCCCTGCTTGGCCAGCATGAACGCGTAGCGCGCATGGGCGAGGACGAACTGTTCGCCGTCCTCGACCGACAGATACCAATTGGCCGCTTCGTCGAAGCGCTTACGGTCTTCATTGACCTGGCCGAGGTGGAAGCGCACGGCGTCCGGATCCTTGTAATCCATCTCGAGCACGCGCTTTAACTGGGCTTCGGCGACATCGAGGTCGTTCATCTGCACCGACAGCAACGCCACCGTCACGGCGATGTCGCCGTTATTCGGATTGCCGTCGAGCAATTTCTGGAATTCGGCACGAGCCTCGGGGAATTTCTTGTCGTTGATCAGCTGGCGGGCATAGGCAAGCTGGATTTCCTGCGCCTTCGGATTGGCGGTCAGGAAGGATTTCAGGTAGTCGAGCGCTTTGCCGCGCGCCTCGCGGCTCAGCAGCTGCGCCTGGAACAGCGCGCCGGTCTCCCAGTCCGGACGCAGGCGCATGGCTTCGCGTATCTCCGCCAGCGCGGCATCGTATTTATTGGCTGCCAGCGAGGCTTCCGACACGGCGAGGCGGGCTTCCGGTCGGTCGCTGTAGGGTTTGGTCAATTCCTTGATAAGCACCAGGACCGCATTCTTGTCGGAATGCTTGTTCAGCAATGGATAGAGCTGGGCCAGGGACTGACCGATGTTGTCGCGGTCGGTTGCCAGCATTTTCTGCAGCAGCGGTTTGGCCGACTGCAGATCGTTGGCGTTGACGTATAGCGCCGCCAGGGTCTGTCGCGCCGCAGCCGAATCCTTTTCGGTTTCCAGCCAGAGCTTGGCCGCTTCCACCGCGATATCGGCGTGACGCCCGTATAGCGCGACTTCCGTGGCCCGCCGCGCGATGCGCGGATCGCGCGTGGTCCTGGCCATTTCCAGATAGGCTTGCGCAGCGAGTTTGTGGTCTCCGCGCTGGCCTGCGATTTCGGCGAGCAGAAACTTATACAGCAAGTCCGAATCCAAGGAGCGATCCGGCAAGTCAGTACGTGACAGCGCTTTCGTCCCGAAGACCTGGCGGGCCTGTGCTTCGAAATTTTCCGGATCGGCTTGCGCGGAAGCGCCGCTGGCGTCGGCGATGTGACCGGTGCCATTTTCATGGCCGGCACGGGCGTCGGGATGAGCACAGGCACCCAGCACGAGGCAGAGCACGATGACGGGAGTATTAAAAATGGGCTGGATACCTGGCATGAATGCGCGGAAGTTGTGGAAACGCAGAGCGACTCGAGTGACCGTTAGAGGTGACGATTCTGCTCGAAGTTCTTCAATCGAGCGGCCAGTTTAGGTATATTTAGCGCCCATCACAAGTGATCCCGCATCCCAAGCGCCGGAGTCAGCACCGGTGTGACCGGCAGATAGAGGCGTCCGGAATGAGGGATCGCAATCATCGACGGCAGTTATTCAACTTTTGACCCACAAGGCGAGGGCATGACCACTACGGCAAGCTCAGAATCGACCGTTTCCGCGCGCGCACTGTCGCGCTCATACGGCAGCAATCGCGCGGTGCGCGAAGTTTCCCTGGAACTCAAACGCGGCGAAGTCCTCGGCCTGCTCGGGCCGAATGGCGCCGGCAAGACCACAACCATGCAGATGCTGACCGGCAACCTAGCGCCCAGCGGCGGTGAGGTGGACATCTGCGGCATCGACCTCATCGAACGCCCGACCCAGGCGAAGTCGCGCATCGGCTATCTTCCCGAGGTCCCGCCGCTCTATCGGGAACTCAAGGTCGATGAATACTTGCGCCTGGCAGGCCGCCTGCATAAGGTCAAGGCCAGTGCGCTGACGGAAGCGGTGCAACGTGCCAGGAACCGCTGCGGCTTGAGCGACATGGGCGGCAGGCTGATCGGTTCGCTCTCCAAGGGGTACCAGCAGCGCGTGGGCATTGCCCAGGCCATCATCCATGAACCCGACGTGATCATCCTCGACGAACCCACCGTCGGCCTCGATCCCAACCAGATCCGCGAGATCCGCACGTTGATAAAAGATCTGGGACGCGATCACAGTCTGATCCTGTCGACGCACATCCTTCCGGAAGTCGAAGCGGTGTGCGATCGCGTTCAAATCCTGCATCGCGGCGAAGTCGTGTTCAACGACACGATCGCCGGACTAAAGGCGTTCCGTGGCGGCCAGACGTTGCAACTCGGCCTGCGCAACCCGCCATCACCGGAGGACATCGGCCGCGTTGCCGGCGGCGCATCCGTCGATGCCCTCAACGCCAACCTGTTTCGCGTGCATCCGCGCGCGGGGACGGACCCCACCGACAATCTGGTGCGCGCATCGGTCGAGCGCGGCTGGGGACTGTTCCAGTTGCAGCCGGCGCAGGCCAGCCTCGAGGAAGTGTTTGTGCAACTGACCCATCGCGAAGAAGAGGTGTCGGCATGAGCCCCCTGACGAGGGGCCCCATGACTTTCATGGGGATCGGCAGCAAGGCGATTGACGACGGGCACCGACACGAAAATGCGTGCATCACCAACCAACTCAAGGAGGTGTCGGCATGAGCCACCTGACGAGGGGCCCCATGTTTTACATGGGGATCGGCAGCAAGGCGATTGACGACAGGCACCGACACGAAAATGCGCGCATCACTATCCAACTCAAGGAGGTGCCCGCATGATCCGCACCATCATCACCAAGGAACTGCGCACGTTGTTCGCTTCGCCATTGGCGTGGGTAATCCTGGCCTTTCTGCAGGTCATCCTCGCCTGGATATTCCTGACCCGCATGAACTTCTTTCTCACCATCCAGGGACAGCTGGCGCACATGCCCAATCCTCCCGGACTGACCGAGTTCGTCGTCGTGCCGATGTTCGGCATCGCATCGATCGTGCTGATGATGTCGGTGCCGCTGCTGACCATGCGCCTGATCGCCGAAGAACGCCGCAACAAGACCATGACCATGCTCTTGTCGGCACCCGTGTCGATGACGCAAATCGTGCTCGGTAAATTTCTCGCTACGGCGATTTTCCTGGCCCTGGTCGGTGCCCTCATCACATTGATGGCCTTGTCGCTGCTGATGGGCGGCAAGCTCGACTACGGCTTGCTGGTCGCCAACCTGCTCGGCTTGTTGCTGCTGACCGGCAGCTTTGCCGCGGTAGGCCTGTTCGTGTCGTGCCTGACCACGCATCCCGTGGTGGCGGCGATCGGCGCGCTGGCGGCATTCCTGGCGCTGTGGCTGGTCAATATCGCGGCGTCCGATCCAGGCAGTCCGCTGCATCTGTTCTCGCTGCTCAAGCATTTCGAAGGCTTCGTCAACGGGGCCGTTGCCGTGACCGACCTGATCTATTTCGTATTGCTCACCGCAGTCTTCCTCGTTCTTTCCATCCGGCGCCTTGACGCCGACCGGTTACGCGCATGAAATCGAATCGCAAACTCAGGCTGCAACTTCTGATCCAGAACGGCTTGTTCGTCATTCTGCTGCTCGCCTTCGCCACCGCAATTGTGTGGATTACCAAGGACATCAAGACACAGTGGGATCTGACGGAAGGGCAACGCAACACGTTGTCGCAAGCCTCGATCGACGTGCTCAAGCAGTTAACCGGTCCGGTCAACGTGACCGCTTATGCCACCGCGCAGGACGCCGAGGGCGACGTTCGCAAGACAGTGGAAACCTTTCTCGGCAGTTATCAGCGCGCCAAAAAGGATTTCGTGCTGACGTTCGTAGATCCGCGCGATCAACCGCAGAAGACCCAAGCCGCCGGCGTGCGCGCAAACGGCGAAATGGTGGTCGATTACAACGGCCGCACCGAACACCTGACTTCGCTCACCGAGCAGGACATGACCAATCTTCTGCTCAGGCTGGCGCGTTCGGCGGAGCGCCAGGTGGTTTACCTGGATGGACATGGCGAGCGCAAACTCGATGGCCGCGCCAACCACGACCTCGGCGACTTCGGCGCACAGCTAAGCGTCAAGGGATTCAAGACCGCGGCGCTGAATCTGGCGGTCGCGCCCGAAGTACCGGACAACGTCGCCGTGCTGATCATCGCCGGCCCGCGCGTTGACGTGCTGACCGGGGAAGTCATCAAGATCAAGCGCTGGATCGAAAAGGGCGGCAACCTGCTATGGCTGATCGACAACGATTCGCTTCATGGCATGCAGGGACTGGCCGACGAACTGGGGCTCAACCTGACATCCGGCACGGTCGTCGATCCCGCCGCGGGCGGACTCAAACTCCCGCCGACAGTCGCATTGGCGACCGCGTATGGGCAGCATCGCATCACCGAAAGATCGACGGTAATGACCGTGTTTCCGTTCGCGCGCAGGATCGCAGCCAACGAGGGCGGCAAATGGCGGTTTACGCCGCTGGTCGAGGTCGCGCAGCAAGGCTGGCTGGAAACCGGCCCGATCGACAAGAACGTTGCATTCGATCCTAAGAAGGATGTGCAAGGACCGATCGTGGTGGCGGCGGCGCTGGAACGCAGTGTCGGCGACCGCAAACAGCGCATCGTCGTTGCCGGAAGCGGGCATTTCCTCGCCAACCAGTACATCGGCACGCTCGGCAATCTCGACCTTGGCGTAAACATGATCAACTGGCTTGCCGGCGACGAAGCGCTGATTACCGTGCAGCCACGCAGCCGTTCTGACCTGACGCTTGAACTCACGCGTCCCGGGCTGGCGCTTCTGGGCTTCGGTTTCCTGATCGTGCTGCCGCTCGCCTTATTGATTTCCGGCGGGGTGATCTGGTGGCGGCGGCGTAAGGCATGAAGGCCAAAGCCCTGATCAATCTGGCGCTGATCGCGGCGTTGGTCGCGCTGTCGCTTCTTGCGTATTACAAGCCCTGGAAGAGCGCCGATCCGACGATCAAGCTGACCCAGCTCAAGCGCGGCGACGTGGTCCGCATTGTCATCGAACCGCGCGGCGCCGCAGCCATCAAGCTGGAAAAGCGCGCGGGCGCGTGGCGCATCGTCATGCCGCTCAACGCGCAGGCCGAAGATACGCAGGTGGATCGGCTGATCGACATCGTCAATGCCAACTCCAAACAAAAACTGGCCAAGATCGACCTCGCCGAGTTCGACCTGAATCCGCCACCAGTGCGCGTAACCCTGAACGACCAGGCGTTCGCCTTCGGCCGCATGAACGACATCACCAACGAGCAATATGTCGCGACCGCGAATGGCGTATATCTCGCGCCGCCGTTATACGGTTATGGCATTCCCACCGATGCGGCCAAGCTGTTGAGCCGGCGCCTGCTCGACGAAGGCGAAGTGCCGGTGGCATTCGACTTCGGCCGTTACCGGATCGTCCGCGACGACAAGGGCAAGTGGGAAGCGGCCGGCGATTTTGCCGCAGCGAAGGATCAGACGCTGTCGCAGGACGATTTCAATCGCTGGGCCGACGAGTGGCGCCACACGTCCGCACTCAGCGTGGCGCCCGACAAGGACGGCCGCGCACGCGAGCAGGTGGCCGTGCGCTTCAAGGACGGCAAGACGGTGACCATGGGCATCATGCAAAAAGAACCGGACTTCCAGCTGGTGCGCAAAGACAATTCGATGCGCTATCACTTCGGCGTGGAGGTGGGGCGCCGGCTGGTCGATCCTCGCGTCGTCGCCAGGAAATAGCAGGCGCCGTGCCGGAACTGCCCGAGGTAGAAACCACGCGCCGCGGCCTGGCGCCTCACCTGCAGGGCCAGCGCGTGGAGGCGGTAATCGTGCGCAATCGCGCCCTGCGCTGGCCAGTTCCGCGCGATTTCGCCGCGAAGGTCTCGGGGCGCACCGTGCGCGCCGTCGAGCGGCGCGGGAAATATCTCCTGATCGATTGCGGCACCGGCTGGATCATCCTGCATCTGGGCATGTCCGGCAGTCTGCAGATCGTTCCCAAATCGGTACCAGCCGGCAAACACGATCACGTCGACCTCGTGCTCGCATCAGGAATGGTCGCCCGGCTGACGGACCCGCGCCGCTTCGGTGCCGTTCTCTGGGCACCCGACGATCCCCTGCGTCACCCGCTATTGGCGCGATTGGCGCCTGAACCGCTGGGGGCGCAATTCGATGCGGCCTGGTTACATGCGCGTACGCGCGGCCGCAGCGCAGCCATCAAGACCCTGGTGATGGATAGCCACGTCGTGGTCGGTGTCGGCAACATCTATGCAAGCGAATCCTTGTTCCACGCCGGCATCCACCCCGGCCTCGCCGCCGGCCGCCTGTCGCTGGTGCGATGCGAAAAACTGGTTTTCGCAATCCGGGAAACGCTCGCTGCCGCCATCGAGGCCGGCGGCAGCAGCTTGCGCAATTACGTGGGTGCGGAAGGCCGTCCCGGGGAGTTCCAGCATACCTATTTCGTCTATGGCCGGCAGGGTGACCTTTGCCGCCTCTGCGGCACGGCCATCAAAGCCTTGCGCCACGGGCAGCGCTCGACATTCTTCTGTCCCACCTGCCAGCGCCGGTGACGGAATAATTCCTTACGGCCCATCCTGCTTTCCGAATATAAGCTTCGGGTATTCCCGGTATAAGCAGCCGTATTTTTCCTTGACTCACCGGGAAAACATCCCGAGAATCGGCGCATACCGAAATGCGGAACCGGGCTGGCCTCAGCGTGTCGAGAAGGCGTCCAAACATCGCGGTTAATGCATTTGGGGGAAAGATTATGGCGGCCGCGTCGTCGGGCTGCCTTTTCTTGTCGAAAAACGATCCCGCGGCGACATGACATACGTTGGGAAATAATTCTGGAGAGGAATCCACTATGACTAGCAAAAAGCGTTACCTGCGCATCGCGCTGGCGACGGCGTTTTCCGTGGCGGTCGCCGCGGGAAGCTCCTTTGCCGCAGATGTCGATGGCAACCGAGTACTCAATGCAGACAAGGAACTCGAAAAGGGCAACTGGATCACGTATCACGGTTCGTACAAATCGTGGCATTACAGCCCGCTCGAACAAATCAACACCAAGACCGTGGGCAAGCTGACCGAAGCCTGGTCGCATACCGCCTCGCGCGCCAATCGCGGATTGCAGGGCTTCCCGCTGGCCATCGACGGCATAGTGTATTACTCGAGCCCGTACAACCAGGTCTATGCACTGGATGGCGCGACGGGAAAGATGCTGTGGACGTACAAGCAGAAACTGAATGAAGATCTGGTTGCCCGCCAGACGCACTCGCCCTACAACCGCGGCCTCGCCGCCGGTTAC
>JANXVW010000043.1 GCA_025351455.1 Betaproteobacteria bacterium | reverse complement strand
TGTACGCCATCATTTCACGCTGGTGTGCCGCGATCTCTCCGAACTCGGCCAATATGCGGTCGTCGACAACATACAATACCGGTCGCTCAAGAAGTCGACGCCGGGCAGCTACACCTTCATCCTCAAGGCGAGCCGGGAAGTACCCAAGCGCCTGCTGAATCCGAAGCGCAATACCATTGGCGTGCGCGTGCCGGACCACAATGTGGTGCGGGCGCTGCTCGAGGAAATGGGCGAACCGATATTGAGTTCCACACTGATATTGCCCGGCGATGAACGGCCGCTCAACGACATGGATGAAATCCGCGACCGGCTGCAAAACGACGTGGAAGTGATCCTCGACGGCGGATCGTGTGGCGTAGACATGACCACCGTGGTGGATCTGACGGGCGACATGCCGGTCATCGTCAGGCAGGGCAAGGGCAGCATCGCCGTGTTCGGCGTGTCCGAATGATCGCGCTACACCACGCGATTCGACTTGCTGCGCTGTTTGCGATTGACGCTTATAGCGTCTGGTTGGCGGCAATTTTCAACATCTGAAGAATGTAACCCGGGGAAATCAATGTTCGTCGATCGCGTACTTTCCGGAATGCGGCCCACCGGCAGCCTGCACCTCGGGCATTACCATGGGGTGCTGAAGAACTGGGTGAAGCTGCAGCACGAGTTCCAGTGCCTTTTTTTCGTGGCCGACTGGCACGCGTTGACCACGCACTACGATGATCCGGAAATCATCGGGCAAAACGTCTGGGATATGGTGGTCGACTGGCTCGCCGCGGGGGTGGATCCGTCACAGGCCACACTGTTCATCCAGTCACAGGTTCCGGAACATGCGGAACTGCACTTGCTGCTCTCCATGATCACGCCATTGGGCTGGCTCGAACGGGTGCCGACTTACAAAGACCAGCAGGAAAAGCTGACCGAGAAAGATCTCTCGACCTACGGCTTCCTCGGCTATCCATTGCTGCAGGGAGCGGACATCCTGATCTACCGCGCAAATCGCGTGCCGGTCGGCGAAGACCAGGTTCCGCACATCGAATTTACCCGCGAGATCGCGCGCCGCTTCAATCACATCTACGGCCGCGAAGCCGGATTCGAGCAGAAAGCGGAAACCGCCGTGAAAAAACTCGGCGTCAAGCGCGGCAAGGTCTATCGGGAACTGCGCACTCGTTACCAGCAGCAAGGCGACCAGGAGGCACTCGCGGCGGCCCACGCGCTGCTAGAGGAGGCAGCAAATCTGTCGATGGGCGATCGCGAGCGTCTGTTCGGGTTTCTCGAAGGCGGGGGCAAGATGATCCTGTCGGAACCGCAGGCCCTGCTCACTGAAGCATCGAAAATGCCCGGACTCGACGGGCAGAAGATGTCGAAGTCCTACAACAACACCATCACGCTGCGTGAGGACGCCGCCAGCGTGACGAAGAAAATCCGCACCATGCCAACGGATCCGGCGCGCGTGCGCCGCACGGATCCCGGGGATCCGGACAAATGCCCGGTGTGGGAGTTTCACAAGGTGTATTCCGACGATGCCACTCGGGATTGGGTGCAAAAGGGTTGCAGGAGTGCCGGCATCGGCTGTCTCGAATGCAAGCAACCGGTGATCGACGCCGTGCTCAAGGAGCAGGAGCCGATGCGCGAGCGCGCGCAACTGTATCTGGACGATCCCACGCTGGTGCGCAACATCATCGCAGAAGGCAGCGATCGCGCACACAAGCTCGCCTCGGAGACAATGCGCGATGTGCGCAACGCCATGGGGCTGAATTATTCTTGAATTTACTGCCTCCACCCAACGCAGAGGCGCAGAGAACGCGGAGGACGCAAAGGAAACAAAAGAGATAAGAGGAGGAGATCGCGATCGTCGCAGTAGCTGCCCCCGTCACGGTTGCTGCTATCACCCTCCATTTTCTTGGCTTTCCTCTGCGACCTCTGCGCCTCTGCGTTGGGTGGAGACTAAGCTCTAAGCCTTGCGCCGCATGAGCCGTTGCTGCTCACGTTTCCAATCCTTGTCTTTTTCCGCCTCGCGTTTGTAGTTTCGGCCGCTCACGCTTAACTTGCCAAGGCAAGTTAGCCTGCACTGCAAACTCGCTACCTCGCGTCAGGCCTTGTTCCGCATGAGCCTTTGTTGCTCACGCTTCCAATCCTTGTCCTTCTCGGCCTCTCGTTTATCGTGCTGCTTCTTGCCCTTGGCGAGGCCGACTTCAAGCTTCACGCGCCCGCGGGTGTAGTGCAGGTCGAGCGGAATGAGGGTATAGCCGGCGCGCTCGACTTTGCCGATGAGTTTGCGAATTTCCTCGGAATGAAGCAGCAGCTTGCGGGTGCGAACGGGATCGGCCTGGATATGCGTAGACGCGGCCGTCAGCGGCGTGATGTGGCAGCCGATCAGAAAAAGTTCTTCGCTCTTGACGACGACATAGGCTTCCTTGACCTGCACATGGCCGGCGCGGATCGACTTGACTTCCCAGCCCTCGAGCACCACGCCTGCCTCGAAACGTTCTTCGATGAAATAGTCGTGAAAAGCCTTCTTGTTTTGGACGATGCTCATTGTGCTGGACGATCGAACCGGGTGTTATCGAACCGGGTGTTTTTGCTTTGAGTCGTGTATTTTACCCACGCTTAGTCGACTGCCCGGAACTATCTAAATGGCGTTGGTGGAAAAATCGGTGTTGATCGAATACCCGGCCGCGCAGATGTACGCGCTGGTCGAAGACGTGGCTGCCTATCCGGCATTTCTGCCGTGGTGCGGGGGAACCGAGATCCTGAAAAAGGACGGCCACATCACGCGTGCCGCAATCATCATTGACTTCCGCGGCATCAAACAGCGTTTCTCTACCGAAAATCGCGCTGATCCGCCGCAGTCCATCGACATGACTCTGGTCGACGGGCCGTTTCGCCAACTCGACGGCACCTGGCGTTTCAAGCCGCTCGGGGAAAACGCCTGCAAGATCGAGTTTCGCCTGCACTACGAGTTTTCCAGCAAATTGCTGGAAAAAATCGTCGGCCCCGTGTTCCATTACATCGCCAGCACGTTCGTCGAAGCTTTCGTCAAGCGCGCGCAACAGCTCTATGGCAAGCGATGAAAATCCGGGTCGAGGTGGTTTATGCGCTTGCCGATTCGCAGACCATCATCGCGGTGGAACTGGAGCAGGGCGCGCGGGTGGCCGATGCATTGGCCGCTGCCAGTTTGCAAGGCGAACTGCCGGTCACCGCACCCGGCCTTGGCGTCTGGGGGGTGCCGGCCTCACTTGATACTGAGTTGCGCGATTGCGATCGCGTGGAAATCTATCGGGAACTCGTCGCCGATCCAAAGCACGCGAGACGCCAGCGAGCGAAGCAACAACGCGGGGCGAACACGCGCCGCTAGGCGAATCGTCGTCTTACTTGCACCAGCTATCGACTGATTTTTTTTGGCCTTCGATTGCCTGAGCGATCTGGGCGTCGCTCATGTACTCTCGTTCGCCCCGGGCATTATTCTGCGTCACCCGTCCACCCGCTTGCAGACTTTTAAGCTGGGCACGTGCCTTGTCGCAATTCTGCTTCTTTTCTGCCGCTTCGGCGGCCTTCTTCTTTTCTTCGTCCTCGCGCTTCGCGGCCTCCACCTGACGCTTCTTGAAATCCGCCTCCTGCTCGACATAAGTCTTGGTCTTGGTCGCGGGTGCGCCTTTACCTGTTGCGGCCGGGGCAGCAGTCGCTGCGGCGGGGGCCGGCTTGCGCGGCTTTACCGTGGTCTCTTCCTTGGCGTTTGCAGGGGGAGGTTGGTCGGAATACTGAATCTTGCCGTCGGCATCCTTCCACTTATAGGTTTGTGCGATCACGGACGTGCTAGTGAGCCACGCGCCGCCGATCATTGCCAGGAGCAGCCAGATAATGCCAATCAGGTGACGTTGCATGTTTACACTCTCCTCGTCGATCAACGAAACAGGGGATAGCTTTTCTGCGCTATCCCGAGTTCAGCTTGTTTCCGCGCCAAAAGCGCCTGCTCGATCGCCACTGCGGCATTGCCTTCCTGCATTGCGCGACGCGCCCTGCGCATGGCGTCTTGCGCACTGGTCCATAAAGCGCGTGCCGCGCTCGCCCGCTCCATTTCAGCCGCGGCCCCTTCAACAGCGGCCGCAGCGGCGTCAGCCGTCGGTGTATCTTCAGTTGCACCAGCGAGACCGGCTATCAACATAAGAATCGGCACCAGGGGGAGCATCAAGCGCAGGAAACTGCCCATTTGGTTAGTGCGGAATATCAGGGTGAACCTGACGCTAACCATAGCCGCTCGCGCCCTTACGGTCAACGGACAAAGTCCGGCGATGGTCGGATTTACCGCTCTAAACCCGGTCTGTATAATGGCGTCTTTGTGAAGGATCAAAAGCATGCGAGTCCTGCAAAAGGCGCTCACCTTCGATGATGTTCTGCTGGTTCCCGCCCATTCGACCGTTCTTCCCCGCG
>JANXVW010000122.1 GCA_025351455.1 Betaproteobacteria bacterium | reverse complement strand
CGACGCGGTGGCCTTCGGATTCTCGACCTTGAAGGATTCGTTGAGGCCTTCGCGCGCGTAATCGAGCACCGACCCGTCGATGAACTCCAGGCTCTTCTTGTCCACCACGACCGTGACGTCCCGCGTTTCGAATAACTGGTCGTCGGCATCGACTTCGTGAGCGTAGTCGAACGTGTACGCCAGGCCGGAGCAGCCGACCGTCTTGATGCCGAGACGCAGGCCGATGCCGCCTCGCTTCGCGAGTGCATTGCGAATGTGTTTTGCCGCGTTTTCAGTAACCGTTATTGCCATGTGCGTTGACTCCTGAACAACATTCCGATCGTGTCAGACGGCAACGGCCGTCAGACGCCGCAGCCTGGACACCGTCGCGCCCAGTGCCTGCAAAAAATCCTCTGCTTCAACCGCCGTGTTCCGGGCCCCAAAGCTGACCCGGACAGCGCCGCGCGCAAGATCCGGCGCCACGCCCATCGCCAGCAAAGTCGCGCTCGGTTCCGTACTCGTACTGGAGCAGGCCGCCCCACTCGCGACGGCGAATCCCGCTTTGTCGAGCTCGATCACCAGCGTCTCGCCGTCGATGTCGGGAAACGCAAAATACGTGGTATTGGAAATACGCTCGGCGCCGCGCCCGAATACCTGCGCGCCCAGAGCCGCCGCGCCCTGTTCCGTGCGATCCCTGAGGTCGAGCGTGCTTCTGACGATTGAATCCATGCGCCGGGCCGCCAGTTCACAAGCCGCACCGAAGCCCACGATCGCCGGCACGTTTTCCGTCCCGGAACGCATTCCGCTTTCGTGGCCGCCGCCATGGATGATCGGCTTCAACTCGAGCCGCTTGTCCACCACCAGCGCGCCAATCCCTTTGGGCCCGTAGATCTTGTGCGCCGACAACGTCATGGCGTGCACGCCAAGCGCCGCGAAATCCACCGGGATCTTGCCCAATGCCTGGACCGCGTCGGTGTGCATCCAGGTCCGCTGTTCCCGTGCCATTGCGGCGATTTTCGCTACCGGCTGGATCACGCCGGTTTCGTTGTTCGCCAGCATGACCGACACCAGATTGGCCGGTTCTGCCAGCGCGGCTTGTGCATCGGCCAGATCGACCCGCCCTTGAGCATCCGTTACAAGCTTTCTCAGCTTCCAGCCCTGGCGCACCAGATCCTGGGCCGGCTTCGCCACACAAGGATGCTCGATCGCGCTGACCACAATCCTGCCGGGCTTCATATATGCCGCCGCGCCGCGAATAAACAAGTTGTTCGCTTCCGTCCCACCGGACACGAACACCACTTGCGCGGGTTGCACGTTCACCAGGACAGCGATTTGCTCGCGCGCCTTGTTGACCGCACGACGCGCACGCGTGCCGAAATCATGGCGGCTCGAGGCGTTGCCGTACTCTTCCCGCAGGAAAGGCAGCATTTCCGCCAGCACGCCCTCATCCAGCGGCGTGGTCGCGTTATGGTCGAAATAGGCTTGCATGGCCCCGCCCATCACGCCGCTGCCGGCTCCTTCGCCTTGGCTGCGTTCGGCCGGTTGTCATGAACTTGCATGACCGCGACTTCGCCGGATTTTTTCAGCTGCTTCGCCACCAGCTCGGAAAGCTTCACCGCGCGCAAATAGGCAAAGATGTGCTTGTTCAGATCCGTCCACAGATCGTGGGTGATGCACTTCCTGTCGTCCTTGCAGTTTTCCTTGCCGCCACACTGTGTCGCATCGATCGGCTCATCCACCGCGATGATGATGTCGGCAACCGAGACCTGGTCGGTCGGATTGGCCAGGTTGTAGCCGCCACCCGGACCGCGCACGCTGGTCACCAGCTCCCTGCGACGTAATTTCCCGAACAATTGCTCAAGGTAAGACAGCGATATTTTCTGGCGCTCGCTGATGTCGGCCAGGGTTACCGGTCCGGAGCCGTTATTGAGCGCCAGATCGATCATGGCCGTCACCGCAAAGCGTCCTTTAGTCGTCAATCTCATGGTCGCCTCTGCTTAATTAGTTCAACAATTCAATCGAGTAGAAATCCTACTAAGTTGATCAAGTATACCCAAACCCGACTGGACTAGTCAACTATACGATTGAGGTAAGTCGGGTCGAACTTGTCAGCGGTGGCGCGGGCATCTTCAACTTTGACGCCCAATCGGGAGAGCTGTTCGAGGATGTACTCGATGCGCAGGTCGGCCGCGGCGCAGTGATCGATAAGACCATGGATGGCTTTCACCACGGGATCGTTCGCATCCGCGCCGATGCCATACGCCGAAAAGCCCATTTTCGCGGCGCTTTCCTCGCGGGCGTTCTTCGTCTCGTCGTCGAGAATGCGCGCGGGAATGCCGACTGCGGTGGCGCACTCGGGGACGTCTTTCACCACGACTGCGTTGGAACCGATCTTGGCACCGCGGCCGATGGTGATCGGGCCAAGGATCTTGGCGCCCGCGCCGACGACCACGCCGTCGCCGAGCGTCGGATGCCGCTTGCCCTTGTTCCACGAGGTGCCGCCCAGCGTAACGCCGTGATATAGCGTGCAATCATCACCGATGAGCGCGGTTTCTCCGATCACGACGCCCATGCCGTGATCGATGAAAAAGCGCCTGCCGATCATGGCGCCGGGATGGATTTCGATGCCCGTCAGCCAGCGGCCGATGTGCGACAGGAAGCGCGCGAGCCATTTAAGGTTCCAACCCCACAACCGGTGCGAGAGTCGGTGAAATAGCAATGCGTGAAAACCGGGATAACAGGTGATGACCTCCCAGGCCGTGCGTGCAGCCGGATCCCGATCGAACACAACGCGTATCTCTTCCCTGACTCGGTCGAACATAAAAACCCTTTTATTACTGTGGCTTGGAATACGACTATTTTACTCAACTTTCGACTTTATGGCGCTCAGGAAGCCACGCAGGATGTTGATTTCTTTTTTCTCCAGGCGGGCACGGGCGAACATGCGGCGCATGCGCTGCATCAGGCGCTTGGGCTCTTTTGGATCGAGAAAATCGGTTAAATAGAAGCTTTCTTCGAGCTGCTGGAAAAAACCTTCCGCCTCATCGAGGGTCGCCAGGTCGGAAGGTTGTTGCGCATAGATCTGCTCGCCGACGGCGCTCATACGCAGCTCATAGGCAAACACCTGCACCGCCTGCGCGAGATTGAGCGAAGAATATTCCCAGTTGGTGGGAATGATGCCGATCAACTGGCACCGGCTGACCTCCTCCGTCGTCAGGCCGGCGCGCTCGGTTCCAAATACGATCGCCACCTCGGCGCCGCCGGTCGCCTCCGCCACCACGCGGCGGCTCGCCTCCCGGCAATCCACTACTTCGTGCGCCAGATCGCGATGCCGGGCTGTGGACGCCACCGCCAATACCGTCCCGGCCAGCGCTTCATCCAGGCTTTCGCACAGAACGGCGTTTTCCAGGAGGTCCGTCGCACCAGTGGCAAAGGCATCCGCGTCCGCATGGGGAAAACGTTCCGGCTTGATCAGATACAGCCGCGACAGGCCCATGACCTTCATCGCGCGCGCTGCGGCTCCGATGTTGCCGGGATGGGTGGTGTGCGACAGGACGATGCGAATCCGTCCGAGCGCGGAAGGTTTATTCATTGGAACGCAATCGCCGGAATCTTTAGAATGGCGCCTTCGCTCTTTATCACCATTCCATCCTCATGCATCCGATGCTAAACATAGCGGTGAAAGCCGCTCGCCGTGCCGGCACCATCATCAGCCGTGCTTCGGAAAATCTCGACGTCCTGACGATCAAGCACAAAAGCCTCAACGATCTGGTCTCCGAAGTCGACCGCGCGGCGGAAGACGCGATCATCGACGTGATCAAGGGCGCCTATCCGGAGCACGCGATTCTAGCAGAGGAAAGCGGCGCTTCCGGCGAATCGGAATACGTCTGGATAATCGATCCCCTGGACGGCACCACCAATTTCCTGCACGGCTTTCCGCAATACTGTGTGTCGATCGGCCTGTTCCACAAAGGCATCCCCACGCACGGGGTAATTTACGATCCGAGCCGCAACGACCTTTACACCGCGTCGCGCGGCCGCGGTGCTTTTCTGAACGACAAGCGATTGCGCGTGTCGAAACGCGACAAGCTCATCGATGGCCTGATCGGCACCGGCTTCCCATTCCGCATGTTCGAGCACCTGGATGCATACAACGCGATGCTGAAGGAGATGATGACCAGGTGCGCTGGCGTGCGCCGGCCCGGCGCAGCGGCTCTCGATCTTGCTGCTGTTGCAGCCGGACGCTTCGACGGCTTCTGGGAGATCGGATTGTCCCCATGGGATATGGCCGCCGGCGTCCTCATGGTCACCGAAGCGGGAGGACTGGTCACCGACTTCGCCGGCAACGACAAATTCATGGAGCGCGGCCATATCGTTGCCGCGAGCCCGAAGATATTCACCGAACTTCTGCAGACCATCACGCCGCACCTGACTGCGAAAATGAAAGCGTGACGGAGGCCGCTGGCCCTGCTCCAGTGATTGGAAAACGAACAGTGAAGCGTTATCTGATTCTCCTGCTGGCGCTCGCCTGCGGTGCTGCAGCGGCGCAAAGCAATCCTCCTGTGCGCCTGCGCGGAACCGTCGAAAGTTTTGTCGCGCCCGATCTCGTCATCAAAGAACGCAGCGGCAAGATTTTTAAGTTGATGCTGCCTGAGGAAACCGGCATCGCCGAGGTTATTCCGACCGACATCACGACCGTCCAACCCGGTTCGTTCATCGGGACAGCCGCCCTGCCACGCGTCGATGGAAAACTCGTGGCGCTCGAAGTCGTGGTCTTTCCGGAAGCCGCCCGTGGCACCGGCGAAGGCCACTACCCCTGGGATTTGAAGCCGGAAAGTTCCATGACCAACGCCACGGTAGCCAACCTGTCGCGCTCCTCCGACGGACGCACGCTGAGCTTGCGTTACAAGGAAGGCGAGAAAACCGTGATCGTTCCCGACGGCATCCCGGTCGTGACCCTCAGGGCCGGCGACCGCTCGCTGATCGTGCCGGGTGCCAAGGTGTTCATCGTCGCCGAACCCGGGGATGACCAGTTCACGGTCAGACGCCTGATGATCGGGCGCAACGGCTTCCAACCGCCGATGTAAGTTATCCGGGTGGTCCCCACCTGCGGACCCACCGACTCCGGAAAATCCACTTCGACCGCGCCGATCAAGTGTGGCCACCCGCCATGCTTCGTCCGAATACGAACCGAATAATGGTTAATGGCGCCACAATGAAACCCGAAGCGCCGGCCGGTCCGATCCATGCGCCGACGATGCGACCGCGGACCGGCACTATGTTTCAGCGCGTGAATGCCCCAGCCTATACTTGCACCTGTACCGCCATCAGGCCGACCGTTTTATCTTGAACGACCCCTTTCGGTTGGCATTTATGTCGGGCAGATAACCTCGGCACAAGCACCTCACCATCGTCCTTGCGTAACGAATCACAGAATGCAAAGCAATCCCTTTCTGATCTGATCGCCAAGATTGAGGGTATGCATGAGTCCAAATGCGCCAAACGTCATCACGATCATGCCGGAAATAATGCGCGTCGGTCTGCTGGCCAGCAACGACCGCGATCGATGGAGCAGCATTGCCGCCGCCACCAGATTCGGAAAAGTGCCCAAACCGAATGCCAGCATGAGGATCGCGCCGTTGAGCGCACTGCCGCTCAGCAAGGCCGTGAACAGCACCGTATAAACAAGTCCGCACGGCAACCATCCTCAAAGTAGGCCAAGCGCCATGGCCTTTGGCGGAGAGTCGGCCGGTAGGAATCGACGCGTCAGCGGCTTGATGCGGCGCCAGAGCCCGCTGCCCACCTGTTCGAGGCGAGTGATTGGGCCTCCAACGCCGGCAAGATACAGGCCCAGCGCAATCAACAGAAGATTCGCCACGACGTACAGGACGATCTGCACCGGCAGCCACCGATCGAGCATCAGCCCCAGGCTGCCGATCGCACCGGCACCGGCTCCCGCCGCCGTGTAGCTGGCGATGCGTCCGCCGTTGTACGCAAGATGCATGAGCCAGGGCCTCGCGTTGGTCGCAGACTGCCCGGCAAGGGCGGTAACGATCCCGCCGCACATTCCGGCGCAATGCACGCCACCCAGAAATCCGGTCAGAACTGCCGCGCTCAAGATCATCCAGGTGACGGACATGGGGGATCAGGTGCGGTGCGTTCCCGATAGGGCCAGCATGCGATCCGCAGCGCGGAATAAGCGCCGCGTGTGCTCCCGTAACTGACTGTCGCCGGGATGATCCGCCGTTGCTGTCGCTCTCGTCGAGAGTAAAACGCTGCGAATACGCTTCGTGATGGTCGATCCGAACGGCGGCGTGTCATGCAACATTGCGGCATCCCTTCGTAGCATTGCGGTGGCGCTGCTGTCCGAGGTGGCCCCGTCCGCACAGCGCATGCGAGTCCCGCGACCATCTTCGCCGTTTCCCCGTCCTCGCTTGTTGATCGGGATCAAGTGTCGGGCGTCAATTGCCGCTTCCTCCTACGCGTTAGTGGGGTTGACTCGAATCAAACCGCCCGCTGCGCCGAGCCGTACAATGCCCGCATGCATGAAGAACGGGTTGCCTCCGTGAAAGGCTGGGCTTAGCAATGATCTGGGAAACCCTCGGTGCGGCGCGCGATCTGGGACGCCTGTACGAGCTCGGGTCTATTCTCATGCACTACGGCTTTGGCGACATGGCCGGGCGCCTTGGCATCACCCGCGCGCTCGACCGGGTCGGCAAGACGCTGCGACCGGGCCGCAACACTGTTGCGGTCCAAATGGGTTCCGCAGAACGGGTGCGCCGCGCACTGGAAGACATGGGCCCCACGTTCGTCAAGCTCGGCCAGATCCTTTCCACGCGCGTGGACCTGTTTGCGCCGGAGTGGATTGCGGAGTTCGAACAATTGCAGGACCACGCCGCGCCGGCGCCCTTCGAAGCCGTCTACGCGCAACTGGTCGAGGACCTTGGCGCCGATCCCGCCAGCCTGTTCGCGGACCTCGATCCCATTGCGCTTGCAGCCGGGTCGATTGCCCAGGTTCATCGTGCGCGGTTGAAGGACGGCACCGAAGTGATCCTGAAAGTCCGGCGTCCAGGAATCGAGTCCGTAGTCGAAGCGGACCTGCGCCTGTTAGCCCGCCTCGCCGAAGTGGTTGAGCGCGAAAGCCCGGATGTGCGGCACTTCCAGCCGCGCGCGTTGGTGCGCCAGTTCGCGAAGTCCCTGCATCGGGAACTCGACCTTGCGACGGAATGCCGCAATGCCGAGCGCATCGCTGCCAACCTCGGCGCAAACGAGGGGATCGTCATTCCGCGGGTTTTCTGGGAATGGACGACGACTCGGCTGAACGTTCAGGCCTACCTGGATGGAATAGCGGGCCGGGACCTGGCGGGCGTCGACGAAGCCGGACTGGATCGGCAACTGCTGGCGCGCCGCGGCGCCAACGCCGTTCTGCAGATGGTGCTTCAGGACGGTTTTTTTCACGCCGATCCGCATCCGGGCAACGTGTTCTATCTGCCCCAAAACCGGCTCGCCTTCATCGATTTCGGAATGGTGGGCCGAGTCTCCCGGGAAAGGCGCGAACAGCTTGCCGATCTGCTCTACAGTCTCGCGCTGCGCGATGCCGACCACGCCGCGGACTTGCTCATGGACTGGGCGGGCAACGCCGAAGTGGACAGGCAAGCCCTGAGCGTGGATGTCGAGGGTTTCATCGACGATTTCCACGGCGTCGCCCTTGAACGAATCGAAGTGGGCCGCCTGCTGGGCGACCTGACCGCATTGATGCGCGAGCACCGGCTCGCCTTGCCGCCGGATCTCGCGTTGCTGTTCAAGGCCGCCATTTCCCTCGAGGGCCTCGGCCGCATGCTCGATCCGGGTTTCGACATGGTCAGCGAAGCGCGACCGTTCCTCGAACGCATCGGCAGGCAGCGCCGTTCTCCCCGCGCATTGGCGAGGATGGGCGCGAAAAGCCTGCGCGACGCCGCTGCGCTGGCGCTGGACCTGCCTGGCGAACTGCGCCGGTTGATGAAGGCGATGAACCGGGGGACGATTACCGTACACGTCGACGTCACCCGCCTCGATCATTCCTTCGAACGCATGGACCGGGCGGTCAGCCGCCTGACGATGGGCATCGTGACCGCGGCACTGATCATCGGTTCGTCTATCGTGATGACGGTGAAGACCGAAACGACGTGGCTGGGCTTGCCCCTGTTTGGTTTGCTGGGCTTTCTCGGCGCAGTCGTCTGCGGGCTCTGGCTGCTGGTCTCGATCATACGCAGCGGACGCCACGATTAGTTGCCCGCCCCCTCCTCTGCGTCATTTACCCAGAGTCAGATTCCAGAGCACCAGATTCTTCGCTTCCGCCTCCCTGATCTCCACTGCATTCGGCGGCATCTGCATTTTCTTCGCCCTGCCTTTCCAGTAGCGGTCGCCAGGATACGAACCCGTGCCTTCCAGGCCGATCCGGGTCAGGCGCTCCGGCGCATGTTCGAGGCTCTTGTACTTTCTGACGACATCCTTCCATGCCGGGCCGAGCGGCAGCGTTTCCTGCCCGCCGGGTTTTCCCGGCTCGATGCGATAACAAAGGTAACAACCGCTGGCCTTGGCCAGATCATTCATTTCTCCGGCCTGCTACTTGATTCAGGTCAAACGACGCCTTTGCGGCGGAAGTTATCCTGCTCGCAAGCACGGCCCCTTTCGAGGTCGCGCACGCGCCTGACGCGGAGCAATTTCGCGGACCGGCCTATGACAAGGAGACCCACATGCACTTCGCCATAGCGTCAACATTGGGGCCGGTGGATCCGACCCGCGCCGCCCTGCCGTTCGTGTTCGCGGCATCCGCCCTGCAGGCGGGCGACAGCGTGACCATCATGCTCTTTCATGACGCGGTTCACTTCGCCACCGAAGGCACGGCGGCCAAGATCGTGCCCTTCGGACCGCCACAACGATTCGAGGAAGTCGTCTCTCATGCCAAGGCCGCAGTCCTCGTCTGCCAACCCTGCGCGCAGGTCCGGCATCTGTCCGAGGCAATGCTGGACAAGAGAACGAGGATGGCGGGCATGAACGAGTTCCATGCGGCGGCCTCGCGCGAGAACACCCGCACCCTCTGCTTCTGACCCGTCGAGTGATCCTCGTCATCTTCAGCATGGACAACGCGGTGCGGCAAGCAAGCAGGCCATCAGGGCTGCCAGTGTGAACGCTTTAATGTGAACTCTCCTCGGATCAGTCTTGACGAACGGTTGTGTATCAATCGCGCGTAAACCATGCGTAGACCGGACACCAGCCGATCAAGCCAGTCGCCAGCGGTACCAGTCCGATCAGTCCGGCCCAGCGCCAGTTGCCAGGCACGAAAGCGACAATTGCCAGCAGCGCAATGCCGAACGAGATACGGATGATACGATCGATGTTCTGTACGTTGGTTGGCATGGGGTTGCGATTTCAGGGTGGAAATCGTTTGCGTTGGTGGCGGATGGAAAGGCGCTTATTCCCGGCTCTCATCCGCGTCTTGCGGACAGCCGGCCGGCCGCTGTGCCGGATCGAAGGGGCGCTGGTTGACCGCGGCGGTGGATTTCTGCAGGAAGTAAGTCAGCAGATTGCTCGCCGCTGTCACCGCCCACAGGCCGAAAAAACCTATTGAATAAACTGCGATCCGGCCGGCACGGACAGGTTCGCCGAAGACGACCAGGTCATGCGGGTCAAATACCGTGAAGACCGCGGCGTTGCTGACTGCTGCAACCAGGAAGGACGGCCACAGGATCCAGACAAACTGCAATTTCTTCATCGTTCGCTCCTCAGCTCCGCGGCTCCAGCACAAAGCTGTCATCGGCCTGATCCCAGGTCCCGGTCAGGCGCCACTGCCGTTGCGCGTCCTCGAGTTCTACGCCCCACCGCATCGCCTGCGCCAGTTGCGCGGCGCCCTGATACAAGCCAGGCTGTATCTGTCGTACGGAGAATTCCCGGTCGAGTCCGGACTTTGTGGGATGGATGAAATGCAGGCGCAGTACCTCGGGCAACATCGCCCCCGCGAGTTGTACGCGCACGAGCGTGCGCCCTTCGTTCAGGACGACCGTCGCGCGATAGCCACGCAGCAACGCCTCGTGGTCGCGCTCCAGAACACGATTGATCGCCAGTCCTTCCTTGTAGTATTGGTCGACCACAAGCGGGTCCGCATGAGTGAAAGCGATATACATCGTGGCAAATCCGGCGACAACGGCGGTCGCCGGTCCGGCCATCAGTATCCAGGGCCAGGGATGCCGGTACCACGGAGTCTGGACGATCGCGTTCGGGTTCACGGTGGGCTGTCCTTTCACTGGATGATGAAGATCGCTTTTTCGACCACCCTGAGCGGCGCGTGGCCCGGACGCGCAGGGTCGATCGCCTCCACGGCAAACTCGATCCGGTTCGACCCCTTGCGGGCGGATGCGCGCGGTGCCTCGATGCGCAGCGGCACCATCAGGGAAGACGCGGGGCCGATGCGAATCGGTGCGGCCCCACCCAAGATTCCGATTCCGTCGAGTCCTGACACGCCGATCGTCAATTCTCGGGCCACCTCCTGAGTATTCATGATCTGCAGGCGGTAGACGTTCTGGACCGTCTCTGCGTCCGCGTCATGCATGACGTTTCCACGATCGCGCATGACGTTGACTTTGAGCGCAACGCGCTGGTAGAGCGTCACCAGGGCCGCGATGATGATCACCCACAACACAGCCGTATAAAGCAGCACGCGCGGACGGAAGATACGGTTGAGGATGCCCTGCGCGGGCAGATGCTGCTCGAGGGCGTTCTGCGTGGAGTAGCGGATCAGCCCCTTCGGGTAACCCATTTTGTCCAT